>DGIP01000343.1:0-7293 GCA_002386405.1 Stenotrophomonas maltophilia
CAGGGCGTGGCTCTACCGGGCAGCGCTGTAGAATGTCGGCATGCCCCGCTCCCTGCTCTCCTCCCTCAAGCCCCTGGCCGGCAATGCGCTGCAGCTCGCGCTCAACCGTACCCTGGCGCTGGATCCCGACACCCGCCGCGCGCTGGTCGCGCTGGATGGCCGCCACATCGCCCTGACCCTGGAATCGCCCGCGCTGGCGATGCGGATCGGTGTCGAGGGTGAGCGCCTAACGGTGGGCCCGGTGGACCCGCAGCAGGAGCCGGACCTGGCCGTGCGCAGCACGTTGGGCGGGGTACTGGCACAGCTGCCGTTCCTGGCCAATGCACGCCGTGGCGGCGACGCCCCGGCCGGGCGGGTCAAGGTCTCAGGCGATGCCGAACTGGCGCGCCGCCTGCAGCAGCTGGCCAGCCGTTTCGATCCGGACTGGCAGCAGCCGTTCGTTCGGGTGTTCGGCGAAGTGCTCGGCGTGCAGATCGCCAATGCCCTGCGTTCGGCCCTGCAGCATGCGCGCCGTGGCGCGTCCGACCTGGCGCACAGCGCCGCCGATTTTGTCACCGAGGAGTCGCGCGACGTGGTAGCCCGAGCCGAACTGGATGCCTTCCATGACGATGTGGATGTGATGCGCGACGACGTTGAACGCATCGCCGCCCGCGTGCAGCGCCTTGCCCAGGTGCGCGCATGAAGGCCGTGTTCCGCGCCAGCCGCATTGGTCGGGTGATCCTGCGCTACCGCCTCGACGACCTGCTGGAAGGCACCCCGCTGGAAGGCTGGCTGCGCCTGGCCAAGCCGTTCGTGCCGCGTGCCTCGGCCGACATCGCCGTGCAGTCGCGCGGCGCGCGCCTGCGCCTGGCGCTGCAGGACCTCGGCCCGATCTTCGTCAAGTTCGGCCAGATCCTGTCCACCCGCCGCGACCTGATCCCGGCCGACATCGCCAACGAACTCACCCTGCTGCAGGATCGGGTCAAGCCGTTCGATGGCGCCACCGCGCAGCGCATCGTCGAAGCCGCGCTGGGCCGCCCGGTCAGTGAGGCGTTCGCCAGTTTCGACCTGGAACCGCTGGCCTCGGCCTCGATCGCCCAGGTGCACGCGGCCACGCTGGCCGATGGCCGCCAGGTGGTGGTCAAGGTGCTGCGCCCGGATATCGAAAAGCAGATCGACGCCGACATCGCGCTGCTCAAGTCAGCTGCGGCGCTGGTCGAACGCACCCACCCGCGCGCCGACAAGATCCGCCCGCGCGAAGTGGTGGCCGAAGTCGAAAACACCCTGGCCGCCGAGCTGGACCTGCAGCGCGAAGGCGCCAATGCCAGCGTCCTGCGCCGCAACTGGGTGGATTCGGACGACCTGTATGTGCCCGAGGTGATCTGGAGCCACACCGCCGAACGCGCGCTCACCCTGGAACGGGTGTGGGGCATCCCGTCGGACGACATCGCCGCGCTGGACAAGGCCGGCATCGACCGCAAGGCGCTCGCGGCCAAGGGCGTGCGCGTGTTCTACACCCAGGTGTTCCGCGACAACTTCTTCCACGCCGATGCGCACGCCGGCAACATCTGGGTCGATGTCGATCCCGCGCGCCGCGACAACCCGCGCTTCATCGCGCTGGATTTCGGCATCATGGGCCAGCTCTCCGAAGAAGATCAGTACTACCTGGCCGAAAACTTCATGGCCATCTTCAACAAGGACTACCGGCGCATGGCCGAGCTCCATGTCGAAGCCGGCTGGATGCCCAACAACGTGCGCATTGATGAACTCGAAGCCGCCGCGCGTTCGGTATGCGAACCGTACTTCACCCGCCCGCTGTCGCAGATCTCGCTGGCTGAAGTGCTGATCAAGCTGTTCCGCGTGGCCCAGCGTTACGAGCTCACCCTGCAGCCGCAGCTGATCCTGCTGCAGAAGACCCTGCTCAACATCGAAGGCGTGGGCCGCCAGCTGGATCCGGAACTGGATATCTGGGCAGTGGCGCGGCCGGTGCTGGAACGCATCCTGCGCGAACGCTACAGCCCGCGCCGGGTGTTCAAGGAACTGCGCAAGCGCCTGCCGGAAATCATGACCCACACCCCCGACATGCCGCGCCTGGTACACGCCTGGCTGCGCCAGCAGGTGGAAGGCGGGCATGAGCTGTCCATGCGCTCGCAGGACCTGGTGGCGCTCAACACCAACCTGCAGAAACTGCAGAAGCGCGCCGTGGCCGCCATTGCCGGCGTCGGCCTGCTGATCGTGGCGGCGGTGCTGTACGGCATGCAGCCGGGCGGCTGGTACTTCGGCGATGCGCCGGTGTGGAGCTGGGTGAGCGGCGCAGCGGGTCTGTTCTCGCTGGCCAGCGCGTGGTGGCGCCGGTGACCGATATCGGGATGTCCGCCGACGCCACGGTCGAGGCGCCGGTGGCGCTGCCGCAGCCGCTGCCACCGCTCCAGCTGCTGCACGTGGACGAGCGCCTGGCCGTGGTCAACAAGCCTGCCGGGCTGATGGTCCATGACAGCAAGCTGGCCCGGGGCGAAGATGATTTCCTCGCCGACCGCCTGCGCGAGCAGCTGGGCAAGCCGATCTTCCTGGTCCACCGGCTTGACCGCGCCACAAGCGGTTGCCTGCTGCTGGCCTTCGACCGCGAAAGCGCCAGCGTGCTGGGCAAATCGCTGATGGGCGGCGATGTCACCAAGGATTACCTGGCCATCTGCCGTGGCTGGCCGGCCGAAGAAGCGTTCACGGTCGACCACGACCTCGATGGCGGCCCCGGCAAGCCGGTGAAGAAGCAGGCCATCACCCATTTCCAGCGCGTGGCCGTGGGTGAGATCGCGGTGCCGGTCGGCGAATTCGCCACCTCGCGCTATGCGCTGCTGCGCTGCCAGCCGCAGACCGGGCGCTTCCGCCAGATCCGCCGGCACCTCAAGCACCTCTCACATCACCTGATCGGCGACACCAGCCACGGCGATGGCCGCCACAACCGCAGCTTCCGCATGCAGGGCATCCACCGCATGCTGCTGCACGCCGAGCGCCTGCGTTTCCCGCACCCGGACGGCACGCTGATGGATGTCAGCGCGCCGGTGGATGGGGAGTTCCGCAAGGCGATGGATCTGTTCGGCTGGTAACGCGTCGCGCGGGTCCGGGACCGCGAGGACACGCATGGCGTGTCACTACGGGGCGAGCCCGCAATCACCCTGCACCGACCAACCGCGTAGTGACACGCCACGCGTGTCCCACGCACACCCACACCGTTCGACCTTACTTGGCCGGCGCCGCCGGCGTCGGCGCTTCGTTCACGATCGCCTCCAGGTCCTTCTGCAGGTCCACGAACAGCGGCTGCATCTTGTCCTGGATGGCCACCATCACGTTCTGCATCAGCGCCGGGGTCTTGTCCAGCAGGCTCTGCCCGGCCGAGCTCTCGTAGAACTCGGCCATGGCCAGCACGTCTTCCTTGCTGAAGGTCTTCTTGTAGAGGTCCACGTACATCGGCCGCAGCTGCTGCCACGACAGCGCCTGGCGGATGGTCTGGTTGGTGCGCTGTTCGATGCGCTGCAGCTGCGCCTTCTTGGCCTCATCCAGCTGGCGCTGTTCGGCCACCTGCTGGAACTGCTGGCGCTGCATCGCCTCGATCTGCGGCAGCATGGTGTCCAGCATGCTCTGCGCGCGCGACGCCGCCAGCAGGCGGTTGATGTCCGCATCCGACGGCGGCGCGGCCAGCGCCGGGGCAATGGCGGCCAGGCCCAGCGCAAGGGTCAGGGCCAGGCGGGTCAGGCCACGGCGGGCCGGCGAACGGGTCGACATCATGTAAGTGCATCCTGCGTTGCGTGGAAGCCCGAGCATACCTGCGATCCGGTCAAGCGGCCGTGCGCGCGTCGCACGGCCGCGTCCGGCGCCGACGGTTCCGGCCCGTACCCGGCTTTTATGCCCCTTATCGGCGGTATTGGTGAACATTACGGTCACCTCAGGCGGCGATCCTGCCTTTACAATGCCGCCCATGGGAAACGGGCCTGTCACCATCAACGCGCACCTGGCGATTCCGGATACGGAGATCGTCGAACGCTTCGTGCGCGCCAGCGGTGCCGGCGGGCAGAACGTGAACAAGGTATCCAGCGCCGTTGAGCTGCGGTTCGACGTGGCCGGATCGCCCTCGCTGCCCGAGCCGCTGCGCACCCGCCTGCTGGCCCGGCGCGACCGGCGCATGACCGGCGAGGGCGTGCTGGTCATCGATGCCCAGCGTTTCCGCACCCAGGACCGCAACCGCGATGATGCGCGCGAGCGCCTGGCCGCCTTCATCCAGGCCAGCCTCAGCGTGCCCAAGCCGCGCGTGGCCACCAA
Source organism: Stenotrophomonas maltophilia (assembly GCA_002386405.1). Taxonomy (GTDB): domain Bacteria; phylum Pseudomonadota; class Gammaproteobacteria; order Xanthomonadales; family Xanthomonadaceae; genus Stenotrophomonas; species Stenotrophomonas maltophilia_AD. Next base: position 4,294 of record DGIP01000343.1, read on the forward strand.
GCCCTCGCATGGCTCCAAGCTGCGCCGGCTGGATGAAAAGAAAGGCCGCGCGCAGATCAAGCGCGGCCGCACCACACGCAATTGGGAGTGATTGCTTGAACAACCGAAGTCCGCTGCTGCCGGCCGTGCCGCCCAACATGCCGCAGGTCAAACCGAACCGTTTCCTGCGCTGGCTGGCGCGCTGCACCCTGCGCCTGGGCGGCTGGAAGGTCACCGGTACCTTCCCGGACGTGCCCAAGCTGGTCTTCATCGTCGCCCCGCACTCGTCCAACTGGGACGGCTTCTGGGGCATGGCGGCCAAGATCGCGCTGGGCATGCAGGTGAAGGTGCTGGGCAAGGCCTCGCTGTTCTGGTGGCCGCTGTCGCCGCTGCTGCGCGCCCTGGGCGTGATCCCGCTGGACCGCAGCTCGCCGCAGGGCACCGTGGAGCAGGCGGTCAGCCTGCTGCGCAAGTCCGACCGCCTCTGGTACGCCATCACCCCCGAAGGCACCCGCAAGGCCGTGACCCACTGGAAGGCCGGGTTCCTGAAGATCGCCCGCATGGCCGACGTGCCGGTGCTGGCCTGCTATTTCCACTACCCGGAAAAGACCATCGGCATTGGCCCGCTGTTCTACTCCACCGGCGACGACGCGGCCGACATGGCCGCCATCCGCGAGTACTACCGCCCCTGGCAGGGCAAGAACCGCGGCACCGCCTGAAGCAAGGCCAGGCGCCACGTCCGGCACATGCCGGGCGCGGGCAATGGGAGTAGGGTGATCGGCTGCGGTTGTGTGCCGCTTCACCTCATTCCAGGAGCCCGTTTCATGTCGCGTACCGTTATCTTGGCCGCCGCCATCAGCCTGGCGCTGGCGGCCTGTTCCGGCAAGGAGTCCACCCCCGTGTCCGACGCCCAGACCCCCGCCGCGCAGCAGCCGGCCGACGCCTCCACCAACCCCCTGTTGAGCGCCAGCACGCTGCCGTTCCAGGCCCCGCCGTTCGACCGCATCAAGGACAGTGACTACCTGCCGGCCTTCAACGAAGGCATGAAGCAGCACCTGGCCGAAGTGCGCAAGATCGCCGACAACGCCGAACCGGCCACCTTCGACAACACCATCGAAGCGCTTGAGCGCAGCGGCGAAACGCTGGACCGCGTGTCGCGCGTGTTCTTCGGCCTGGTCCAGGCCGATACCAACGAAGCGCGCCAGAAGATCCAGGAAGAAGTCGCCCCGAAGCTGGCCGAACACCAGGATGAAATCAGCCTGGACCCGAAGCTGTTCGCGCGCATCAAGACCCTTTACGACCAGCGCGCCTCGCTGGGCCTGGACCCGGTGCAGACCCGCCTGGTCGAACGCGATTACCAGGAATTCGTCCGCGCCGGTGCGCAGCTGAACGACGCCGACAAGGCCGCCCTGCGCAAGCTCAACGTGGAAGAAACCACGCTGGCCACTCAGTTCCATACCCGTCTGGTCGCCGCGACCGCCGCCGCTGCCGTGGTGGTGGACGACAAGGCCAACCTGGCCGGCCTGAGCGAGGATGAGATCAACACCGCCGCCGCCGACGCCAAGGCGCGCAACTTGGAAGGCAAGTTCCTGCTGCCGCTGCAGAACACCACCCAGCAGCCGGTGCTGGCCTCGCTGAGCAACCGCGAGCAGCGCGCTGCCGTGCTCAAGGCCTCGGAAACCCGCGCCGAGCGCGGTGATGCCAACGACACCCGCGAAACGGTGCAGCGCCTGGCCCAGCTGCGTGCGCAGAAGGCCAAGCTGCTCGGCTTTGAAAACTACGCCGCCTACAGTCTGGCCGACCAGATGGCCAAGACCCCGGCTGCCGCGCTCAAGCTGCTGACCGACACCGTGCCGGCCGCCACCAACAAGGCACGCGGTGAAATCACCGAGATGCAGAAGGTGATCGACGCGCAGAAGGGTGGCTTCCAGCTGGCCGCATCGGACTGGGACTTCTACGCCGAACAGGTGCGCAAGGCGCAGTACGACCTGGACGAATCGCAGATCAAGCCGTACTTCGAACTGGACAACGTGCTGCAGAACGGCGTCTTCTACGCCGCCACCCAGCTGTACGGCATCACCTTCAAGCCGCGTACCGACATTCCGACCTACCACCCGGACATGAAGGTGTATGAAGTGTTCGACAAGGACGGCACCTCGCTGGCGCTGTTCTACACCGACTACTTCAAGCGCGACAGCAAGTCCGGCGGCGCCTGGATGGACGTGTTCGTCGAGCAGAATGGCCTGACCGGTGCCAAGCCGGTGGTCTACAACGTCTGCAACTTCACCAAGCCTGCTGCCGGCCAGCCGGCCCTGCTGAGCTTCGACGACGTCACCACCATGTTCCATGAGTTCGGCCATGCGCTGCACGGCATGTTCTCGAACGTGAAGTACCCGTCCATCGCCGGTACCAGCACCTCGCGCGATTTCGTCGAGTTCCCCTCGCAGTTCAACGAGCACTGGGCGCTGGACCCGAAGGTGTTCGCCAACTACGCCAAGAACTACAAGACCGGTGAGCCGATGCCGCAGGCGCTGGTCGACAAGATCCTCAAGGCGCGTACCTTCAACCAGGGCTACGCCACCACCGAGTACCTGTCGGCCGCACTGCTCGACCTCGCCTGGCACACCCAGCCGGCCGACGCCAAGCTGCAGGACGTGGCCCCGTTTGAAGCGGCCGCGCTGAAGAAGTACAAGGTCGACCTGGCGCAGGTTCCGCCGCGTTACCGCACCACCTACTTCGACCACATCTGGGGCGGCGGCTACTCGGCCGGTTACTACGCCTACTTCTGGGCCGAAGTGCTGGACCACGACTCGTTCGAGTGGTTCAAGGAGCACGGTGGCCTGACCGCTGAAAACGGCCAGGTGTTCCGCGACAAGATCCTCTCGCGCGGCAACAGCGTGGAACTGGCGGACCTGTACCGCGAATTCCGCGGCAAGGACCCGTCGGTAGAACCGCTGCTGGTCAACCGCGGCCTGAAATAATGCGGTCGATGTAACAACAAACGGCGGGGGAAACCCCGCC
>DGIP01000343.1:7558-7841 GCA_002386405.1 Stenotrophomonas maltophilia
CCGTGCGCCACGCCGATGCGCTGGCCCACGTCCGCCGGCAGGCAATCCTCCGGCGCGCCTGCATCATCGTCATGCACTTCCACGTACACGTTGTGCAGGTGCGGCAGCAACCGCTGCAAGCGCGGACTTCCCACGCACGCACCCGGATCCAGCAGCGTCACTTCGCCGCGGCTGTGGTCCGCCACGCGCAGTGCATCCAGCAGCTCCTGCTCCGACCCACACGCACGGATCGCCACCGTGGTGCCCGCATCGATCGCCCGGTGCACCAGCGCCTTGAGCACCG
>DGIP01000343.1:8182-8348 GCA_002386405.1 Stenotrophomonas maltophilia
CACCACCCGCGCCACCGGAGCATGCAGCGGGTGCAGATGCGCATCCAACCCATCGTCATCGTTGGCCGCCATCTCGATATACGGCGCCGGCAACGCCTCCAGCGCCGCGCACAGCGCGCGCCCATGTGCAGCCCATTGCGCCGGCTCGGCGGCGCCGGTCTCGATC
>DGIP01000340.1:0-7140 GCA_002386405.1 Stenotrophomonas maltophilia
GGTCGAATCCGGCCATTCGCGCTTCCCGGTGCACGGCGACAACAAGGACGACATCCTGGGCGTGCTGCTGGCCAAGGACTTGCTGCGCGGCGTGGTCGCCGACAACGGGCCGGCCAACGTGCGCGAACTGCTGCGCCCGGCGGTGCTGATTCCAGAAGCCAAGAAGCTCAACGTGCTGCTCAAGGAGTTCCGGCTCTCGCGCAACCACATGGCGATCGTGGTGGACGAGTACGGCGGTGTTGCCGGGCTGGTCACCATCGAGGACGTGCTGGAGCAGATCGTCGGCGAGATCGACGACGAGCACGACGAGGCCGAAGACCACACCGCGCAGATCGCGATCCAGGCCGACGGCCAGTACGTGGTCGACGCGCTGACCCCGATCGGGGATTTCAACGAGCGTTTCGGCGCCACGTTCCCCGACGACGACTACGACACCATCGGTGGCCTGGTCACCGAGGCGATCGGGCACCTGCCCGAGACCGGCGACGAGCTGACCCTGGACCGCTTCGTGTTCCGGGTGGCGCGCGCCGATGCCCGCCGCGTGCAGGCGTTCCATGTGACCGTGCTGCCGCCCGACGCCATCATCGAGGATTGACCCACGCCATGCGGCCCCTGCTGACGCGGTGGCCGTTGTGCCGCCTGTTGTTCCTCCTGTTCCTGGCCGGTGTGTCCAGCCTGCCGCTGGCCGCACTGGCGCAGGCCACGCCCGAACCGGCAACGGCCACCGCCGTCGCCCCGCCTGCCGAAGCGCCTCCGCCGCGCATCGGCATCGTCACCATGCAGCCGGGCAGCATCTTCTTCGAGCGCTTCGGGCATGACGCGATCGTGGTTGAGGACCCGGTCAGCGGCGAGGCCACCTCGTACAACTTCGGCTATTTCGACCCCAGCGAACCCGACTTCGTCGGCCGCTTCCTGCGCGGCGAGATGATGTATTACCTGGTGGCGCTGCCGCTGGACCAGGACCTGTCCTACTACCGCGACAGCGGCCGCGGCGCCAACCTGCAGTGGCTGGACCTCAGCCCGGACCAGGCACGCACCCTGGCCGCCTCGCTGGCCGAGCGCGCCAAGCCGGAAAACGCGCGCTACCGCTACGACTACTACACTGCCAACTGCGCCACCATGGTCCGCGATGCGATCGATGGCGCGCTGGGCGGCGGGCTGCACTCGCAGCTGTCCGGCCGTTCGCGCGGCAACACCTACCGCAGCGAATCGGTGCGCCTGGCCTCACCGGCCCCGTGGATGTGGCTGGGCTTCGATATCGGCCTCGGCCCGTTCGCCGACCAGCCACTGTCGCGCTGGCAGGAAGCGTTCGTGCCGATGCGCCTGGCCGACGCGCTGCGCGAGGTGCGCAACAGCGACGGCCGCCCGCTGGTGCAGGACGAGCAGGAACTGCTGCCGCACCGGATCGCGCCGGAGCCGGCTGAATTCGCGCGGCGCTGGTGGCCGTGGCTGCTGTGCGGGCTGGTGCTGGCTGCCGGCGTATTCGCCCTGCAGCGCCGCCGGCGCCTGCTGGCCGGGCTGGCCGTGCCGCTGTGGCTGTTCTGCGGGATTGCCGGCATCCTGCTGGCCTACCTGTGGGGCTTCAGCGCGCACCACGCCGCCTGGGCCAACCGCAACCTGCTGCAGCTCTCGCCGCTGTGCCTGCTGCTGCTTCCGGGCGCGGTGACCCTGCTTCGCGGGCGCGCCCCCCGGGCGTGGTTCCGCTGGACGCTGTGGACCGTTGCCGTCCTTTCACTGCTGGGCCTGGTGCTGCACTGGCTGACCCTGCAGGCGCAGGTGAACCTGCAGTGGATCGTGCTGCTGCTGCCACTGCACGTGGCGCTGGCCTGGGTGCTGGGCCGTCATGACCCGGCTGTCACGGGCCGCTAACGCAGGATGTCGACCATGGAAACCACCGCCAATCCCACCTGCGTCATCAACTGCGTGCACTACGACGACCAGGGAAAGCGGCACGACATCGCGCTGGATGCGATCAGCGACGTGATCGCCAGCAACAACGGGTTCGTCTGGGTGGGGTTGTACGACCCTGCCGATTCGGTGCTGTTGAAGCTGCAGGAAGAGTTCTGCCTGCACGACCTGGCCATCGACGATGCGCGCAACGCACACCAGCGGCCCAAGGTGGAGGCGTACGGCAACAGCCTGTTCGTGGTGGTCACCACGGCGCAGCGGGTGCACGACCGGATCGAGTATGGCGAAACCCATGCGTTCCTCGGCCCGCGTTTCCTGGTCACGGTGCGCCACGGTGCCTCGCTCTCCTACGCGCCGGTGCGCGCACGGGTGGAACGCGAGCCGCAACTGCTGACCATGGGTGCGTCCTACTGCCTGTACGGCGTACTGGACTTCGTGGTCGACAATTACCTGCCGATCACCACCGACTTCCGCGACACCCTGGATTCGCTGGAGAAGGACATCTTCGCCGACAGCTACCAGCGCAGCACCGTGGTGCGCCTGTATGAGCTCAAGCGCGAACTCAACAAGATGCGGATGGCGGTGGCTCCGCTGCAGGACGTGCTGGCGCAGCTGCGCCGCTACCCGGGCGAGCTGATCCCCGACGAAGTGAAGCTGTACATCCGCGACGTGCACGACCACGCCGTGCGCATCAGCGATGTGATCGACACCCTGCGCGAGATGCTGGGCACGGCGCTGAGCGTGAACCTGTCGCTGGTCACGCTGGCCCAGGGCGAGACGGTCAAGCGCCTTGGTGCGTGGGCGGCGCTGCTGGCAGCCCCGACCCTGATCACCAGCTGGTACGGCATGAACTTCACCCACATGCCCGAGCTGGACAGGCCGTGGGCCTACCCCGCGATGATCATCGGGGTGGGCGCGATCTGCGTGGGCCTGTACCGCCTGTTCAAGCGGGTACGGTGGCTGTAAGCGCGTATCGACCAGCGGTCGATACCTACCGCCGGGAGACCGCCACGGTCGGATGACCGCCGTTGCGTCCCCCGCCGGTGCGTCTGCCTGTCGGTAGGTGACCACCGTTGGTGGTCACGCTGTATCAGGCCACGTAAACCGTCTTGATGTTCATGAACTCGTGGATGCCGTGGTCGGCCAGCTCGCGACCGAACCCGGACCGCTTGCTGCCACCAAACGGCAACCGCACATCACTTTTGACGATGGCATTGACGAACGCGGCGCCGCATTCCAGCCGCTTGGCGATGCCTTCGCCGCGCACCGGGTCGCCGCTCCACACGCTGCCGCCCAGACCAAACGTCGTATCGTTGGCCACGCGCAGCGCATCGGCGTCGTCGCGCACGCGCAGGATCGCCGCCACCGGCCCGAACAGTTCTTCCTCGTAGGCCGGCATGCCGGGCACCACGTTGTCGAGGATGGTCGCCGGGTAGCCCGCGTGCGTGCCCGCCACCGGCTCGCCGCCCAGCAGCACCTTCGCGCCCTTGCCCACGCTCGCCTGCACCTGCTTGTGCAGTTCGTCGCGGAGATCTGCACGGGCCATCGGCGCCAGCGTGGTCTTCTCGTCCTGCGGATCGCCGTACACGCGCGCTCCAGCCGCCGCGACGAACTTCTCCACGAACGCATCGGCAATCGCATCGACCACGATGAAGCGCTTGGCCGCGATGCAGGTCTGCCCGCTGTTGTCGAAGCGCGACTTCACCGCTGCCGCGACGGTCTTGTCCAGGTCCGCATCGTCCAGCACCACGAACGCATCGCTGCCACCCAGTTCCATCACGCACTTCTTGAGCTGGTCACCGGCATTGGAGGCGATGGAGCGCCCTGCCCGCTCGCTGCCGGTCAGGGTGACCGCCTTGACCCGCTTGTCGCGGAGCACCTCGGCGGCCTGGTCGTTGTCGATGTGCAGCACATCGAACACGCCCTCCGGCAAGCCGCCGTCGCGGCACACCGCCAGGATCAGGTCCGCGCACTGCGGCACGTTGCTGGCATGCTTGAGCAGGGCCACGTTGCCGGCCATGAACGCCGGCGCCAGGAAGCGGAATACCTGCCAGATCGGGAAATTCCACGGCATCACCGCGAACACGCAGCCGATCGGTTCATAGCGCACGTAGCTGCGCTGGGCTTCGGTGTCGATCAGCTGCGGCTTGAGGTAATCGGCGGCGTGGTCGGCGTAGTACTCGCAGGCCTGCGCGCACTTTTCCACCTCGGCCAGCGCCTCGCCCTTGAGCTTGCCCATCTCGGTGGTCATTGCCTGCTGGATGTCGTCCCTGCGCGCACGCAGCTGGGCGGCGATGGCGCGCAGGATGGTACCGCGCTCCTGCAGCGAGCGGGCCGACCACAGCGGGAAGGCCGCGGCGGCAGCGGCCAGGCGCTGCTCTATCCCGGCCGCGTTCAACAGTTCGTGGCGGTAAGCCACCAGGCCGGTGGCGGGGTTGACGATTTCAACGGTCATCGCGGTGCTCCGAAAGACAGGCACCCATTCTGCGCCCGGCCCTGTGAGCCGGATGTTGCGTCAGCCCTTGTCCTGCAGGGCCAGCTGCATGTCGCGCTGCCGGCGCTTCTCGCTGCGCGAGGTGATGAACCACCCCGCCACGGCCGCCACGGACACCGCCAGCACCATCAGCGTGGCCAGCGCATTGATCTCCGGCTTGATCCCCATCCGCACCGAGGCGAATACCTTCATCGGCAGCGTGGTCGAATTCGGCCCGGCCACGAAGCTGGCAATCACCACGTCATCCAGCGACAGGGTGAAGGCCAGCAGCCAGCCGGCCACCAGCGCCGGGGCGATGATCGGCAGGGTGATCTGGAAGAACACCTTCAACCGGCTCGCGCCCAGGTCCATGGCCGCCTCTTCCAGCGAACGGTCCAGTTCCTGCAGGCGCGAGGAGACGATCACGGTCACGAAGGACAGCGTGAACGTGACATGCGCGATCCAGATGCTGCCCACCCCACGGCTGGGGAAGCCCGGGATGCCGCCCATCGCCACCAGCAGCGTCATCAGCGAAAAGCCCAGGATCACTTCGGGCATCACCAGCGGCGCGGTGATCAACGCACCGAACACGGTCTTGCCCGGGAAGCGCTTGAAACGGGTCATCACCATCGCCGCCATGGTGCCCAGCACGGTGGCCGCGCTGGCGGTCCAGAACGCCACCTTCAGGCTGATCCACAGCGCATCCAGGATCTGCCGGTTGTTGAACAGCTCGCCGTACCAGCGCGTGGAGAAGCCCGACCAGACCGTGGCCAGCTTGGACGCGTTGAACGAATAGATCATCAACAGCAGGATCGGCAGGTACAGGAAGGCGAAGCCCAGCCCCAGGACCGTCCAGCCCAGCCAGCGGCTGCGGCGCACCATGCTCATGTCAGCTTCCCTTCCAGCTCGCGCTGCTGCACCCGGTTGAACAGCAGGATCGGCACCAGCAGCAGGGCCAGCATCACGATCGCCACCGCCGAGGCGGTCGGCCAGTCGCGGTTGTTGAAGAACTCGCCCCACAGCACCCGGCCGATCATCAGCGTGTCCGGCCCGCCCAGCATTTCCGGGATCACGAATTCGCCCACGGCGGGGATCATCACCAGCATGCAGCCGGCGATGATGCCGGTGCGCGACAACGGCAGCGTGATGCGCAGGAACGCCTGCCACGGCTTGGCGCCCAGGTCGTAGGCCGCCTCCAGCAGCCGGTTGTCCAGCTTCACCAGGTTGGCGTACAGCGGCAGCACCATGAACGGCAGGTAGCAGTACACGATGCCGATGTAGGCGGCGGTCGGGGTGTACAGGATCTGCAGCGGCGCATCGATCACCCCGATCTTCAGCAGCAGCTGGTTGAGCAGGCCGTTGCGGTCGAGGATGCCGATCCATGCATACACCCGGATCAGGAACGAGGTCCACGACGGCAGCACCACCAGCATCATCGCCACGTTGCGCGCGGCCGGGCTCATCCGCGAGATCACGTACGCCATCGGGTAACCGATCAGCAGCGTGAACAGCGTGGCGATCACCGCGATCTTGATCGAGCTCAGGTAGGCCAGCACGTACTGGCTGTCCTTGACCATGGCCGCGTAGTTGCCCAGGTTGAGCTTGAGCGAGAACGCGCCGTCCACGTATTCCAGCAGCCACGTATACGGCGGCGAGCCGACCTGGGTGCGCGAGAACGAGATCATCAGGATGATCACGAACGGCACCGCGAAGAACAGCAGCAGCCACAGGTACGGCGCGGCGATCACGCCGCTACGCGTGCCGGGGAGCCAGCGCTTCCAGCCGGTGGCGTTCATGCGGTGAGCACCACGCCGTCGTTGTCGCGCCAGTGCACCCAGACGCTGTCGCCCCAGGTCAGGCCATCGCTGGCCCAGCGCTGGGAGTTGGCGAAGTTGGACAGCACCTTGGCCCCGCTGGGCAGGCGCACGTGGTACACCGAATGGCTGCCGAAGTAGGCGATCTCCTCGATCACGCCGTGTGCCTTGTTGGTATCCCCGGCCGGCTCGTCCTTGCCGATCATCACCTTCTCCGGGCGCAGCGCGAACGCCACCGGCTGCCCTTCATAGCCGGTGATGCCGTGGGCGACGTAGATCGGCGCGGGGAACAGCGGCGTACGCACGGTGACGTACTCGGGCAGGTCCTCGTCGATCACCCCGTCGAACAGGTTGACCGAGCCGATGAAGCCGGCCACGAAGCGGTTGGCCGGCTGTTCGTAGATTTCGTCCGGCTTGCCGACCTGCTGGATCCAGCCGGCATCCATGACCGCGATGCGGGTGGCCATGGTCATCGCCTCTTCCTGGTCGTGGGTGACCATCACGCAGGTCACGCCCGAGGTCTCGATGATGTTGACCAGCTCCAGCTGCATCTGCGAGCGCAGCTTCTTGTCCAGCGCGCCCATCGGCTCGTCCAGCAGCAGCAGCTTGGGCCCCTTGGCCAGCGACCGCGCCAGCGCCACGCGCTGCTGCTGGCCGCCGGAAAGCTGGTGCGGCTTGCGCTTGGCCAGCTTCTCCAGCTGCACCAGCTCCAGCATCTCTCCGACCCGGCGGCGGATGGCGTCGCGGGCCAGGCCGTCCTGCTTCAGGCCGAAGGCGATGTTCTGCTCCACGCTCATGTGCGGGAACAGGGCGTAGGACTGGAACATCATGTTGATCGGCCGCTGGTACGGGGGCAGCGCATTGATGCGCTGGCCGTCCAGGTCGATGGTGCCGGCGGTGGGGGTTTCGAACCCGCCCAGGCAGCGCAGCAGGGTCGATTTGCCG
>DGIP01000340.1:7399-7684 GCA_002386405.1 Stenotrophomonas maltophilia
CAGGGTCGATTTGCCGCTGCCCGAGCCGCCCAGCAGGGCGAAGATCTCGCCCTTGCGCACGTCCAGGCTGACGTCGTCGAGCGCGACGAAGCCGTCGAATTCCTTGCGCAGCGCGCGGATGGACAGATAGCCCGGCTCCAGGACCGGGACGACCTCGCCTTCCGGCTTGGCTTCAAATGGCATGGGCAGCGGCTCCAGGAGCGGCGTCAGGACGGGGGGGACGGCCCATTTTAGCGACCGTTGGCGACAGCAGCGATACCGGATCGTGGCGGTTGGGCCCGCCGG
>DGIP01000340.1:7897-38185 GCA_002386405.1 Stenotrophomonas maltophilia
TGGCGGTTGGGCCCGCCGGGCCAAGGGGCTCAGGAAGAACCCTAATAAGCGTGCCGCCGAGGCGACGTGAACGCCCTGCCGTTGTCGCGCCCATCCGACCTGGACGCGAGGGTGCCGAAGCCCCCCTTGACACGCCTTGCTCGTCCCCGCGAGAGCAGCAGCTGAAAACGCCTGAGCGTTTGTCGCTCCCGGTCTGCTGAAGCGGGGATTTCCGCGGTTCCTTGATCTCGTGCACACCTTCCAACACGCGTGAGCGACAGGCAAGTGACGCGTCACATTCCGCGCGACATCGCGTTGACCTCCCGACAGTGTGAGCGCAATACCTCCACGAACGACGAACGCGCACCATCACAAGGAGTCACGCATGCAAGCCATCCCCGACGTACGGCCCTTTGACGTAGTTGTTATTGGCGCAGGACACTCCGGCCTGTCGCTCAGCGCCTTGCTGGTGGAGGCAGGCGTGCGCCACCAGGTTCTGGAAGCAGAAACCATCGGCTCCAGCTGGACAAGGAGATGGGATTCGTTCCGCCTCAACACGCCCAACTTCCTGACCGCCCTGCTCGGCTACCAGTACGACGGCCCGGATCCAACGGGTTTCGCCACCGCGCCCGATGTCATCGAGATGCTGGCCGGCTATGCGCGTCGACGGCAGCTGCCCGTGGCCGAGGGATGCACCGTGCATCGGGTGTTTGCAGTTGGCGACGGCTACCGCGTCATCACCAGCCATGGCACGCTCGAGGCACGCTGCGTGGTCGTGGCAAGCGGGGAGTACCGTCGCCCGCGCTGGCCGCGGGCGTTCTTCTCCCCTGCCGCCGAGCTGGAGGTTGTCCACTCCAGCGAGTACCGGCGACCCGAGCAGCTCGGCTCGGGCGCCGTACTTGTGATCGGCGGTGGCCAGTCCGGCGCACAGATCGCCCAGGACCTTCGCACTGCCGGGCGCGAGGTGTACTGGTCCATGGCCGACCGTTTCTCGCACATCCGCCGCGTACGCGGCCGGGATTCCATGCACTGGTGGGACATGCAGGGGCTGCTGCATCGGCACGTAAGCGAACGCCAGGACGTGATCGCGGGGGTGCCCGGCGCGCTGCAGAAGGCGCGAACGGCGGAGTTCCCCTTGGTATCGGGTACCGGTGCGCTGGGCATGGGCAGCTCGATCAGCCTGCTGTCGATGCACCGCGAGGGCATCGTGCTGCTTGGCAGGCTGGAACATCTGGAAGGCCACATCGCGCACTTCCGCGATGCGCGCCCGCAGATCCGCGAGGCGGTGGCCGGCACCCGCGCCGAGTACAGGCACCTCAACGACATGGCCGATGCGCACTACGCATCCGCCGCAGAGACACCGACCGATGACGCGCGCTACCTGCCCGAAGAGGTCTACCTGGACTGGGAGCCGGACGCCTCCCCGCGTTGCATCCGGCTCGACGCCGCCGGAATCGGCACGATCGTGGCGGCCACCGGTTTCGACGCGCAGTGGCCATGGCTCGAAGTGCCGGGCGTACTCGACCCGAACGGCTACCCGCTGGGCGATTACGGCGTCTCCCCGCAGCCGGGCCTGTTCTTCATCGGCATGTACAACCTGCAGCGACCAAGCTCGAACTTCCTGTGCAATGGTGGGCGGGATGCGGAAGCGCTCTTGCCGAGCATCCTCGCGCAGCTACGGCATGCTTCGGCGATGGTCAATTCGTGCATAGAACGGATGGAACCGTGAGGTTCTCTAGGCTATGGATGGCGGCTGCCCTCCTGCTTTGTGTCTATTCTGCCGAAGCAAAAGTCGCAGCGTCCATCAAGCAACGCTGCGCTCCACCCAGCGACAGCGTTGTGGTGACGGTGCGGTACGTCAACACAGGCCCACAGACAGCCACGATCCGCGCAGCAGACATTCCCAGCGCGATGCCTGACGGAAAACTGTGGAGCGACTATTTTCAGGTGGCCTCGACCTCTGGCAACGCGGCGAGGTACACGGGAACAGTGGTCAACCTGGTGCCGGAGGTGCGGAATGAGGTCGTGGCACTGAAGCCCGGCGAGGAGATTGCTATCGACATCAACATCTCCGCCAACTACGCGCTGGACCAGGATGCCACGTACTACATCCAACTTCGCGGATTTCGACAGTCGTCTGGACCGGGCTCCCCGACCTTCACCGGCTCTCCGTCGACCAGGATCGTCCCGCCTCACGTTTGGGCAAGGCAGCACTGCTCCCCATGAAAAAGGGCCGCCGATTTTCACTGGCGGCCCCTCTTTCCATCGTTCAAACCCGTCGCCTCAGCGACCCGTCTTCACCTCGGTCCACAACCGGGTGTAGAGCTTGTCCACTTCCGGCGGGTTGATCGAGTAGGTGAACATCTTCGCGGCCACGTCGGCCGGCGGGTAGATGGTCGCGTCGTTGCGGATCGATTCGTCCACCAGCGGCGTGGCCGCGCTCACCGGGTTGGCGTAGTGGATGAAGTTGGTGTTGGCCGCGGCGACCTTCGGGTCCAGCAGGTAATTGATGAAGGCGTAGGCCGCTTCCGGGTGCTTGGCATCCTTGGGAATGGCCAGCATGTCGAACCACTGCGGGGCGCCTTCCTTCGGGATCGAATAGGCCACGGTCACGCCGTTGGCCGCTTCGGCCGCGCGGTCGCGGGCCTGGATGATGTCGCCCGACCAGCCCACCACCAGGCAGGTGCCGCCGTTGGCCAGCGAACCCACGTACTGCGAGGAGTGGAAGTTCTGCACGTACGGGCGGATGGTCTTGAGCAGGTCGGCCGCCTTCTGGATCACCGCCGGGTCATGGCTGTGCGGGTCTTCGCCCAGGTAATGCAGGGCGATGGGAATCATGTCGGCCGGGGTATCCAGGATCGTGATCCCGCAATCCTTCATCTTGGCGATGTTTTCCGGCTTGAAGATCAGGTCCCAGCTGTTGGCGATCTCGGTGCTGCCGCCGAAACGCTCCTTGAGCATCTCCACGTTGTAGCCGATGCCGGTGGTGCCGATCATGTACGGCACGCCGTACTTGTTGTCCGGATCCTGCTGCGCGATGCGCTTCATCATCTCGGGGTCGAGATTGGCCAGGTTCGGGATCTTGCTCTTGTCCAGCGGCAGGAACACGCCGGCCTGGATCTGGCGGCCGAAGAAGTTCAGGGTCGGCACCACCACGTCGTAGCCACTGCCACCCGCCAGCAGCTTGGTCTCGACCATCTCGTCGCTGTCGAACACGTCGTAGGTCACCTTGGTGCCGGTGGCCTTTTCGAAGTTCGGGATGGTGTCTTCGGCGATGTAGTCGCTGTAGTTGTAGACATTCAGCACCTTGCTGTCTTCCTGCTTGGCGCCGCCACAGGCGCTGAGCAGGGAAACGGCGATGCCGAGGGTGAGGATTCGCAGCTTCATTGGACTCTCCGCGGGTCAGGTGCGAGGTGGGGGAACCGGCCGGACCGGTAGAACGGTGCCAGCCTAACGGGCAACTGGTTATTTTCCCAGCACGGGCCCGGGCTGGCCATGCGGGATCGGGCGGCTGGGCCTGTCACACATTCAGCAGCAGGAATTCACGTTCCCAGGAGCTGATCACCCGGAAGAAGGTCTCGTATTCCTTGCGCTTGACCGACACGTAGGCCCGGCAGAAGCGCTCGCCCAGCATTTCGCGCAGCTCCGGGCAGCGCTCCAGGCCGTCCAGCGCCTCGCCCAGCGAGCGCGGCAAGTCGTAACCCAGCTCCTTGGCGCTGCCGCTGATCGGCGCGGTCGGCGAGCCCTGCTCGCGGATGCCCAGCAGACCGGCGGCCAGGGTGGCGGCCATGGCCAGGTAGGGGTTGGCGTCCGAGCCGGCGAACCGGCTCTCCACCCGCATGTTCTCCGGGGTGTCCAGCGGCACCCGCAGCCCGCAGGTGCGGTTGTCGAAGCCCCAGTGCACGTTGCTGGGGGACACTTCGCCGAACACCAGCCGGCGGTAGGAATTCACGTTCGGGGCAAAGAAGGCCATCGCCGCCGGCACGTACTTCTGCAGGCCGGCCAGGTAGTGGCCGAACAGCGGGCTGAACTCCTCGCCGCCGCTGTCGCCGCTGAACACGTTGTGGCCGTCGCTGATCCGCACCAGGCTCTGATGGATGTGCATGGCGCTGCCCGGCTCGGTTTCCATCGGCTTGGCCAGGAAAGTGGCGTACACCCCGTGGCGCATGGCCGATTCGCGCATGGTGCGCTTGAACAGGAACACCTGGTCGGCCAGGTCCATGGCGTTGGCGTGGGTGAAGTTGACCTCCAGCTGCGCCGCGCCGGATTCGTGGATCAGCGTGTCCACGTCCAGCTTCATCGCATCGCAGTAGTCGTACATCAGGTCGAGGATCGGATCGAATTCGTTGACCGCATCGATCGAGTACGACTGCCGTGCCGTTTCCGGGCGGCCCGAGCGGCCGGCGGGCGGCAGCAGCGGGAAATCCGGGTCGGTGTTCTTCTGCACCAGGAAGAATTCCAGCTCCGGCGCCACCACCGGGCGCAGGCCCAGTTCGGCATAGGCATCGAGGACCCGGCGCAGCACGTTGCGCGGCGCCAGCTCATGCGGCTCGCCGTGCTTGGTGTAGCAATCGTGGATGACCTGGGCGGTGGGATCGGTGGCCCACGGCACCATGCGCACGGTGTCCGGGTCCGGTCGCAGGATCATGTCCGAGTCCGAGGGCGAGGTCAGCTCGTAGTAATCGTCCGGGAACTCGCCGGTGACGGTGGTGGCGAAGATGCCTTCGGGTAGGCGGGTGCCGTAGTCGTGCGAGAACTTGTCGGCCGGGATGATCTTGCCGCGCGCATTGCCGGTGATGTCCGGCACCAGGCACTCCACCTCGGTGATGTGGCGATCCTTGAGCCAGCGCAGCAGCACGCTCTCCTCGGCGGCCGGCTTGGCGGCGGCCTTGCGCGCGGGCGCCTTCCGCGAGGGAGCGGCGGCCTTGCGCGATGGAGACGGGGCTTTGCGCGAACGCGTTCGGGTGGTCATGACCGGTCTGCTGTGCTGGAGTAACGACGACAAGCTTCGCCGAAGGGCTGGAACGTACTGTGATAGTGCCACTGTACCCTCGCCGGCAGCCGCCGTCACAGCGGGCGCACCTGCCCTCGACACAGGTTGCTGGCATGCTGTGCGCATGAGCGAGCCCCCGATGAGCCTGGCCGGACAGGCGCATGCACCCAGCTGGTATGCCGACAGCGTGCCCGACACACCACTGCGCGCGCCGCTGCGGGGCGACCATGCCACCGACGTGTGCGTGCTGGGCGCCGGCTACACCGGCCTGTCGGCTGCGCTCTCGCTGGCCGAGCGCGGCTACCGGGTGACCGTGCTCGAAGCGCACCGGGTCGGCTGGGGCGCCTCGGGCCGCAATGGCGGCCAGGCCATTGTCGGGTATGGCTGCGAGGTGGATACGCTGGAACGGCTGGTCGGCAACGCCGATGCGCGCCGGCTGTTCGACTTCTCGCGTGAGGGCATGGCCCTGCTCCGCCACCGCCTGGGGCACTACGCGATCGACTGCGACTGGCGCGATGGCCACGCCAGCGTGCCGATCAATGCACGCCAGGAGCGTGCGCTGCGTGCGGGCATGGATACCCTGGTGGAGCGCTACGACTACCCACTGCAGTGGTGGGACCGGCAACAGCTGCAAAGCCAGCTCGACAGCCCGCGCTATCGCAGCGCGATGTTCGATGCGGCCAGCGGCCATCTGCATCCGCTGGCCTATGCGCAGGGGCTGGCTCGCGCGGCTGAGGGGCTTGGCGTAGTGATCCATGAAGCCAGCCCTGTCGTTGAACTGGTGCGCGGGAACCGCCCGCAGCTGCGGACAGCCCACGGCAACGTCACCGCAAACCAGGTGGTCATCGCCGGCAATGCCTGGCTGCAGGGCATCGCGCCGGAGCTGGAGAGCCGGATCATGCCGGTAGGTACCTACATCGGCGCCAGCGCGCCCTTGGGCGAGGAACGGGCGCGGGCGCTGATCCGCAATGACATGGCCGTGGCCGACGTCAGCTGGGCACTGGACTACTTCAAGCTCAGTACCGACCACCGCCTGCTGTTCGGCGGCCGCGCCAGCTATTCGGCGCTGCCGCCGCCGAACCTGCGCGGGGTAATGACCAAACGCATGCACCAGGTGTTCCCGCAGCTGGCGGACGTGGGCATGGAGCAGGTCTGGGGCGGCTACGTGGACATCACCCGCAACCGCGCCCCACACTGGGGCCGGCTCACGCCCAACGTGTACTTCGCGCAGGGTTTCTCCGGCCATGGCGTCGCGGCGACGGGATTGGCAGGCAAGGTCATTGCCGATGCCATTGCCGGCCAGAACGAACGGCTGGATGTGTACGAGCGCATCCCGCATGGGCGCTTCCCGGGGGGGAAACTGCTGCGCACGCCACTGCTGGTGGCCGCGATGTCCTGGTACAAGCTGCGGGATGTGTTGAGGTGAAGGCTGCGCAGTGATGCGCAGCGCTCTACTCAAGGCCGCTTTGGTGCAGGCGGTGGATTCGGCGGAAGCTTGGGCCGATTGCTGCGAACCGGTTGATCCGCGCCGTCAGAACGCACGCGTCTCCATGGCGGCAGTGGTGGATTGGAACCGTTGCGTAAAACAGCCATTTCGAACTCCTTCACCCATTATCACTTCGACCCACCTGACATCGGTCGCTTGAATGATTATGCCCTCCAGATCAATCAGATCCACCGGATTTCCATCATCGTCGATCCACGCAGGATCGAGGATGTAGAACTGGCCACGGCCTGGATTCAGAGGCCACTCCTTCGGCCAACCCGTGAGCCGCCTCCCGTCGACCAAGTGCAGTACGACATCGGAAAGGCTCGAACCCAACACGCCATGCCACTCGCTTGAATGCGAACTGCGCGAAGTCAGCCCCTTCTTCCTCAGCCAGGAATGAACGGTATCTTTGTTGACCGCACCCGCCATCAACGCACCCAAAGCTGTCGCAATCAACACCGAGCAGGTGAGTTGGCTCGTCGATGTCCACTCTCCGACGGACCAGATCCGGCCGAGTGCTTCCAACACGGCCTCAATCATCCGAGTGACGGCATGGACAACGAACGTAAAGACCAGCGCTTCAACTGTCCTTTCGAATTGACTGGGTTTGGGATGAGACGTGAATCCGTAGAAGATCGATGCGGAAAGGAAGCCGGGCAGCAGGAACGTGAGCAGCGGGGTCACTTCCTTGTAGAGATTGTCCATGTGTTGCCGACCCGAGTTGCGCGTACAGAGGAATCGTAAGGAACGTGAGCAGGCCGGGACGTGCATCAGATCTCATTCCAGCGTGGTAGCGATTGATTTTTCCTACGGTTTGGCTGCGTCGCGCGATAGGGGCTGCCACGCAGGGCGTGGCACTACGGTCCGGGAGTTGTGGGGGTATCGGAGGTCCCCGGGGGTCCGGGGGGCCGGGATCCGGACATTGCGGTCACAGATCCGGAGATTGGGCCTAAAGTCCGGCGTGAAGACGCCGATACACCTTCCGACCCTCTCGGATTCGAGCGTACGCAACATGCCGGCACTGTTTCAGGGCGCCTTCCCCAGCGACCCCGGTGATGACCTCCCCCAGCGGATCCTGCTGGTGGAGAACTCGCGCACGTTCACCACGATGCTCAAGGAAGCGATCGAGCAGCGGCTGGAGCTGCCGGTGTCGGTGGCGACCTCGCTGGCCGAGGCCGGACGCCTGCTGGATGAGGAACAGGGCTGGTTCCTGGTGCTGACCGGGCTGGTGCTGGCCGATGGCGACCGCGACAAGGTGGTGGAGTACTTCCTGTCGCGCGGGCTGCGCACGGTGGTGGTCAGCGGGGTGTACGACGAGGACCTGCGCAAGCGCGTGCTGCAGCAGCAGATCATCGACTACGTGCTCAAGAACACCCCCGGCAGCATCGATTACCTGGTGTGGCTGGTACAGCGGCTGGAGCGCAACCGGCGCATCGCCGCGCTGGTGGTGGACGATTCGATGTCCGCTCGCATGTACGCCGCCTCGCTGCTTCGCATGTACGGCCACGATGTCTACGAAGCGGCCGACGGTTCCGAGGGCCTGAAGGCAATCGAGGCCCACCCGGCGATCCGGCTTGCGGTGGTCGACCAGGAAATGCCCGGCATGGAGGGCGTGGAGTTCACCCGCCGCCTGCGCACCCTGCGCTCGCGCGACAAGGTGGCGGTGATCGGCATTTCCGGCAACACCGATCCGTCGCTGATTCCGCGCTTCCTCAAGAACGGCGCCAACGACTTCCTGCGCAAGCCGTTCTCGCGCGAGGAGTTCTTCTGCCGCGTCTCGCAGAACGTCGACCAGCTGGAGCTGATCGGCACGCTGCAGGACCTGGCTACCCGCGATTTCCTCACCGGCCTGCCCAACCGCCGCTGCTTCCTGGAGCAGAGCACGCGCCAGCTGCCCAAGCTGCAGCTGGAAGGCGAGCAGGTCGCGGTGGCGATGATCGACATCGACCACTTCAAGCACATCAACGACACCCACGGCCATGAAGCCGGCGACGACGCGTTGCGGGCGGTGGCCGCGGCGGTGGCCGACCACGCGCGCGATCAGGACCTGATCGCGCGCTTCGGTGGCGAAGAGTTCTGCCTGCTGGTGCCGGGGCTGGAAGAAGACGAAGCGATCGGCTACTTCGAGATCCTGCGCCAGCGCATCGCCGCGCTGGAAGTGGATCTTGGCCACACCTCGCTGCGGATGACGGTCAGCATCGGCTTGTGCTGCATCCGCCCGCAGCACGATTCGCTGCACCGGCTGATTTCCGAAGCCGACCGCCAGCTGTACCTGGCCAAGGCCGGCGGCCGCAACCGGGTGTGCAGCACGCGCGAGGCCACCGCCGCCCGGGAACCCGCGCTGGCGCCTTGATCCAGATCAACGCAGGCGCGCCCTGCCCTGACTAGAGTCGTTCCCAGCGAACATCACAGGGAACGCAGCATGGCACTTCTGGTCTGGCAGGACGACCTGAACATCGGCATCGACGTCATCGACCACCAGCACATGCGCATCGTGGAGATGCTCAACCATCTGCACGTGGCGCAGACCAGCCTGCACAAAGTCGCCGTGGCCGAGGTGATCGACGAACTGGTGGACTACACCATGTCGCACTTCGCGTTCGAGGAAGAGCTGATGGAAGAAGCCGGCTACCCGTTCTGCGCCGCGCACAAGCGCGTGCACGAGATCTTCGGCAAGCGCGTGGCCGAATACCGGCTGCGCTTCCAGGCCGGCGAGGACGTCACCGACGAGCTGCGCACGATGCTGTCGCGCTGGCTGTTCAACCACATCCGGGGCGATGACAAGGCTTACGCCGAATCGGTCAAGCAGCACCTGAACCAGTTCGCCCGCGACCACCAGCAGGGCAGCTGGCTGGGCCGCACGCTCAAGCGGATTTTCCGCTGAGCCGGGTCGGCCGCCCCATGGCCAGCAGCGCCAGGATGGTGATCACCGCGGTCAGGCACAGGTAGTAGCCCACCGCGACCAGGCCGAAACGGCCGGCCAGCCAGGTGGCCACGTACGGCGCCGGGGCCGCGCCGAGGATGCCGGCCAGGTTGAACGACAGCGAGGCGCCGGTATAGCGCACCTGCACCGGGTAGATTTCGGCCAGGAACGTGCCGCAGGGGCCGTAGGTCAAGCCCATCAGGAACAGGCCCAGTGCAAGGAAGCCGACCACCAGCCACGGGCTGCCGGCCTGGAACAACGGGGCGAACAGCACGCCGAAGCCCAGGATCAACCCGCTGGCCACGATCATCGTGCGCCGGGTGCCCCAGCGGTCGCCGTACATCGCCGACAGCGGGATGCCGGCGGCGAAGAACAGGATGCCCACCATCTGCAGCAGCAGGAACTGCTCGCGGCTGTAGCGCAGCACCGTGGTGCCGTAGCCCAGGGTGAACACCGTCATCAGGTAGAACAGCACGAAGGTGGCGAACGCACCCAGCGTACCCAGCACCAGCGTGCGCGGGTGGTGCCGCAGCACGGTCCACATGGGCAGGCGCACGCGCTCGTTGCGGTCCAGTGCGGCCTGGAACTGCGGGGTCTCGTGGATGTTCAGGCGCACCCACAGGCCTACCGCCACCAGCAACGAGCTGGCCAGGAACGGCACGCGCCAGCCCCATTGCAGGAAGTCCGCATCGCTCATCGCGCGGCCCAGCAGCAGGAAGATGCCGGCCGAGAGCAGGAAGCCCAGGGGCGCGCCCAACTGCGGGAACATGCCGTACCAAGCGCGCTTGCCCGGCGGCGCGTTCTCGGTGGCCAGCAATACCGCCCCACCCCACTCGCCGCCCAACCCCAGGCCCTGGCCGAACCGGCACAGCGCCAGCAGCGCCGGCGCCACGATGCCGATGCTGGCGTGGGTGGGCAGCAGGCCGATCGCCACGGTCGACACACCCATGGTCAGCAGCGCCGCCACCAGCGTGGCCTTGCGTCCGATCCGGTCGCCGTAATGGCCGAACACCGCCGAGCCCACCGGGCGGGCGATGAAGGCCACCGCGAAGGTCGCCAGCGACTGCAGCAGCGCCGCGCCCTCGCTGCTGTCGGGGAAGAACAGGTGCGGGAACACCAGCACCGCCGCCGTGGCGTAGATGTAGAAATCGAAGAATTCGATGGTGGTGCCGATCAGGCTGGCCAGCAGGATACGGCGGGGCGAATTGGCGGCGTGGGCAGCGGCAGGAGTCGACATCGGTCACGTGCGGGAAGATCAGCTGCCCGATTCTGCCACGTGACCGCAACCGACCGGCGGGATGGTTGCACCGGCAACAGTGACTGGCCCGCCCACGACACCCCCGGTAGCCCCGGCCGTTGGCCGGACCAGGCGGTCCACAACGAAGCAACGATCCAGGCAGTAAAGTCGAGACCATCCACATCCGCGGATCCAGCACCATGGCCCTCACGGAAACGCCAGCGTCTTCGCTGTCCCAAAACGCGCCCACCACCCTCGACGCCTGGTGGATGCCGTTTACCGCCAACCGCCAGTTCAAGGCCGCACCGCGCCTGCTGGTGCGTGCCGAAGGCATGTACTACCACGACGTGGACGACCGCCCGATCCTTGATGGCGCCGCCGGGCTGTGGTGCTGCAACGCCGGGCACGCCCGGCCGCGGATCGTGCAGGCCATCCAGCAGCAGGCGGCCACGCTGGATTTCGCCCCGCCGTTCCAGATGGGCTCGCCGCTGCCGTTCGTGCTGGCCGAGCGCCTGGCCGCGCTCGCCCCCGGACCGCTGAACCACGCCTTCTTCACCAACTCCGGTTCCGAGGCGGTGGATACGGCGATGAAGATCGTGCTCGGCTACCACCGGCTGCGTGGCGAAGACCAGCGCACCCGTTTCATCGGGCGCGAGAAGGCCTACCACGGGGTCGGTTTCGGTGGGCTGTCGATCGGCGGCCTGCCCAACAACCGCAAGGGCTTCGGCCCGCTTCTGGCAGGCAGCGACTTCCTGCGCCACACCCTGGACCTGTCCCGCAACGCCTTCAGCCCCGGGCTGCCGCGCCACGGCGCCGAGCTGGCCGAGGACCTGGAGCGGCTGATCGCGCTGCATGACGCGTCGACCATCGCGGCGGTGTTCGTCGAGCCCATCGCCGGGTCGGCCGGGGTGATCCTGCCGGCGCCGGGCTACCTTCAGCGCCTGCGCGAGATCTGCGACCAGCACGGCATCCTGCTGGTGTTCGACGAGGTCATCACCGGTTTCGGCCGGGTCGGGAATGCCTTTGCCGCGCAGCGCTTCGGGGTCACTCCCGACCTGCTGACGATGGCCAAGGGCCTGACCAACGGCGCGGTGCCGATGGGCGCGGTGATGGTGTCCGATGCCATCCACGCCGCCTACATGCAGGGCCCGCCCGGGGCCATCGAGCTGTTCCATGGCTATACCTATTCCGGCCACCCGCTGGCCTGCGCGGCCGCGCTGGCGGCGCTGGACACCTATGCGGCGGAGGGCCTGTTCGACCGTGCCATCGAACTGGGCGAGTACTGGCAGACCCGCCTGCACAGCCTGCGCGGGCTGCCCAACGTGGTGGACATCCGCAACTTCGGGCTGATCGGTGCGGTGGAACTGGCGCCGCGCAAGGACGCCCCCGGCAGCCGGGGCTATGAGGTGTTCGAGCGCTGCTTCCGCGATGGCGAACTGCTGGTGCGCTGTACCGGCGATGTGATCGCGCTGTCGCCGCCGCTGATCATCGACCGGGCGCAGATCGACCGGATCGTGGACGTGCTGGGCGAGATGATCCGCGCCACGGCGTGACGCCGGCGACCGGTACAATGGGCGGTTAACAGCTGCTCGCCAACCGGATTGCATGGACATCGTCGTCAAAGAAGAACTCAAGGCCTACATCGATCCGCTTACCGCCGATGAGCACGAGGCACTGGAGCGCAGCATCCTGGCCGAAGGCTGCCGCGACGCGCTGGTGCTGTGGAACGATGTCCTGGTGGATGGGCACAACCGTTACGGCATCTGCCAGAAGCACGGCCTGCCGTTCCAGACGGTGCAGAACACCCGCTTCCAGTCGATGGACGATGTGCACCTGTGGATGATCGAACAGCACCTGGGCCGGCGCAGCGTCTCCGATTTCCAGCGCGGCGTGCTGGCCCTGCGCAAGCGCGACATCCTGGCCGAGCGCCACCGCGCCGACCAGGCCCAGCTGCAGCGCGAAAGCGACGGCGAGATTGCCGATGCCACGCCCGAAGGCGATGAGGACAGCCCGCCCTGGGCGCCGGCACCGAAGGTGAGCCGCGCCGACATGGCGCGCGAAGCCCGGTTGAGCAGCAGCCAGGTCACGATGATCGAACGCATCCACAAGCAGGCCGCCCCGGAGCTGGTGGAAGCGGTCAAGAGCGGTGTGATCTCGATCAGCGCCGCGGCTGCGGTGGCTGCGCTGCCGGAAGAGGAACAGCGCGCGGCGGCGGCGGCCGGCAAGGACGAACTGAAGCAGGCGGCCAAGCGCGTGCGCGAGGCCAAGCGCAAGCCGCGCAAGCCGGTCCAGGAGGTGCTGCACAGCGCCGATGGCGAGCTGGAGATCGATCCGAGCCGTGAGGCCGAGATTGCCGACGCGCTGGCCTCGCTGGGCGAAGGCCCGGCCGAGCTGCGCCAGCGGGTGATTGCGTTGACGCTGGAAAACGATGCGCTGCGCGCGCAGTTGGCGGCACTTCGCCGACAAGTCTGCGAAGTGGCGTAACCCGTTTTGCCGGCCAACGGCCGGCACTACCGTCGAGCGTTGAGGGATTTTCCTGGTAGCGCCGGCCGTTGGCCGGCCCTCCGTGACGCCTGTCGAGGCGGCGTTCGCATCCGGGTCGATACACTGGCCGCATGAACAGCTCTCCATCGGTTGACCCCCGCCGCGCGCAGCTGCGTCGCCTCAAGGCCATTGCCCTGGCGATGCTGCTGGCCATGCTGGCCGGCTTTGTCATCAGCCACCTCAACGGCGAACGCGGCATCTGGGCGTGGGTGTCCGCATTCTGCGAAGCGGCTGCGGTGGGCGCGTTGGCCGACTGGTTCGCGGTGGTGGCGCTGTTCCGCCACCCACTGGGCCTACCGATCCCGCATACGGCGATCATCCCGCGCAGCAAGGAACGCATCGCCGACAGCCTGGCGGTGTTCGTGCGCGACCAGTTCCTGGAACCGCAGGCACTCCTGGCCCGGCTGCAGGTGTTCGACCCCGCCAGCCGGCTCGGCAGCTGGCTGGCCGATCCCGCGCGGTCGCGGCTGCTGGCCGACATGGCCCGGGGCTGGGCCCTGCAGGCGCTGGATTTCCTCGACGAAGCCGCCGTGCGCCGCAGCATCCAGGCCTTCGTGGTCGAGCAGCTGCGGCAGTGGAACGCGGCGGCCACCGCCGGTGAGCTGCTCGGCCTGCTCACCGCCGACAACCGCCACCAGCGGGTGCTGGATGAAGGGCTGACCCGGATCAGCCAGTGGATGGACAACGACGCGGTACGACAGCGCGCGTCGGAACTGATCGTCCGCTACATCCAGCGCGAATGGCCGAAGCTGGCCAGCACGGTCAACTGGGTCAAGCCAATCGACGAGATCGGCGACAGCCTGGCCGAGCGCATGGCGCACGCGGTGCTGGCCGAACTGCAGCAGATCCTGGCCGAGCCGGAACACCCGCTGCGCAAGGATTACGAGGCGTGGCTGGGCGACTACATCCAGCGCCTGCGGCACGACCCGGCACTGGCGGAAAAGGTCGACCAGCTCAAGCAGCAGGTGATCGACCACCCCGCGGTGCAGGAGTATGTGCAGGGCCTGTGGGCGCGCATCCATGCCAGCCTGCGCGCCGACCTGTCCCGCGAGGACTCGGCGCTGGCCGCGCACCTGCGGCGCAGCCTGGCCAAGGTCGGCCAGGCGCTGCAGGACGATCCCTCGCTGCGCGAGGCCCTCAACCAGCACCTCATGGACGGCGCCGAGCGCCTGACCAGCCGCCTGCGCGAGGGCGTGACCAGCCATATCGCCCAGACCGTGAAGGGATGGGACGAACGGCACCTGGTGGAGCAGCTGGAGCTGAGCGTGGGACGCGACCTGCAGTTCATCCGGTTCAACGGCACCCTGGTGGGTGGGTTGATCGGGCTGCTGCTGCATGCGTTGACCGTGTGGATGCAGTGGTAATGCACGGTCACGACCAAAGGTCGTGACCTACCGCATCCGGCTTCGACCAACGTCGGTAGGTCACGACCGTTGGTCGTGACGCGCGTGGCGCCCGGTTGACAGATTGCCCGGGTGTTTTTGAGACGTGGTTCGCGTATTCTGCCGCGCATTCAGGGCTGGAGTGGCCCGCCGGGGGAACCATGCGAAGGACGATCGTGACGCTGGCGCTGTGCGCGCTGGCCTGCAATGCCCATGCCGGGCGCGTGTACAAATGCGCCGCTGGCGGCCAGACCATCTACCAGACCGTGCCCTGCCCGCCCGAGCAGGACACCGGCGTGACCCGGCCGATCGTCAAGGATCCCAACCTCACCTGGGAAGAGCGCACCCGCGCCCAGCGCGACCTGCACCAGGCCCGTCGCCGCATGCAGGCCGACGCCGGTCGTGGCGAGCCGCCGGTGCGCGGTACCGTCATCGACGGCGCGGCCAATCCGGAACAGTGCGAAGAACTGCGCGCCCGTCGCGAGATCGGCGAGCTGTTTGGACGCCCCGCGCCGGAGCGCATCGACGCCGAAATCGCCAAGGCCTGCAGTTCGCGCTGAACGAAGCGTTGGACCTGTCGGATGCGGCCTTGCACCCCGTATCCAGCTGGATACAGTGACGGCATGGCAAGCAAGCCAGTCCTCGTTGCTTTCGATCCCGCGGATCATCTGGTCGACGATGCGGCCATTGCGCAGTACCTCACCGAGGCACTTTGCGCGGATGACGCCGCGCATTTCCAGGATGCACTCCAAGTGGTGGCGCGCGCCCGTGGCATGGCGCAGATTGCGGAGGCCTCTGGCCTCGGGCGGGAGAGTCTCTACAAGGCACTCAAGCCGGGCGCGCATCCCCGCTTCGACACCGTTCAACGGGTGCTTGGCGCTCTCGGTGTGCGCTTGATCATCGAGCCCCTCGAACAGCCAGGTACGGCCTGACATCCATCAGGCAAGCGCGCGGATGGCGTCGATCAGCGACCGCATCTGCGCGGGTGTGGTGAAGATGCCGGGTGTCACGCGTACGCAGGCGCCGGACGCCAACCCTTCGCGGGCCACCACGAAGACACCGGACTCTTGCAGCATGCGCTCGGCCGTGGCGGTGTTGGCCTCCAGGCTGACCTGCCCGCGCAGGCGGAAGGCGGCGATGGCGCTGGACAGACGCGGATCCGGTGACGCCAGCAGCTGGATCCGGCCGTCTTCGCGCAGCGCATCCAGCCACTGGTTGCGCAGGCGCAGCAGGCGGGCGCGCTTGTTGGCCACGCCGATCCGCTGGTGCAGCGACAATGCTGCCGGCAAGGCCATCACCGCCGCGAAGTTGACCGTGCCGGTGTGGACGCGGCTGTCGATATCGCCGGTGGCCGCCTCGCCCATGCAGGGATCCAGGTCCTGCACACGGCCGCGCCGCACGTAGAGCGCGCCCAGGCCAACCGGCGCGCCGATCCACTTGTGCAGGTTGATGCCGACGAAATCCGCGCCCAGCGCGTGCAGCGGCGTGTCGACCTGGCCGATGCCATGTGCCGCATCCAGCACCACGTCCGCGCCGGCCGCGCGGGCCAGCGCGCTGATCTCCGCCACCGGCAGCAGCATGCCATTGCGGTGGCCAACCTGGGTGAGCAGCAGCAGGCGGGTGCGCGGGTAGCGCGCCAGCGCCTGGTGGTAGGCGTCCACGATGCCGTCGTGGTCGAATGGCTCCGGCAGCACGATGCGCTGTACGTCCACTCCCCTGCGCTCACGCAGCCACTGCATCGCAGCGATCGCGCTTTCGTGGTCGGTGTCTGCATGCAGCACGGTATCGCCCGGAGACAGGCGCCGATAGCCTGCCATCAGCACCTGCATCGCTTCGGTTGCGCCCCGGGTCAGCGCGATCTCATCGGCGCCCACGCCCAGCGCGTCGGCCAGCGTTGCACGCGCGTGTTCCAGCAACGGCGGGAACTCCCGTCGCCCGAACCACGCGTTGTCACGGTTCACCCGCGCCGTGGCGCGCTGGTAGGCCTCCAACACCGGCCGGGCCATGGAACCCCAGTAGCCGTTGTCGAGCATGACCACCTCATCGGTAAGGTCGTACAACGCCCCTACCTTGGACCACCACTCTTCGTCGGCTGCCAGCGCGGCAGGGTCGCGCCCGGCGGCATCGGGCAGTGCGTCGCGATCGTGCAGGTCTGCGTCGGTCATGCCACCAGTATCGCAGCGGCAGCGAGAAGAGCCGGTAACGCCAGACCATCAATCAACCTTGCCGAAGCGAATGATAATGACTATCATTACCGCATTGGATGCTTCCCCGATGCCGTCCTGCGCGCTGCCGATGGTGGCGCTGCCATGGGCGCGATGGGGCAGCAACGTTCTCCAGGGATACCCCCGCCCTGTGCGGCGGCTTGGCCACGGATGGCCACCCTCCCCCCGTCACCGGCCCCGGCCGGTGACGTTCGTTGTTCGACCCGACATTGCAGGTTCCCGTGGACAGCACGCCTGATGCCAGCTGGTTCAACCGTTTCGGCGGTTTCTTCACCCGCCCCTGGCTGGGAGTGCTGTCGCGTTCAATGGCCGCGATCATCGGCGGTTACGCGCTGGCCGCCACCTGCGCGATGTTCTTCGCCGTGGCCCTGCCCATCGCCCGTGCCCAGGCGGTGCTGACCGGCATGCTCGTCGCCATCGTGCTGTGCGCCTGCGCGGCGCTGTGGGCGTTCGCCACCCGCACCGCGTTGCGCGCCTGGATCGGCATTGCTGCGCCTACCGCGCTGTTCTGGCTGGGCACGCTCGCACTGGGAGCACGTGCATGAAGAATGGATTCCGCCAGTCCATGGCCTGGCTGCACACCTGGACCGGGCTGCTGGTGGGCTGGCTGCTGCTGCTCATCTTCATGGCCGGCACCGCCAGCTACTACCGCGAAGAAATCAGCCGCTGGATGCGCCCGGAGCTGCCGCGCAGCAGCGTGTCCACCGAGGTGGCCGCCGAGCGCGCGGTGGCGTTCCTGCAGCACAGGGCGCCGCAGGCCGAAAGCTGGAACGTGACCCTGCCCGACCCGCGCAACCCGGCCATGCGCATGTTCTGGCGCAACCCCGAATCCATGGTGAAACCGCCTGCCGAAGGCGAAAAACGCCGCCGCGGCGGTGGCCGTTTCGGCGATGCCACGGTGGACCCGGCCAGCGGCGAGGAAGTGGCCGCGCGCGAAACCCGCGGCGGCGACTTCTTCTACCGCCTGCATTTCGACCTGCATTACATCCCGGTGCTGTGGGCGCGTTACCTGGTGGGTTTCTGCGCGATGTTCATGCTGGTGGCGATCATCACCGGGGTGATCACCCACAAGAAGATCTTCAAGGACTTCTTCACCTTCCGGCCTGAAAAAGGCTTGCGTTCGTGGCTGGACTTCCACAACGTCAGCGCGGTGATGGCCCTGCCCTACCACGCGATGATCACCTACACCGGCATCGTCACGCTGATGTTCATGTACCTGCCGCAGGGGGTGAGCGTGGCCTATCCGAAGGACGAGGATGCGTTCTTCAGCGAGGCCTTCGCACGCTTGGCCGATCCGGCCGACCCCGCCGAAGGCAGCGCCGCTCCACTGCCGATCCAGCAGCTGCTCGACAGTGCGCGTGCCGAATGGAAGGGCGCGCAGGTCAGCGGCTTCACCGTGTTCCACCCGGGCGCGGCCAATGCGGTGATCGACATCTACCAGCGCGACGGCAAGCGTCTGTCGGTCGACACACCTTCGCTGCGCTACAACGCGGTCAGCGGCGCGTTGATCGAGACCAGCCCGGTGCCCGGTGGCGCCACCCACACCCGTGGCGTCATGTACGGCATGCACCTGGCCCGCTTTGCGGACTGGGGCCTGCGCGCCCTGTTCTTCCTGTCCGGCCTGGTCGGTTGCCTGATGGTGGCCAGCGGCGTGGTGCTGTGGGCGGTCAAGGAGCGCCCCAAGCACGCCAAGGCCGGCCGGATCGGCTTCGGCCTGCGCCTGGTGGATGCGCTCAACATCGGCGCCGTGGCCGGCCTGCCGATCGCGTTTGCCGCCTATTTCTGGGGTAACCGCCTGCTGCCGCTGCAGATCGCGGAGCGTTCCGACGCGGAAGCGAGCGTGTTCTTCTATGCCTGGGGCGCCGCCCTGCTGGCGGCCTTCCTCTGGCCCAAGCGGTTGATGTGGGCCTGGCAGCTGTACCTGGGCGCGGCCTTGTTTGCGCTGATCCCGGTGATCAACGCGCTCACCACGCAGGCTCACCTCGGCGTGACCCTGCGCACGGGCGACTGGGCGCTGGCCGGGTTCGACCTCGTGATGCTCGCCTTCGGCGCGATGCTGGCGTACTGCGGCCTGCGCATGCAGCGTTGGCAGCCGGCGCTGAGCGCAGCGGAGAAGAAGAAGCGCCAGGCCGCTGCAGTTGCAGCCGCCACCCGCAACACTGCCGAGGCCAACGCATGATGCTGCTGGCGCTCACCTTGAATTTTTCGGCGTTCACCGCGCTGTCGCTGGCGATGGAAAAGCACCAGCTCGACCTGCACGGCAAGGCGCACGCCGGGCCCGCGCGCATGCGCCTGTGGCGCTGGCTGGGCTGGGCATTGCTGGCCACCGCATTTGGCCTGTGCGTGGCTGACCACGGCTGGGCCGCCGGCCCGGTGCTGTGGATGGGCGCGATGACGATCAGCGGCCTGCTGATCGCCTTCGGCCTGTATCCCTGGCGACCGCGCTGGATCGCGCCGCTGGCCTGGGCATTACCCGTGATCGGGCTGGCGGCGGCTGCGCTGTAAGCCCGCCACGACCAACGGTCGTGGCCTACCGATGTTGGCACGACCAACGGTCGTGGCCTACCGATGTTGGCACGACCAACGTTCGTGGCCTGCCGATGTTGCCGGTAGGTGCCCACCGTTGGTGGGCACGCAACCTCAGGCGCCGAAGCGCCGGATCTCCCATGCGCGATGGATGCGAGGATTGCGCTCGAAATCCTCGCCGATGGTGTCCGCGGAAATCTCGCGGCACTCGGCGAATTCCTTGATCGCTTCCTCGTCCAGCTTGAAGCGGCGGAAGTTGTTCGAGAAATACAGCACGCCTTCCGGGCTCAACCGCGCCACGGCCGCACGCAGCAACCGCACGTGCTCGCGCTGCACGTCGAAATCCTCGGCACGGGCGGAGTTGGAGAACGTCGGCGGGTCGCAGAAGATCACATCGAAGCGATGCCGCTCGGCTTCCAGCCAGGCCAATGCATCGGCCTGGATCAGCTGGTGCTGGCTGCCGCCCTTGCCGTTCAGGGCAAGGTTGTCGGCACACCACTGCAGGTAGGTGCCGGACAGGTCCACGCTGGTGGTGGAAGCCGCACCGGCCACTGCCGCCTGCACGCTGGCCACGCCGGTGTAGCAGAACAGGTTGAGGAAGCGCTTGCCCTGCGCTTCCTTGGCCATGTGCCAACGCAGCGGGCGGTGGTCCAGGAACAGGCCGGTGTCCAGGTAATCGAACAGGTTCACGCGCAGCAGCGCATCGTTTTCGCGCACCAGCACGAATTCGCCGCGCTGCTCGAAGCGGCCGTACTTGCTGCCGCCCTTGCCGCGTTCACGCGACTTCAGCGCCACCTGCTCGGCCGGCACCTGGAACACCTCGCGCGCGGCCGAGAGCAGCTCGTTGCGGCGGCGGCGCACGTCCACGTCGGGAATCGTGGCTGGCGCGGCGTATTCCTGCACATGCAGGAAGGTGCGGCCCGCACCACCATCTTCTTCGTACACGTCGATGGCGGCGGCGTACTCGGGCAGGTCGGCGTCGTACACGCGGTAGCAGGTGACCTGCTCGCGCGCCTTCCAGGTCTTGAACTTGCGGATGTTCTTGCGCAGCCGGTTGGCCACCATCTGCGCGCCCTCGCTGAGCTCGCGCGGCTGGCCGGCATTCTCACGCTGCGGCACGGCGATGGGGTCGCACACGATCAACGCGCACTCGATGGCACCGTTGAACAGCTGGTACTTCTTGTTCGCGCGCAGGCCGGTGGCAAATGCCAGTTCGGCGCTGCCGCACAGCAGGCTGGCCCGCCACTGCGGCACGGCGCGCTTGAGCGCATCGCCCAGGCGGCGATACAGCACCGCATCGGCGGCCAGGCGCTCGTCATACGGCGGGTTGCACACCACGCAACCGGTTTCCTGCGGCGGCACCTGCACATCGGCCACGTCGCGCACGCCGAACCAGATCGCCTCGGCGACACCGGCGGTTTCCGCGTTCTCCTTGGCCGCGCGGATGGCATGCGGGTCGATGTCGCTGCCGTGGATGACCTGCTTGAGCGCGGCGCGCCCGGCCTGCTCGCGGGTGCGTGCGTCGGCCATCAGGGCGTTCCAGGCGTCACGATCGAAGCCCAGCCAGCGGCTCGGCGGAATGCTGCCGTGGCGCTGCAGGCCCGGAGCGACGTCGGCGGCCATCAGCGCGCCTTCGATCAGCAGCGTGCCGCTGCCGCACATCGGGTCGAGCAGGCCACCGCCTTCGGCGTGGATCTTGGGCCAGTTGGCGCGCATCAGCACGGCCGCCGCCAGGTTTTCCTTCAGCGGTGCTTCGTTCTGCGCCATGCGCCAGCCGCGCCGGTGCATCGGACCACCCCCCAGGTCGATCGAGATCGAAGCGCGACCCTTGCGCAGCGACAGGTTGATGCGCACGTCCGGGAACTCGGTGTTCACCGACGGCCGCTCCAGGCCCTGCGCGCGCAGGCTGTCGACCACGCCGTCCTTGACCCGCTGCGCGGCAAAGCGCGCGTGGGTGATTTCGGTGCCCGACACATGGGCGTCCACCGACAGGGTCAGCTCGGGGCTGATGTGCTGCTCCCACGGCATCGACGACACGCCCTGGTACAGCGATCCCTCGTCCGGGCAGTCGAACTCGGCCAGCGGCCACAGCACCCGGCTGGCCAGGCGCGACCACAGCACCACCTTCAGCGCCTGCGGCAGCTCGCCCTCGGCATTGACGCCGGAAATGGTGGCAGTGGCCCTGGGCAGGCCCAGCGCCAGCAGTTCGTCGGCGAGCAGGTACTCCAGGCCCTTGGCGCAGGAAACAAAGAATTTCACGGGATCGGTATCGCAGGTCAGCAGGAAGGGGGTGCCCACGGGCACCGCAGGCGGCCCGGGCGCAGGCGCCGGACCGTCCATTGTACGTGACCCGGCCGGAATCGCCCCGGGACGCCCTGCGGCGCATGCCAACCGCTGGTCGCCTCCGGTAGGTACCCACCGTTGGTGGGTACGCGTCAAAGGCTCAGAAGCAGCGCCTCGAACGCCTGCGCCGACGCATCCACATGGTCGTTGAGCCGGTGCCCGTCATCCACCAGCAGCAGCCGCGCCGCGCGCGCCTGGGCCCAGGCGATCACATCGGTGGCCGGAATCAGCTCGTCGTGCCAGGCGTGGACCACGCTGATGGGCACGCGGGCGGCGTCCAGAGCCGGCATCGGCCCCATCCGGGTCGGCGGCACCATCAGGAACAGGCCCCGGGTGGGCACCTGCAGCGAGGCGATGGCGGAAATGTAGGCGCCCAGCGAGGACCCGGCCAGCACCACCGGGCCCTGGGACGCGGCGGCGGCGCTGGCACGCTCGACCAGGCGCTGCAGGCGGGCGCGGACATCGCCCACGCTGCTGACCTCCCGCAGGGCATCCAGGTCGGTGTAGTCCGGGCGTTCATGGGTCCAGCCCAGCCGCTGGGCCACGTCGGCCAGTGCGGTCACCTTGGTGGCGTCCGGGCCGCTTTCGAAGCCGTGGGAAAGAATGCAGTGGCCGCGGCTCATGCAGCCACCGCGTGAAAATCGATATCAGCGCTCATGCCCGAATGCTAGCATCGGCGCATGCCCGACCGCGCCCCGCCCCGCATCGACCAACAGCTGCTGCCCTATGTCGAGCAGTTGGGTGCGCGCGCGCCGGACGACATCGACCTGGTGGTGATCCACTGCACCGAACTGCCGGACCTGGCCATGGCGCGCAGCTACGGCGAACGCGTGCTGTACGACAGCGGCAGCGGCAACAGCGGGCACTACTACATCGACCGCGACGGCCGCATCGTCCAGTACGTCCCGGTCGAGCGCACCGCCCACCATGTCAGCGGCTACAACCCGCGCTCCATCGGCATCGAACTGGTCAATACCGGCCGCTACCCGCACTGGCTGGACTCGCGCCACCAGGCGATGGACGAACCGTACCCGGACGCCCAGATCGCGGCCCTGATCGACCTGTTGCAGCACCTGTGCGACACCCTGCCCGGCCTGCAGCACATCGCCGGCCACGAGGCGCTGGACACGCGCGAAGAGGTGGCCAGCGATGACCCGGACCGCCGCGTGCCGCGCAAACGCGACCCGGGCCCGTTGTTCCCGTGGCCGCGGGTGCTGGCGGCCGTTCCGTTGACTACGTTGTAGCTACCGGTCGGCTTGAATCGCTGACCCACCCGCTCCACGAATCGGCATAGACCCGGGCGCCGTGCAGCCCTGCCACTTCCATCGCCAGCAGCAGATGGCAGGCGGTCACGCCCGAACCGCACATCACCACCACCTGCCGTGGATCATGCGTGCCGATCAGCCGCCGCAGCGCGGCCTGCAGCTCGGCGGTCGGGCGCAGGCGGCCGTCGGCCACGTTCAATGCGAACGGGCGGTTCACCGCCCCGGGCACATGCCCCGCCACCGGATCCAGCGGCTCCACCTCACCCCGGAACCGTTCACCGGCACGTGCATCCAGCAGCCAGCCCGGCGCATGCTTCAAGCGCGCGGCGATCTCGTCCACCGACGCCACCTGGGTGGTGTCGAAACGCCCTGGATAGGGCGGCAACGGCACCACCTCGGGTATCTCCGTGGTCAACGGCAGACCGGCCGCCTGCCACGCTGCAAGGCCGCCATCGAGCACCGCCACCTGCGTGTGCCCGATCAGGCGCAGCAGCCACCACGCGCGCGCCGCCGCCATGCTGCCGTCGCCGCCGTCGTAGACCACCACCTGGGTGTCGGGACCGATGCCCCACCGCCCCAGCGTGGCAGCGAACGCGTCGCTGTCCGGCAACGGGTGGCGGCCGTGGCCGACCACGCTCATGTCGGCCAGGTCGCGGTTGACGTCCGCGCGCAGCGCGCCCGGCAGATGCCCGGCGGCATAGTCGCGCGCGCCGGACTGCGGATCGGCCAGCGAAAAACGCGCATCCAGCACGCGCGGTGCGGCACTCGCGGTGGCGCGTGCATCCAACAGGCGGGTGTCACCCTGCGCCAGCGCGCTGGACAGCGTCGCCACATCGACAAGGGTGGTCCACGGGGTCGGGTTCGCAGTGCTCATTCCAGTTGCTCCAGGCGGCGACGCAGGTTGTAGAGGATGGCGGCGGTGGCGCCCCAGATGCGCTGGCCCGGCCAACCGTATTCCAGCACGTGGCGGATGCGGCCGCGGTGGTCGATCTCGACCTGGTGCAGGTTGGCCGGATCCATCAGGTAATCGAACGGCACTTCGAATACTTCGGCCACTTCATCCGGCTGCGGCACCGCCACGAAACCCGGGTCGATCACCGCCACCACCGGCATCACCCGGTACCCGGTGATGGTCACGAACGGATCCAGGTAGCCCAGTACCTGCACCTGGTCGTACGGCAGCGCGATTTCCTCGTTGCTTTCGCGGATCGCGGCGGCCACTGCATCGCGGTCGTCCGGCTCCTGGCGGCCGCCCGGGAACCCGACCTGGCCGCCATGCTGGCGCAGCGTATCGGTGCGCCGGGTCAGCAGCACCTGCGCGCCGCTGGCGCGCGGGATGATCCCGGCCAGCACGGCCGCTTCCACTGGCGGGCCAGGCGGCAGCAGGTCGGCCAGTTCACTGCGGTTCCAGCCATCGCCGCCGGGCGGTGCATCCAGCGGGTGCAGCGCGCGCAGCAGGCGCTCGTGGCCGGCCAGCGAGCCGCCCAGCGACTGCCGCAGCTGGTCGCGCAGCGGCAGCACCCGACGCATCACATGGTCTTGTTCGTGTCGGGTCATCGTCGACCAGCGGGTGATTTCATCCACGTTGCGCAGGCAGCCGCCGCACAGGCCGGCGCGATCAAGCGCGCAGGTTCCGATGCAGGGACTGGGCATGGCATGGGCGGGGGTTTCCGGAAAGTGCACCGCGCAACAGTAGCGCGAATGCGGGCAACAAAAAACGCGCCGATGTTTCCATCGGCGCGTTTTCGTGTTTCGAATCGTTCTTCTTACTTGACGCTGACCAGCTTGATTTCAAACTGCACGGCGACGTTCGGCGGGAACGGGGTACGCGGGTCGGCACCGTAGGCCTGTTCCGGCGGCAGGGTGACTTCCCACTTCGAACCGGCCGGCATCTGCAGCAGCACTTCGCGCATGGCCTTCATTTCGACTTCGCTGACCTTGATCGCCGGAATCTGCTGCGCCGGGCGGGCTTCGGTCGGACGGGTACCGAACGGGTACGGACCGGCCACTTCCAGCTGCACGGTGCTGGCCTGGGTCGGCTTGGCGCCCTTGCCGGCTTCGACGATGCGGTACTGCACGCCGCTCGGCAGCGCCTGCACGCCGGCCTTGGCCTTGTTGGCGGCCAGGAACGCAGTGCTCTTGGTCTTGTTTTCGGCGGCAGCCTTTTCGTACTCGGCCTTGGCAGCGGCGGCACGACCCTGCTCACGCTTCTGGAAGGCTTCGACGGCCGGCTTCAGCTGCTCGGCGGTGATCGCCGGCTGCTTCTTGGCGTAGGCATCCTGCAGGCCCTTCACCACCGAATTGATGTCCAGCTGTTCGCCGCGACCGGTGAGCTCAGCCAGGTTGTTGCCGTAGTCGTAACCGAAGTAATAGCTCAGCTTGCCCTTTTCGGACGAAGTGTCCTGGGCGAAGGCATTGCCCGTCAGGGCCAGGGCCGCGACGGCGACCGCGATAGAACGCAACTTCATCAAACGTTTCTCCAGGGGTGGTAACTCAGGACGCATTGGGCCGCCCTGAGGCGACGGGTTAGGATAGCCGCCGCAACGTTGAACCGCCACTAACGACGAAGGCTATGACCTGCCTTTGTTTCCAGAGTTCAATATCACTTTTTTTTAACGTTTTTCCAGGAGCCCCCGCCGTGGCCGACGCCCCCCTTACCGTTGTCGACGATGGTGCCATCCGCTGGATCACTGTCAACCGCCCCGACAAGCTCAATGCGCTCAACCGGGAGACCCTGGAGGCCCTGGATGCAGCGTTTCTGGCCGCAGGGCAGGAAGAATCCGTTCGCGTGGTGGTGCTGACCGGGGCCGGCCCCAAGGCGTTCGTGGCCGGGGCCGACATCGCCGAAATGAACGGACTGACCCCGGTTCAGGGACGTGACTTCTCGCTGTTGGGCCAGGCCGTGATGCGCCGCATCGAACGCCTGCCCAAGCCGGTGATCGCCCGGATCAACGGTTTTGCGCTGGGCGGCGGGCTGGAACTGGCCATGGCCTGCCACCTGCGGGTGGCTGCCGACAGCGCCAGGGTCGGCCAACCCGAGATCAACCTGGGGCTGATTCCCGGCTTCGGCGGCAGCCAGCGCCTGCTGCGCCTGTGCGGTCGCGCTGCCACGCTGGAGCTGTTGCTGCTCGGCGCGCCGATCACCGCCGCACGTGCGCTGCAGCTGGGCATCGTCAACGAAGTGGTCGCGGCCGATGCACTGGATGCGCGCGTCAGCGAGCTGTCCACCCAGCTCGCGCGGTCCGCACCGCTCGCCCTGCGCGGCATTCTCGATGCCGTGCATGTCGGTGGCGAATGCACGCTTGCAGACGGGCTGGAATATGAGAGCGCACAGTTCGGCCTGATGTTCGCCACCGAAGACATGCGCGAAGGGACGTCAGCGTTCCTTGCGCGGCGTCCGCCGGTGTTCCAGAACCGCTGAGCGATGATGCACGACGCCCCGCCCCTGCCCGCCCGCCTGTTGCTGCTGGTGCTGGATGACGACCTGGACGCTGCGCTGGCAGCGGGACTGATGGACTACGTGCCCGCCCCTGGCGATGACGCGCTGCTGGCTGGCCATCCCGACCTGCCGGCGCGCCTGCTGCACGCACAGCAGCAGTTGCAGCGTGCATGGGCCGCACGCGAGCGTTACCGCCAGCGCGCGCAGCGGCTGGCACGTCGCGCCGCCGAACGCGATGCCCGCCGTGCGCCTGCCGCACCCACTCCCGATCTGAAGCCGGCCCTTCCGCCTGCGGCCGCCGCGATTCTTGCGCGCGCCAAAGCCAGGGCTGCTGGAAAGCCTTCCTGATGACCACCGTTGCAAAGGCCGCACCGCGCAGCGCGCGCATGCCCAAGGCCGACGTCGTGGAAATGTTCACGCGGTTGCGCGAACTCAATCCGCATCCGAAGACCGAACTGGAATACAGCTCGCCGTTCGAACTGCTGGTCGCCGTTGCGCTCTCCGCGCAGGCCACCGACGTGGGCGTCAACAAGGCCACGCGCAAACTGTTCCCGGTCGCCAACACGCCGCAGGCGATCCTGGCGCTGGGCGAGGACGGACTGAAGAAGTACATCGCCACGATCGGGCTGTTCAATGCCAAGGCGAAGAATGTCATCGCCACCTGCCGCCTGCTGATCGACCAGCATGGCGGCGAAGTACCGCGCGACCGCGCCGCGCTGGAAGCCCTGCCCGGGGTCGGAAGAAAGACCGCCAACGTGGTGCTCAACACCGCGTTCGGCGAGCCGGTGATGGCCGTGGACACCCACATCTTCCGGGTCGCCAACCGCACCGGGCTGGCGCCCGGCAAGGACGTGCGGGCGGTCGAGGACCTGCTGGTCAAGGTGATTCCGGCCGAGTTCCTGCTCGATGCCCACCACTGGCTGATCCTGCACGGCCGCTACGTGTGCAGGGCACGCAAGCCGGATTGCCCGCAGTGCGTGATCCGCGACCTGTGCCGGTTCAAGCAGAAGACCGCCGCCTGAGGGGCGGCGGCGACTGCCATCTGAACGCAACCGGGCAGTCATCTGTTTCAGGCAGTTTTGGCAACCCCAACAACAGCTTGCCTTGGGACCGGGGCTGCTTTGTCCGAAACTGTCATATTTACGCAATCTTCACTTATTAGCCTGCGCAGCATCTTCCCACCTGCCTGCAAGGCTCCTTTCCATGAAACTGCATCGCCAACTCCTCACTGCGGCCGTGGCTGCTGCGCTGTTCGTGCCGGCCGCTCACGCTGAAGTGGCCATCGACGTGATCGGCGGCTCGGAGATCACCTTCGAAGGCCTGGTCCAGGCCGACGGCAACTGGTTCGACAACGATGTGACCGATCTCAACGGTGGCGATGCCGCCAACGGCAAGGACAGCGAATTCGAACTGCGTCGCGCCGAGCTGGTGCTGAAGGGCAAGGGCCCGGGCAACGTGGAATGGGTGGTCGGCTACGACGCCAAGGCCGACAAGTTCCTGGACACCAACGTCAAGTACAAGCTGGCCGGCAACGCCAACCACTTCGTGCAGCTGGGCCAGTTCAAGCAGCCCAACAGCCTGGAAGAGCTGTCCAGCACCAAGAACAACGACTTCATCTCCAAGGCTGCGGTCACCAACACCTACGCCGTGGCCCGCCGCCTCGGTGGCGCCTACAGCTTCGGCGACAACAACTGGTCGGTCACCGCCAGCGCCTTCGGCCGTGAGCTGACCCGCAACCTGGCCCACGGCAGCGGCTACGGCGCGCGTGGCACCTGGGCGCCGATCAACGACAAGGGCCAGGTCCTGCACTTCGGCCTGAGCTATGTCGACTACGACACCGACGCCGACACCCTGCGCGTGCGCGCCCGTCCGAACGCCGACCTGGCCACCGCGCGCCTGGTCGACAGCGGCAACATGACCGACACCGACCGGGTCAAGACCATCGGTGCCGAAGCGATGTACATCGGGGGCCCGTTCAAGGCCCAGGCCGAGTACTACACCAGCGAAGCCAAGCGCATGACGCGCGACAACTACACCAGCGACGGTTTCTACGTCAGCGGCCTGTGGAACATCACCGGCGAGACCTGGGGCTACAAGGGCGGCACCCCGACCACCGGCCTGCCGGACGAGCCGGGCCGTGGCATGTGGCAGCTGGGCGCACGCTATGACTCGATGAACCTGGACGATGGCCATCTGAACGCCAACCCGGTTGCCGGTCGCCCGCCGATCGTGGACGGCGTGCTGGGCGGCAAGATGGACATCTGGACCGTGGGCGTGAACTACTACTGGCGCTCCAACACCAAGTTCGCCCTGAACTACGTGATGGTGGACAGCAAGAAGTACAGCTCGGCCACGCGTACCTTCGTGAACGACGACCCGAACATCCTGGAAGCACGCCTGCAGTTCTTCTGGTAAGTCCTGATGTAATTGTGTGATGGAGGGGCGCAGCTTGGGCTGCGCCCCTTTTTCGTTCCGGTTCCATGCGTTACCGGACGTTGAACCGTTCACTGCAGTCGTCTGGCGACCGCCCCTACCCCGCACACCGCCATCCACGTGAGCGCGTAGAGCCACGCCCTGCGTGGCTGGAACTGCCGACCCGCTGTGTCACGGTTGCGTCATATGACAGTCGCTGCGCTGTCACGGAACCGTTATGGAATAGGCACCGGGCGGGAAACCCCGCACCACCATCCATCCCAGGAGCCACCCCGTGATCCACGCCTTCAAGTCGCGCGCCGCTGTTGCCGTCCTCGCCGCGTCCTCCGTGTTCGCCGCCAATGCCGCCGATGTGACCGGCGCGGGCGCATCGTTCATCTACCCGGTCATGTCCAAGTGGTCGGCCGACTACAGCACCGCGACCGGCAAGAAGGTCAACTACCAGTCCATCGGTTCGGGTGGTGGCATCGCCCAGATCAAGGCGGCCACGGTGGACTTCGGTTCGTCCGATGCCCCGCTGAAGCCGGAAGAGCTGGCTGCGGCCGGCCTGGCCCAGTTCCCGTCGGTGATCGGCGGCGTGGTGCCGGTGATCAACGTGGCCGGCATCGCCCCGGGCGCGCTCAAGCTCGATGGCGTGACCCTGGCCAACATCTTCCTGGGCAAGGTCAAGACCTGGAACGACCCGGCCATCGCCGCGCTCAACCCGGGCGTGAAGCTGCCTGACGGCAAGATCACCGTCGTGCACCGCTCGGACGGTTCGGGCACCACCTTCAACTTCGTCAACTACCTCTCCAAGGTCAACCCGGAGTGGAAGTCCAAGGTCGGCGAAGGCACCTCGGTCCAGTGGCCGGTGGGCATCGGCGGCAAGGGCAATGAAGGCGTTGCCGCTTACGTGAAGCAGATCAAGGGTGGCATCGGCTACGTCGAACTGTCCTACGCGCTGCAGAACAAGATGTCCTACGCTGCGATGAAGAACGCGTCGGGCAAGGTCGTGCTGCCGAGCGACGAGTCCTTCGCCGCCGCTGCCGCCAGCGCCGACTGGGCCAACGCCAAGGACTTCTACCTGGTCATGACCAACGCCCCGGGCGCCGAAGCGTGGCCGATCACCGCCACCAACTTCATCCTGGTCCGCAAGCAGCCGAAGAACGTCAACAGCGCCAAGGCCACCCAGGAATTCTTCCGCTGGATCTACAAGAGCGGCGATGCCCAGGCCAAGCAGCTGGACTACGTGCCGCTGCCGGACGCGCTGGTC
Organism: Stenotrophomonas maltophilia; assembly: GCA_002386405.1. Lineage (GTDB taxonomy): Bacteria > Pseudomonadota > Gammaproteobacteria > Xanthomonadales > Xanthomonadaceae > Stenotrophomonas > Stenotrophomonas maltophilia_AD. Next base: position 37,928 of record DGIP01000340.1, read on the forward strand.
AAGCAGATCGAGACCTACTGGTCGCAGAACCTGAAATATTGATTGAAGGGGTCACGGCCCACGGTCGTGACCTGCCAGGCAACGGTGTCGCCAGGTCCTCTCTCCCCCTGGCGGCACCACCGGCGCGGATCGAAAGGTCCGCGCTTTTTTTCTGCCGCGAGCGTCGGGGGCCCCGCCGCGACCGGTAGGCCCCTGTGCAAATGTCCCCCGGCCGTCGCCGTGCGGCGACGGCCTCCTCCTTTACTTTGCCAGGAGCCT
>DGIP01000341.1 GCA_002386405.1 Stenotrophomonas maltophilia
TAGCTCAGTTGGTAGAGCAACCGCCTTGTAAGCGGTAGGTCCCCAGTTCGAATCCGGGTGTCGGCACCATTTTCAGTTCGTTTCGGCGTACCGATACGACAGCAGCGACTTCACCAGGAACGTCACCTGCGTGGCCGAACGCGCGTCCACGCGCATCACCGGCAAACGATGGCCTGCGTCGAACAGCGCATTGCGGAATTCCGGAATCAACAGCGCCGGGTACTCATCGGTGCGCGTCACGCCCACCGCCAGGCTCGCTTCCGGCGCGATGCGCGAAAACTCCTGCAGCAGTTCCACCGTGGATGCGACCGGCTCCGGATGACCAGCGCTGACCAGCACGATCACCCCCAGTGCGCCTTCGCACACCATCGGCCACATGAAATCGAGGTAGCGCTGGCCCGGTACGCCGTACACGTGCAGCAGTTCGCCATCGTCCAGTTCGATCGAGCTGTAATCGAGGGCGACCGTGGTTTCAACCTTGTCGCCCATCGCGTCTTCGCTCATCGGCATTTCGGTGCTCACCGGCTCCACGTCCGAGATCGCACGCACCGCCGTGGTCTTGCCGGCGCCCATGCTGCCCACGAACACCAGCTTGTTGGCGGGCAGGCTCATGACGTGCTCCCCTGGAACAGGTTCAGGCCGAAACGGCGCGCCACCCACGAGAAGAAGCGCGAATCACCGGCGTCGCGGCGGCGGGAGGTTGGGGGCACGGCAGGCTCCTGGGTCAGGGCGAGGCCACTGGCTACAGCAGCACAGAAGAGGGATTGCACCGTGTTGCGCGGCATCTGGCAAGCCGCCGCCAATGCGTTGGGCTGCCACGGGCGGGCGTGCAGGCAGGCAATGGCCAACAGCCAGGTGCTGGGCACATCATCCGGGTTGAGGTCAGGCCAATGGCGCAGCTTCATCGGTGCATGCTCGGCAGGTGCCGGCAGCAGCAGGGGGCGATGCCGGGCAATGCAGAAATACAGCGCCTCGAATGAGTAGCGCTGCGGCAACCGGTACGCGTACTGGTGCTGGAACGTCGGCGCATCGATGACGCTGCCCGACCAGGCCACATCATCCAGTTGCGAAACCAGCTCCGACAACGTCGTCGTGGGCGGCAGCGCGATGCTGCGTGTGGCGGTATCCACCAGCACGGTGATCGCGCCCCGCTGCAGCAGGTGCAGGTTTGATCCGGTGGACGAAGCCAGCTGCAGCAGCAGCGGTACACCGTCGGCGGGCCGGTCCACGCTGGGCGCGGCCTGCAGCAGGCTGGACAGCTGTTCGTTGATGTCGCGCACGGTGGCGCCGTGCGGCAGGCGCCCGGGGGCAGGATCGGCATAGCGGCGTGCGATCGACAGCGTCGGCACGTTGGCCGCATGCGCTTCGCTGAGCGCGCGCGCGGCATCGGCATGATCCAGGCCGATGACCAGCAGGTCGCAGGCATCGCCGGGCCACGGCTGCAGCACCACCTCCATGCGCTCGGCGAGCAGCATCGAACTGGCCAGCTTCAGGCGCGTCTGATGCAGCACGTCCAGCCCGATGGCGGCAATGCGGAAAGAACGGGTGGGGGTATTCATGGAGGTGTACCGCGCAACCGAAGCGACCACCGCGCCGCGTCCGGTCAGGGGCGCGGCACGGCGGCAGGGCCTGCGATCAGCTGAAGTCCAGGGTCTTCTCGAAGGCCTTCAGTTCATGGCGCGACATGGCCAGGTTGGCCTTGCTGCGGTCCATCACCACGTACAGGAACAGCAGCGGATTGCTTTCCAGCGGGCGGATCAGGTGGTACTGCGTGGTCAGGGTGATCAGCAGGTCTTCCAAGGTGTCCGACAGGCCCAGCTGCTCGGCCACGCGGCGCTTGGCACGCACGACTTCGGTGTTGCCCGCAGCCGCCAGTTCCAGGTTGATGTTGCCGCCGCCGACCATGGCCAGGGCCATGCCGCTGTCACCGTCGACCAGGGCGGCGCCGACGAAACCGGCGAGCGAATTGAGCTTTTCCAGATTGAGATTGGGCACGTAAATCCTTTTTACTTCAGGCAGTGGGAGAGGCAGGCCAAGGCCTGCCGGAAGGGCACAACAAAACCGAAGGGTGCTCAGGCTGCGCGCGGGCGCAGCACGGAATCGAGGCGGGAGGCGCATTCGCGTGCGTGGAACAGCAGCACGGCCATGTTGACCTCGTGGCCGGCCACGGCGGTGAGGGTCAGCGGCTTGTCGGCCTGGATGCGGATCAGCACCACGTTGCCGAGCTTGGTGCAGATGGTGGCGTAGTCCGCTTCGCTCAGCGCCAGCTCGCGCGAGACGGTCTCGCCAAGGGTGAGGAACGAATTGGCCATGGCGGCCAGGCGGCGGCCATCCACGCCCAGCGTGGAATCTTCGGCCACGGCGCGGCCGTCGGCGGTGGACAGCATCAGCAGGCTCAGCCCGCGTTCGCGTTCGCGCGCATGCTGGAAGGCCTGTTCAATGGCGGCGGTGTCATACAACTGCCGGGCCGGCTGGCTCTCGCCACTGGCATTGCGGACGATCTGGTGGATGCTGCTGCGCTGCACGTACTGCCCCCTGAAACACGACAAAACTCGGACCAACCCTGCGCGGGTTAGTCAATCAGTACTGCGAAGAAGTGTGAAATGTAGCACGGAATTTTTGCCTTCACGGCCAACGTAAGATGAACCGCAGTGTTCCTTTCGTGTGTGTCAAAGCATTGACACATAAGGTTTTCCCGCTGCGTCCGGATGCGACGTGGTGGGTCAGTGAGCGCCGCCGGCGGTCAGCCTTTCGGCAGCCGCTGCTGCGTCGCCGCGAGTGGTTTGCCGGCTGGATCACTAGACTGGTGGGATTTTCCGTGTGTGTGGAGTCAGCATGAGTAATCGTCAACCTGCGGTGTCCCTGATCGGCGTGCCCACGGATATCGGGGCCGGTGCCCGGGGTGCCGGACTGGGGCCGGAGGCGCTGCGCATTGCCGGCCTGGGCGAGGCCTTGGCCGCGCGCGGCGTGGACGTGCGCGACTGCGGCAACCTGGATGGCCCGCGCAACCCGTGGACGCCGCCGGAGCAGGGCTACCGCCACCTGGATGAAGTGGTGGAATGGAACCGCGTGCTGATGGACGCCACCTATGCCGAACTGCAGGATGGGCGCCTGCCGATCATGCTGGGGGGCGACCACTGCCTGGGCATTGGCTCGATCACCGCCGTGGCGCGCTGGTGCCGCGAACAGGGCCGTGACCTCCGCGTGCTGTGGCTTGATGCGCATTCGGATTTCAACACCAGCGAGGTCACCCCGTCGGGCAACGTGCACGGCATGCCGGTGGCCTGCCTGTGCGGGCTGGGCCCGGACGCGCTGACCAAGTTGGGCGGTGATTCCCCGGCGATCTGCCCGCAGCAGGTGCGCCAGATCGGCATCCGTTCGGTGGACCAGGAAGAGAAGCGCCTGATCAAGCAGCACAAGGTCGATGTGTACGACATGCGCTACATCGACGAGGCCGGCATGAAGCGCGCGGTGGAAGCGGCGCTCGAAGGTATCGACGAAAACACCCACCTGCACGTGAGCTTCGACGTGGACTTCCTTGACCCGAGCATCGCCCCGGGCGTGGGCACCACCGTGCCGGGCGGGGTGAACTACCGCGAAGCGCAGCTGGTGATGGAGATGATCGCCGACACCGGCCGCATGGGCTCGCTGGACATCGTCGAACTCAACCCGCTGCTGGACAACCGCAACGCCACGGCGGTGCTGGCCGTGGACCTGGTGGAAAGCCTGTTCGGCAAGTCCACGCTGATGCGCGACTGAGCGCCAGCAGGGTTTCCCGGCGCGTGGCTGAACGGCCACGCGCCGCGTTCACATCGATTGCACGCGCCAGACCCCAGATTGCATCTCACGCGGGGGCAGTGCCGGTAACGGCGCCGACACCTCCGCGATCTGCAAGAGGCAGGTGGGGCCGTATTTCGGTAGTGACGTTGAATCAATCAGGAGAACCCTATGAAGCGTGTAATTGCACTGATGCTGTTGTCGATGGTCTCGCTGGCCATGCTCTCCGGCTGCAACACCGTTGCCGGTGCCGGCAAGGATGTGCAGAAGGCAGGCCAGTCGGTGGAAGACGCCGCCAAGGGCAACTGATCCAACGTTGCGGGCCGGCAATCGCCGGCTCGCATTGGATGAAAAAACGCCGGGACATTCCCGGCGTTTTTTTTGTGTGCGCGATTGCGACATGCCGCCATTCAATGAAGTGAGCACGCGCTTCATCCGCGCTTGACCCGCGCCAAACGCTCGCTGTTGCAAGCTGTTTCCACGGCGACGTTGCCGTTGTAGACGAGGACGCGAACCCATGAACAAAGACATCATTTCCGGCAAGTGGACGCAGCTCAAGGGCAAGGCGCAGGCGAAGTGGGGCGACCTTACCGACGACGATTTCAAGGTGGCCGAAGGCAATGCCGAATACCTGGCAGGCCGCCTGCAGGAACGCTATGGCTGGGCGCGCGACCGCGCAGAAACCGAGGTCAAGGACTTCGAAGCCGCCATGCGCAAGGATTATCCGGACTATCACTGACACCCCAGCGGTGGCAGGGCGACCATAAGGGTCGCAACGAGGGTATGAAACCGGAACGGGCCGCACTGCGGCCCGTTTTTCTTTGGACGGCGTCAGCGCCCACCGAACCTGGGCGGGTCAGGCACGAAGCCGTCCGGAAACGCCTGTGGTTCGCGCTCGCCGCGCGGGTAGCGTGCCTGGATGATGCCGCGCGCCACCAGGTTGCGCTCACTGTCATAACGCAGGTCCAGGCGCTGGGCCGGCCAGCGGCTGGCGCGCTCGAACGTGGTGCTGCCCGAGTACGACGCCTCGCGCTCGCCATGGCCGGTGCCGAGCGCGGGCGCCGGGGAGGGCGCGCGGATCCGCGAACCGGTGGCCTCCACCG
>DGIP01000342.1 GCA_002386405.1 Stenotrophomonas maltophilia
CTGGCCCTGGTACTTGCCGCCGCGATCCTTGTACGAGGTCTCGCAGATGTCGTCGCTGTCAGCCTGGAAGAACAGCATCTGGGCCACGCCTTCGTTGGCGTAGATGCGCGCCGGCAGCGGCGTGGTGTTGCTGAATTCCAGGGTCACGTGGCCTTCCCACTCCGGTTCCAGCGGGGTCACGTTGACGATGATGCCGCAGCGCGCGTAGGTGCTCTTGCCCAGGCACACCACCAGGGTGTCGCGCGGAATGCGGAAATACTCCACCGTGCGCGCCAGCGCGAAGCTGTTGGGCGGGATGATGCACTCGTCGCCCACGATGTCCACGAAGCTGCCCGGGTCGAAGTGCTTGGGGTCGACGATGGTGGAGTTGATGTTGGTGAACACCTTGAACTCGCGCGAGCAGCGCACGTCGTAACCGTAGCTGGAAGTGCCGTAGCTGACGATGCGCTGGCCATTGGCCTGCTTGACCTGGCCGGCTTCGAACGGCTCGATCATGGCCTGCTGCTCGGACATGCGGCGGATCCAACGGTCACTCTTGATGCTCATGGGCGGTCCTGGGTGCGGGAATGGGCGATTCTAAAGCGATCAGAGCAGCGAAGACAGGATCGGAATGCTGGCGCGCGGACGCTTGGCCACTTCCTCCACCAGCCGTTCGGCGGCACGCAGGTAAGCCTGCGCGGCCGGCGATTCCGGGGCGGCGGCGGTGATCGGGGTGCCGGCATCGCCCTGCTCGCGGATGCCGATATCCAGCGGCAGCGAGCCCAGCAGCGGCACGCCGTACTGCGCGGCCATGCGCTCGCCACCGCCTTCGCCGAACAGGTGTTCGATGTGGCCGCAGTTGCTGCAGGTGTGCACGGCCATGTTCTCGACGATGCCCAGCACCGGCACCTCCACCTTCTCGAACATCTTCAGCGCCTTCTTCGCATCCAGCGTGGCGATGTCCTGCGGGGTGGTCACGATCACCGCGCCGGCCAGCGGAATCTTCTGGGTCAGGGTCAGCTGGATGTCGCCGGTGCCAGGCGGCAGGTCGATCAGCAGGTAATCCAGGTCATCCCAGAGGGTGTCGTTGAAGAACTGGGTCATGGCCGAGGTGGCCATCGGACCGCGCCAGATCATCGGCGTCTCGTCTTCGATCAGGTAACCGATCGACATGGTTTCCACGCCGAACGCGCGCAGCGGTTCGATCGATTTGTTGTCCGGGCTTTCCGGGCGGCCACTCAGGCCCAGCATCATCGGCACGCTGGGGCCGTAGATGTCGGCATCCAGCAGCCCGACCCGGGCACCCAGGCGGGCCAGCGCCACGGCCAGGTTCACCGCCGTGGTGGATTTGCCCACCCCGCCCTTGCCCGACCCGACCGCGATCACGTTGCGGACGCGCGGATGAAGGGTCAGGCCCTTCTGCACCTGGCTGGCATGGGGACGTCGAGACGGGCTGGCACTCACTGCGGGAACTCCGGAAAAGCCGAACGGGACAGCCCGCCACTATACAGGGCGCGCCTGCGTCGCCCGGCCGTTGTCCTGCCCTGTCCTGGTGCTGTCCCGGAGGCGATGTTGACGTCATCGACAGGTCAGGAACGGGTTCCGCGGTGCGATGCGGCCAAAAAATGAACCGTGCATCCGTCACAGTACGGAGGAAATGGTTTCATCGAAAACCATTATGAAGCCTTTATTTTTCAACGCCTTACAGCTCAAATGAGAACGAAAGCTCGCCTTTGCCTATCTTGTCTTTATGACCTCTTGATGAACAGTTGACAGGGCGCGTTAAGGCCGTGTTAACCTCGAATCATCAGCTCGTGAAGCTGGTGAACAGGGGGCAGTCACTGCCAAGACCTGATCCGAGGGCACACGGAGACGCCTGCTGGTCCATGTCACCGGTGTTTGACGCAATCGATCGTTCCAAGGGGATCCACACATGATGAATCGCAAGTCGCTCAGCCGTAATCCGCTGAGCTTCGCCCTGGCCACCGCGATGGTGTTCGCGGCTTCGGCACCGGTGTTCGCACAGGACAGCACGGCGACCGAGACGGCTGAAGAAGCCGCCGCCAAGGCCAAGACCACCACGAACTTCGACACCGTGACCGTGACCGGTTCGCGCATCAGCAAGGACACCTTCAACTCGGTGTCGCCGGTGCAGGTCGTGACCCGCCAGGAATCGACCCTGGCCGGCTTCAACTCCACCACCGACATCCTGCAGAGCACCGCGGTCACCGCCGGCGCTTCGCAGATCAACAATGCGTACGGCGGCTACGTCACCGACGGCGGCCCGGGTGCCAATACCCTGGGTCTGCGCGGCCTCGGCCCGACCCGTACCCTGATCCTGCTGAACGGCCGCCGCGTGGCGCCGGCCGGCTCGCGTGGCGCGGTCGGCTCGGCCGACCTCAACGTGCTGCCGAACGCGATCGTGGACCGCATCGAAATCCTGAAGGACGGCGCGTCGTCGATCTACGGCTCCGACGCGGTGGCCGGCGTCATCAACATCATCACCAAGACCAAGGTCGATGGCGTTTCGTTCGAAGCGCAGCACAACGCCACCGACGGCGGTGGCGGCGACCAGCGCCGTTACTCGATCATGTTCGGCACCACTGGCGAGCGTTCGCACTTCTCCGGTTCGTACGAGTACTACACCCGTAACGACCTGAGCCTGCGCGACCGCGACTGGACCCGTTGCGCCACCGACAAGTACCGCGACATCGACGTGGGCGACTACTGGGGCAGCGGCGACTTCATCGACCCGCTGACCGGCAAGTCCAAGTGCTACACGCTGGATGCCGGCGGCGTCACCATCAACACCATCGGCACCAACACCCGCGCCGGCGTTGCCGCTCCGGGTACCAGTGGCACCCGCTTCAACCGCTGGCGCCCGAATGCAGCCGTCACCACCGGCCTGGTCGGTTTCGAAGGCGTGAGCACCTACTCGCGCGATACCTTCGACGACGCGATGCTGAACCAGTCGCTGATCTCGCCGGCCAAGACCCACACCCTGTTCTTCCAGGGCGGCGTGGACATCGGCGTGCTGGGTGATGCCGAGCTGTACTACGAGTTCCTGGGCAACAAGCGCAAGTCCACCCAGACCGGCTACCGCCAGCTGTCGCTGGACTACGCCGTGGGCAGCCCGCTGATCCCGGCCAACCTGGCCGACAGCGTCGCCGGCCCGGCGACCAACCTGACCAATGGCCAGCCCATGGGCGTGCGCGCCTTCATCGGCTTCGGCAATGACCAGAGCAAGCAGAACGTCGACTACTACCGCTTCAACGCCGGCCTGCGTGGCAACCTGGGCTCGGAGTGGAAGTACGACTTCAACGTGATGCATTCGGACAACAACGCCGATTACACCTTCCAGAGCTTCCTGACCAGCCGCCTGGCGCAGAGCCTGAACGTGGTGTCCAACGGTGCCGGCGGCTTCTCGTGCGTCGACCCGTCCAACGGCTGCATCGCGGCCCCGGCGCTGAACACCAACACCATTGGTGGCAACCTGCCGTCTGACTGGAAGAACTGGGTGTTCGTGCCGGTCACCGGCAACACCAAGTACAAGGAAGACACGGTCAACTTCAACGTCAACGGCCCGCTGTTCGACATGCCGCAGGGCACCGCCGCCGGTGCGTTCGGCGTGGAGTACCGCAAGGCCAAGATCGACGACAGCCCGTCGCAGTACTCGGTCGACGGCGACCTGTTCAACCTGACCTCGGCCGCCCCGACCCGCGGCAGCGACTCGGTGATCGAAGCCTACGGCGAACTGGAACTGCCGCTGCTGTCGGGCGTCACTGCCGCCGAAGAGCTGACGGTCAACCTGTCCGGCCGTTACACCGATTACAAGTCCTACGGTTCGGATGAGACCTACAAGATCGGCGGCCTGTGGACCCCGGTGAAGTGGCTGTCGTTCCGCGCGTCCTACGGCACTTCCTACCGCGCCCCGGCGCTGTACGAACAGTTCCTGGGCGGCACCACCGGCTTCCTGGGCAGCACCTCCGATCCCTGCAACGAATACGGCGATCGTGATCCGTCCTCGCTGCGCTACCAGAACTGCGCCTCGCTGGGCCTGCCGACCGACTTCACCGCCACCTCGGGCGTGACCGTGATCACCCAGGGTGGTGCGGAAACCGGCCTGAAGGCGGAAACGTCCACCGCCAAGACCCTCGGCATGGTGCTGCAGCCGGAATTCGGCAGTGGCTTCGGTGACCTGTCCTTCGCTGTCGATTACTTCGACATCAAGGTCGAGAACGGCGTGCAGGACGCTGGCGGCGCCGGCATCCTGGCCGCGTGCTACGGCAGCTCCACCGCCGACTTCACCGCCGGCAACGGCCTGTGCCGCCTGGTCGACCGCAACCCGCTGACCAACGCGCTGACCGTCACCAACGGCTTCATCAACGTGTCCACCGACAAGGTGCGCGGCCTGGACTTCACCCTGCGTTATGTCCGCGACATCGGGCCGGGCGAATTCCGCACCACCACCCAGTTCACCCACTACATCGAACAGTCCAGCAAGATCTTCCCGGACGATCCGCTGGTGAACTACGCGGGCATGCTGCGCAACCCGAAGAACACCGCCACGATGGACCTGGCGTACAAGTGGAAGGAATGGCAGGTCCGCTACGGTATCGACTGGACCGACAAGATGGACAGCTACGCCTACTACGAGGCCAACAACCCGGGCCTGTTCGACCCGGCGACCTCGCCGTACAAGATCTACACCCCGAACTACTTCCTGCAGTCGTTCTCTGTGCAGTACGACGCGGACAAGTGGTCGGTCACCGGCGGCGTGCGCAACCTGGCGGACAAGGAACCGCCGACCATTTCCCAGGGTGTGTACAACACCGTCGGCAATGCGTTGCTGTACAGCGGCTTTGATTACTGGGGTCGCCAGTACTTCCTGAACGTCACCTACTCGTTCTGATCCCGCTTCGCGAGCCGCCGCCCTTCGGGGCGGCGGTCTCGTTTCCGGCCCTGGTAAACCGGTGGTCGGCCCGCTCCATGAACAGAGGTCATCAATGAAACGGATTCTTCTGCTGGCCGCCCTGGCCAGTGCTTCCTCGCTCCTGCACGCCAAGCCGGTGGCACCGACCATCGAGCAGATGGCCGCCTTCCCGGCCATTTCCAGCCTTTCACTCTCTCCCGATGGCAAGCACATCGCCGGCCTGCGCGCCAATGGCGAAGAGCGTGTCATCGTGGTCTGGGAAACCAATGCCCTGGACAGGGCGCCCACCGTGATCGGTGCCGGCCGCATGAAGTTCCAGGGCGTGAGCTTCATCAAGAACGGCCTGTTGGCCGTCACCCTGTGGCAGCCCTACGACCTGCGTACCGACCGGGTCAACAAGACCTTCATCAGCAAGTTCTTCATCACCGACATCGAAGGCAAGCAGTGGAAGGAGCCGATCACCCCGGCCCGCGCCGCCAGCCGCAATGAAGAGCTCGAGCAGGCCCTGTCCAACTCCACCGTGCTCGATACCCTGCCCAACGATCCGGACCACATCCTGGTGGTCAACGGCTCGGGCAGCAATTCCGGTGACGTGTACAAGGTCAACCTGCGCAGCTTCACCTCCCAGCGCATCCAGAAAACCGAAGAGCGCGTGGCCGGTTATGTCACCGACCTCAACAGCGAACTGCGCGCGCGCCTGCGCCAGGACGTGGACGGGACCGGCGCGTACATCGCCACCGAATTCCGCAACCCGGCCACCGGTTCGTGGGAAGAGCACTTCCGTTCGCACGTGAAGGATCGCGACATCAACCAGGTGGTCGGCTTCGCCGACGACCCCAACATCGCCTTCATCCAGAGCAACGTGGGCCGCGACAAGACGGTCATCTACGAATACGACATCGCCGCGCGCAAGCAGAAGGAAGTGCTGTTCGAGCACAAGTTCTTCAACGCCGGCAGCGTGGTGATGAACCGCTACAGGAACGTTGAAGGCGTCCCGTTCGGCGCGCTGCTCGGCGTGGGCTACAGCGGCCCGCGCGAGAACGAGATCCAGTGGACCGACCCGACCTTCAAGGCGCTGGAACAGGGCCTGCGCCAGGCCCTGGGCATCCAGGCCAGCGAGGTCACCCTGGTCGATCCGGGCACCGGCCAGCGCGCCACCACCCAGCTCGACGGGGGCAAGTCGATCCGCCTGCTGGACTACAGCGCCAACCTGAAGACGTTCCTGGTGGTGGTGTCCGGCCCGTCCGACCCGCCGGCCTACTACCTGTTCAACAACGGCCAGCTGACCGAGCTGGCCAAGTCCTACCCGCAGATCGACCCGGCCGCGCTGGGCACGACCCGGTTGGTCTATTACAAGGCCCGCGACGGCCTGGACATTCCCGCCTTCCTGACCACGCCGAACACCGAGCTGTGCGGCGCCGGTCCGTGGAAGGCCGTTGTCCACCCGCACGGCGGCCCGTGGGCGCGCGACGGCATGGACTTCGACGGTTCCATGTGGGTGCCGCTGATGGCGTCGCGCTGCATGGCGGTGCTGCGCCCGCAGTTCCGCGGCTCGGCCGACTGGAGCCGCAAGCTGTGGATGGCCGGCGATGCCGAGTGGGGCCAGAAGATGCAGGACGACAAGGATGATGGCGCCAAGTGGATGATCGACCAGAAGATCGCCCAGCCCGGCCACATCGCCATGTTCGGCTTCTCCTACGGCGGTTATTCGGCATTCGCCGCCTCGGTGCGCCCCAACGGGCTGTACAAGTGCGCCATTGCCGGTGCCGGCGTGTCGGACATCAAGAAGATCTGGTCGCGGTTCTACACCAACCCGTTCTTCCGCCAGGCCCAGGCCAAGACGGTGGACGGCCTGAACCCGCTGGACAAGGCCGGCGAGATGAAGATCCCGCTGATGGTCTACCACGGCGACCGCGACCGCACCGTGCCGATCGAACAGTCCGAATGGTTCGTGGCCAAGGCGAAGAACTCCGGCCAGCCGGTGGAGTACCACGCCATCGCCGACTACGCGCACGGCCCGGCCTGGACGCGCGCGATCATGGGCGACCAGCTGCGGCTGATCGATGATTACCTGGGCAAGGGGTGTGGTGGCGGCGGCCTGTAACCGCCGCTGGAGGGCACCCGGCCTACGGTCGGGTGTTCCCATGATTATCGGCCACCTTCGGGTGGCCTTTTTTTTACCCGCGCAGGATGGCCTGCGCCGCGTTGTGCCCGGGCGCGCCGGTGACGCCACCGCCGGGATGCGTGCCCGAACCGCACAGATACAGGCCCGGCAATGCACCGCGGTAGTCGGCCTGGCCCAGCATCGGCCGGGCACTGAACAGCTGGTTGAGGCTGAGCGCGCCGTGGAAGATGTCGCCGCCGATCAGCCCGAACGTACGCTCCAGGTCCAACGGACTCAGCACCTGCCGGCCCAGCACCAGTGTGCTGAATCCCGGCGCGTGCTTCTCGACCGTCGCGATCATCAGATCGGCCACTTCGTCGCGGTGGTCGTCCCAGCTGCGCCCACCGGAAAGCACCGGGGCCACGTGCTGGCAGAACAGGCTGGCCACGTGCTGGCCGGGCGGCGCCAGCGAATCGTCCAGCGTGCTGGGGATCAGCATTTCCACGATGGGTTCGCGCGACCACCCGTGCTGGCGTGCATCGGTGTAGGCGCGGTCCATGTAGCCCAGCGTGGGCGCCATGATGATGCCGGCAGTGAGGTGGTCCCCTGCCCCGGGCAGCACGGAGAACGAGGGCAGGCCCGACAGCGCGACGTTCATGCGGAACGTACCTGACCCGCAGCGCCAGTTCGCCATGCGCTCGCGGGTGGCCAGCGGCACTTCATCGGGCGCCAGCAGCTGCTCGTACAGCAGCTTCGGATTGACGTTGGCCACCACCCGGCGCGCGCGGATGCGCTCGCCCTGCAGCGTTTCCACCCCCACCGCGCGACCTTGTTCGACAAGAACCCTGCGCACGCCGCAGTCGGTACGGATCTCCACCCCGGCGGCGATGGCCGAACGCGCCATTGCCTGGGTGATCGCGCCCATCCCGCCGATGGCGTGGCCCCAGGCGCCCTTGACCCCGTTGCTCTCGCCGAAGGCGTGGTGCAGCAGCACGTAGGCCGAACCGGGCGCCTCGGGGCTGGCGTAGTTGCCCACGATGCCGTCGAACCCGAACAGGGCCTTGATCGGCTCGCTCTCGAACCAGCGGCCCAGGTATTCCGAGGCGGAGATGGTGAACAGGTCCAGCAGTTCCTGGCGCAACGCCGGTGCCAGGCCATGCAGCCGCCGGCCCAGCTGGCCCGCCTGCCACAGGGCCGGAAGCTGGGTCAGCCAGTGGCCTTCGCCCACGTTCGGCGGCGCCTGCAGCGAAAGATCGCGCAGCACATCGGCGAAGGCTTCCAGGCGCTGCTCGAAGGCCGGCAGGCGCTCGGCATCGCGCGCGGAGAAACGCGCCACCTCCGGGCGGGTCAGCCCGGCACCGGCCAACAGGTAATCCCCGTCCAGCGGCAGGAAATTGTTGATCCGGCGTGGCACCACGCGCAGCCCGTGTTCGGCCAGCGCCAACTCCTGGATGATGCGCGGCTGCAGCAGCGACACCGTATAGGAAGCCACCGAGTTGCGGAATCCCGGGTGGAACTCCTCGGTGACCGCCGCCCCGCCGACCACCGCCCGCCGTTCCAGCACCAGCACCCGCTGCCCGGCCCGGGCCAGGTAGGCCGCGCAGACCAAGCCGTTGTGCCCGCCGCCGATGATGACTGCATCCCAAGCACGCGTCGTAGAAGTGTCCATGCAGGCTGTATACATGACCTTCGACACCCTTGCAGGCCGGGCCAGCGGCGTATCGTCTGGCCCACGGCCCCATCAAGGGGCCTTCCTGAAAGATTCTTCGGCCCGGAGGCCTTACTAGTGATCTCTCGTACTCCCAAGATTGTTCTGCTGACCCTGGCCGTTTCGGCCGCGCTGGTTGGCTGCGGCAAGAACGAAACCCCGGCTACGGACAGCGCGGCCTCCACCGCCACCCCGACCGCCGCCGCCCCGGCCGCCACCGAGTTCAAGCTCGACGAAACCAAGCTGCCGGCCTACAACGCCTTCCACCCGTCCGACCTGGACAAGAGCCTGGACGCCTGCACCGCGTTCGGCGATTACGTGAACAGCAAGTGGCTGGCCGCCAATGAAATCCCGGGCGACCGCACCAGCTGGGGCGCCTTCACCATCCTGGACGAGCGCTCGGTCGCCGTGCAGCACCAGCTGGCCGAACAGGTCGCGGCGGTGAAGAACCCGACCGGCATCGAAAAGATCGTCGGCGACTTCTGGGCCACCGGCATGGACGAAGCTAAGATCAACGCGCAGGGCATCGAGCCGATCAAGGCCGACCTGGCCGCGATCGACGGCCTGCAGGACAAGGACGCCATCGCCAACTACCTGCGCACCACCGCCGCCAAGGGCGAGAACGTGCTGTTCGGGTTCGGTCCGGAAGCGGACTTCAAGAACTCCAGCATGAACATGGCCTACGCCAGCCAGGGCGGCCTGGGCCTGCCGGACACCACCTACTACACCGACGCCAAGAACGCCGACAAGCTCAAGGCCTACCAGGCGCACGTGGCCAAGGTGCTGGAACTGTCCGGCGTGGCGGCGGCCGACGCCGCCAAGCAGGCTGCGGACGTGGTCAAGTTCGAAACCCGCCTGGCCAAGGCCTCCAAGTCCAGCGAACAGCTCTCGCGCGATGTCTCGCTGTACTACAACCCGGTCACCGTGGCCGACGCCGACAAGCTGACCCCGAACTTCAGCTGGAGCAAGTTCTTCGAAGCGCAGGGCATTGCCGCGCCGGAGAAGTTCTCGCTGGCCATCCCGAGCTTCCACCAGGAAGTGAGCAAGGCGCTGGGCGACACCGACCCGTCGGTGTGGCGTTCGTACCTGCGCTTCCACACCGTGGATTCGGCATCGCCGTTCCTGGCTGACACCTTCGCCCAGGAGAACTACGAGTTCTACGGCAAGACCCTCAACGGCCAGAAGGAAATGAAGCCGCGCTGGAAGCGCGTGCTGGGCACCATCGAAAACGATGCCGGCGAAGCCTTCGGCCAGCTGTACGTCAAGGTCGCCTTCTCGCCCGAGTCGAAGGCCAAGATGGAAGAGCTGGTCAAGAACCTGGCCGCCTCGCTCAAGGAGCGCATCCAGGGCCTGACCTGGATGAGCGATGAGACCAAGGCCAAAGCGATCGCCAAGTGGGAAACCTTCACCCCGAAGATCGGCTACCCGGACAAGTGGCGCGACTGGAGCGGCCTGACCACCGGCCGTGACAGCTACTTCGACAACGTGCGCGCGGCCAACGCATTCAACTACAAGTTCGCGCTGGGCAAGATCGGCAAGCCGGTGGACAAGACCGAGTGGGGCATGACCCCGCAGACGGTCAACGCCTACTACAACCCGCTGCAGAACGAGATCGTGTTCCCGGCCGCCATCCTGCAGCCGCCGTTCTTCGACCCGAAGGCCGACGACGCGCTGAACTACGGCGGCATCGGTGCGGTGATCGGCCACGAAATGACCCACGGTTACGACGACCAGGGCAGCCGCTTCGGGCCGACCGGCAACTTCGAGAACTGGTGGACCGATGCGGACACCAAGAACTTCAGCGGCCTGACCGGCAAGCTGGTGAACCAGTTCGACGGCTACAAGGTCGGCGACCAGGCGGTCAACGGCAAGCTGACCCTGGGCGAGAACATCG
>DGIP01000345.1:0-219 GCA_002386405.1 Stenotrophomonas maltophilia
GGCCACGTGCCTGGTTGTGGCTGAGTGCCAGCGCTGTGTTCGGTTTCGGCCTGCTGTGGCTGCTGCGCCACTTCCATTGGGTGCAGTGAGGCCTATTCGATGAAATTCAGTTCGCTCACCCTGCGTACCTTCACCACCGTGCACACCTGGGTTGGCCTGGTGGCCGGCTTTGCGCTGTTCGTGGCGTTCTATGCCGGCGCCATCACCGTGTTCCACCAC
>DGIP01000345.1:396-15091 GCA_002386405.1 Stenotrophomonas maltophilia
GCCATCACCGTGTTCCACCACGACCTGCCGCTTTGGCAGTCGCCGCAGGGCATGGACCAGCCGGCGCAGACGCTGGACGATGCGCAGCGCCTGCTCGACGGCGTGCTGGCCAAGCATCCGGATGCGCGAAAGCACGTGGGCATGACCTTCCCCGGCGCGGAAACACCGCAGTCCATCGCGTACTGGCAGGACGCCAAGGGCACCTGGCTGTTTGCCTGGGCCGACCACGTGGATGGCAGCCCCACCCCGCCGCAGGCCGGGTTGGCCGAACTGGTCAATGAACTGCACTACACGCTGGGCCTGCCGGTGGCCGGCATCTACCTGATGGGCGTGGTCAGCCTGCTGTACGGGCTGGCATTGCTGTCCGGGCTGGTGATCCACCTGCCCAAGCTGGTGGGCGACCTGTTCGCGCTGCGCCCGGGCCGCAATTTCAAGCAGATGTGGCAGGACGCGCACAACGTGATCGGCGTGCTCAGCCTGCCCTTCCACCTGTTGTTCGCGGTCACCGGCGCGCTGCTGTGCCTGATGTTCCTGCAGATGGCCGCGCTCAACCCGCTCATCTACGACGGCAAGCTGCTGGCGGCATTGCCGGGTGCGACCGATACCGCGCCGATCCGCGCGCCGGCCAACGAGCCGGTGCGTGCGGGCAGCCTGGCGATGCTGCATGCGCGGGCGATCGCGGTGGCAAATGACAAGGGCCAGGCGGTGTTCGAACCGGCCTACCTGAAGCTGGCCAATGCCGGCGACAGGAACGCGGTGATCGAAATCACCGGCGATGGCGGTGTCTCGCTGGGTCCGCTGGGCGCGGTGGCGATGGATGCCAATACCGGCGATGTGCTGCATACCCAGCTGCCAGGGCACCGAGATGCCAACCACGCCACGCTGGCGGCGGCGTATGCGCTGCACTTCGGCGAATTCGGCAACGGGCTGGTGCCGTGGCTGTACTTCGTGCTCGGCCTGGGCGGGGCGTTCCTGTTCTACTCGGGCAACCTGCTGTGGATCGAGTCGCGCCGCAAGCGCCGCCAGGCCACCCAGGGGCGCGCGCAGGTGAACATGGCGCGGGCCACGGTAGGCGTATGCATCGGGCTGTGCGTGGCGGTGTCGGCGGCGTTCGTGAGCGTCCAGCTGCTGGAGCACCTGGCCCCGGCGCATGCCGATGCAGGCATGCGCTGGACCTGCTTCCTGGCCTGGGGCGGCTGCGCCCTGTGGGCGGCGCTGCGCGCGCCGTCCAAGGCGGCGGTGGAGCTGCTGTGGGCGGCGGCGGCGGTGACCGCGTTGATCCCGGTGGTGCACGGCGCCATGAGCGGGCTATGGCTGTGGACCAGTGCCGCACGCGGTTACTGGCCGCTGTTCTGGGTGGATGGCGTGGCGCTGGCAATGGCATTGGGCTTTGCCGCGATGGCGCGCGCCACGCAGCGCCGGGCGTTGAATGGGGACCCGAACAGCGTGTGGGCGCACCCTGCTGTAGACGCCTGAGACGCGTAGAGGGCGATTTCAGAATTCTTCAGGCGCTTTTCCAGCACTTCAGACGCGCTGCTGGCGTAGTGGGCTCCTCACCCCAAGGAGCTCCACCCATGCCTCGAACCCTGCCCGCCCTGTTGCTGGCGCTCGCCGCCTGCCTGCCCATCACGGCCCTGTCCGCCCCGCCGAAGCTCGACCCTGCCCCGCTCGCCGCGCTGGAGGCGGCCGTTGCCAGGGACGAGATCAAACAGGTCACCAGCGTGCTGTTGCTGGTCGATGGCACCGTGGCCTACGAGCACTATTTCAACGGCGCCGATGCCGAAACCCTCAACGACGTACGATCGGCCAGCAAGAGCGTGACGTCCCTGCTGGTGGGGGCGGCCATCGGCGCCGGTCAGCTGCCGGGCGTGCAGGCCCGTGTCTACGACTACTTCCCGGAATTCACCGCCAGCCACCCGGTGGACCCGCGCCTGCGGGGCACCACGCTGGAAGACCTGCTCACCATGAGCAGCCTGTGGGAGTGCGATGACCAGAACCCGTTCTCCAGCGGCAACGAAGAGCGCATGTACGTGACCGAGCGCTGGCTGGACTTCGCGCTGGCGCTGCCGGTCAAGGGCTTCGCGCCGTGGATGAGCCGCCCCGAAGACAGCCCGCACGGCCGCGCGCATGCCTACTGCACGGCAGATTCGTTCGTACTGGGCGCGGTGCTGGAACGGGCCACGAAGATGCCGCTGGCCGACTATGCGGCGCAGGCCCTGGAACGCCCGCTGGGCATCACCCGCAGCCACTGGAACCGCTCGCCCGAAGGCATCGGCATGGGGGGCGGCGGCACCCGCTACCGCAGCCGCGACCTGGCCCGGTTGGGCGAGCTGGTACTGGCCGGCGGCCGCTGGCAGGGCAAGCAGCTGGTGCCCGCCGACTACATCGCGGCGATGATCCGCCCGCAGGCGCAGGCCGACGACGGCAGCGACTACGGCTACCAGTGGTGGGGCCTGAAGCTGCCGGTGGACGGCAAGGAAACCACCGTGTGGGCGATGTCGGGCAACGGGGGCAATTATGTGTTCGTGATGCCGGAGAAGAAGCTGGTGGCGGTGGTCACCAGCAAGGCTTACAACCGCAGCTACGCCCACCCGCAGTCGCGCCGGGTGCTTACCGAGTTCCTGCTGCCGGCGCTGCGCTGAGGCCTTTCAGCTCTTCCGGGCGCCACGGTGCGGCCAGTACCTGCGCACGCTGCGCGGCCACGTCCGCCTCGATCCGGGCGAGCAGGCGTTCCCAGCCGGGCGCCTGCCGCAGCGGGGCGAACAGCGGCGTGACGCGCAGCCACGCGGCGTCGCGGAAGCCCGAATCCACGGCGCGGTGCAGGTCGGCGATCGCCGCACCTGCATCGCCCTGGGCCTGGTGCAGCAGCGCCCGTTCCACGGCGGCATCCGACCAGCCGTCGTCAGCCTGCGCGGAGACTTCACCCAGCCGCGCGGCAATCCATTCCGGGGATGGCTTGCCATTCGGCTGCTGCAGGCCGGCCAGGGTCTTGCCCAGCGACTGCAACGGGCGCAGCAGGCGGCCCTGCTCGAAGGCCTGCGCCGCGCCCTGCGGGTCGCCGCTCATCAGCAGCAGCTCGCCCTGCAGGCGCAGCAACTGCGGATGCGGGGTGCCGCGTGCCAGGGCCTGGTCAAGCGCCTGCCGCGCCTTGTCCTGCTCGCCCATGCTCATCAGCGCACGCGGCCAGGCGATGTTGCTGAAGACGTTGTCCGGGTACAGCTGGAAGTTGCGCGCATGGCGACGCGCGGCGGCGTCGGTGAAGCCGAGCAGTTCCAGTTCGCGTGCGACCTGCACGTCGCGGAAGCGGATCCGCTCGGGCGCTCGCAGCGCGAGGTTGGCCTTCAGCGCCTGGGCCAGGTGGCCCTGCTCCTGTTGCAGGTAAGCCAGCGAGGCACGCGTGCGCTCATCGCCGGGGTCGCGCCGCAGCGCCTGCTCGTAATCGGCAATCGCCTGCGGCATCGCGCCGAGGCAGTCGTGCGCGTAACCGCGCAGCGCATGTGCGGCGGCATCGTCAGGCGCGGCCTGCAGTACCTGCCCGGCCAGCTGCAGCGCTTCCTGCGCATTGCCCGGTTTGCCATTGAACAAACACGCGTCGGCGGCCAGTGCACGCGCCAGGCCACGCCGGGCCGCGCTGGAATCCGGATCGATCTGCAGCGCCTGGCGGTACAGTGTGATCGCGCGATCGTTGTTGCTGGCTTGGCCGATGCCGGCGTAATACGACGCGCGTTGCAGGACGGGGTCGGCAGGCGAGCGCGGCGCACTGTCCGGCCACGCGACCACGGCTACGATGACGCCGGCGGCAGCCACGCCAGCCGCCAGCCCCACCCAACGCCAGTGCCAAGTGCGTTTTGGTGCTTCCGCCGCCATCGTTGCAGGTATCGGCGCTTCCGCTGCGCACGCCTGCAGTGGCGCGCACAACTGGTAACCGCGTCCCCGCACCGAGCGCAGGTAGCGCGGCTGGCGGCTGTCATCGCCCAATGCCTGGCGCAACAGCTTCACCCGCTGGCTGATCGCATCTTCGCCCACCACCGCCGGCGCCCAGACCTGCTCGGCCAGCGTATCGAAGTCGACAACCTCGGTGCCGTGCTCCAGCAGGCAGTCCAGCAACCGCCAGCTGAGCCCGCTGACCGGCAACACCACGTCACCGCGCCGCACCTGCTGCGAGGTACGGTCGATGTGTAAATCCAGCAGCCGGACGGTACTCATGCGGCAAGCATAGTGCAGGTCCGGACGGGGCGTTGGAACCCGATAACCCGGGCGGTATTCCAGCGGTAGGGTCGCATCCCAATCGACCGCCATTGCATTACCCACGTTCGGTGACGGCATGAGCGCTGGCGGAGAAGGCTTCTGCTTCGCTTACGGTCATGCGTCACCGAATGTTTACGCGTCCACGGCAGTCGTTTGGGAACCGACTCTACCTGCGGCTGGCGTCACTTGAACGGACGCGCCATCGCCTTCAAGAGGTTGGCCTGGTCGTCGTCGCCGGTCAGTTCCCAGGTGAACACGCCGCGCAGCTTCTGGTCCCTGGCGTAGTCCGCGCGTAACGCAATCGAGGTCGGGTCTTCGTAGCTGATGAAGACCTTGTCGGCAGCGTTGTACAACCACGGTGTCTGCGCCACCGGGTGCCAGTGCCGCTGCCAGCCGGGCTTGTCGAGGAATTGCTGCTGGATGCGGCGCCAGTCACCGGCATCGAACGGGGCGCTGTAAGGCTGGTAGAGGCCATCGGCAGATTCGGTGGTGACCTTGAAGCCGCGTCCATAGAACGGCACGCCCAGTACCAGCTTGTCGTTGGGCACGCCATGCTGGCGGTAGTACTGCACCGCGCCTTCCACGCTGTTCCAGCGGCGCTGTTCCGGTGCGAGCGGGTCCTGCGGGACCGCGCGCAGCGGCGCGTTGAAGGTGGACACCTTGGAGAAGCCGGTGCCCATGTCGTAGCTCATCAGGTTGATGAAATCGAGCGCCTTGCCCAGTTCCTTCAGCTCATAGCTGAGCGCGGGATCGTACGGGCCGTCGGTCTGCACCCGGCCGGCCGGCAGCGCAGCGGTCAGCAGCCGGTGTGGACCCCGGCCGCCATCCAGCGCATCCAGCTGGCGGCGGAATTCCTGCACCAGCAGCGTCATGTTGCGACGGTCCTGCGGGCGGTCGGTGATCTCCAGCGGGCCACCGGAAACCGGGAATTCCCAATCGATATCCACGCCGTCGAAACTGCCGCGATGCTGCTCGAAGAACATCGCAACGCACGACCGCACGAAACGTTCGCGGCTCTGTGCCGTGAGCGCGGCATCGGAGAAGCCGCCGGCGTTCCAGCCGCCGATGGAGATCATGCTGTGCAGATGCGGGTGGTCGCGCTTGAGCGCGGCCAGCGCCTTGAAGTGCGCGGCAGCGCCGTCATCCACCACGCACCTGCCATCGTCGATGCGGGCGAACGCATAGAACAAGTGGGTCAGCGTATCGGCAGGAATGGACGCCACCGGGTAGCGCTCAGCCGAGCCGCCCGGGTAGTAGGCCCCGATCACCGCGTTCGACGCCGGGGCGGCATGGTTGGCGAGCGGAAGCGCAAGCGCGATGGCGGCGCCCAGCAGGGAAGCAGATAGACGGGACATGGCAACTCCGTGGACCAGGATGGGCCAACGTTAACAAGGCGCGCATCGTCGTGGCGGGATGTCCTGCGAATCTGTCCAGCGGACACGTCCTGTAGCTGTGGACGGGAAACGCAATGACTGCACAAAGGGCCTCGCGGCAAAGAAGACGCGGCTGCCGGGGGCGAACGCCGGGCCGCAAGCCATGCCCCGTCGCGGTCGGTAGGTCCCTGGCAAAGTAAAGGAGGAGGCCGTCGCCGCCAGGCGTCGGCCGGGGGACATTTGCACAGGGGCCTACCGGCCGCGACGTGGCTCTGGACGCTCGCGATGCCCCTGATCGAAGATCGTGCGCCAAGCAAAAAAAAACGGGCCCGAAGGCCCGTTTTTTTTCCAAGGAGTGACGACCAACGGTCGTCACCTACCCTCGTAATCTGCCGTTGGCGGATTACTCGGCCGAGGCGCCTTCGCCTTCCTCGACGGCCTTCATCGACAGGCGGATGCGGCCCTGCTTGTCGACTTCCAGCACCTTGACCTTGACCACGTCGCCTTCCTTCAGCTTGTCGCCGACCTTTTCAACGCGCTCGCTGGAGATCTGCGAGACGTGGACCAGGCCGTCCTTGCCCGGCAGGATGGTGACGAACGCACCGAAGTCCATGATCTTGGCGACCTTGCCTTCGTAGATGCGGCCCGGCTCGACGTCCGAGGTGATCTGCTCGATGCGGGCCTTGGCAGCCTGCGCAGCGATGGCATTGACCGAGGCGATGACGATGGTGCCGTCGTCCTGGATGTCGATCTGGGTGCCGGTTTCCTTGGTGATGGCCTGGATGGTGGAACCACCCTTGCCGATCACTTCGCGGATCTTGTCCGGGTGGATCTTGATGGTCAGCAGGCGCGGCGCGTAGTCCGACAGCTCCTGGCGCGGAGCGGTCAGGCCGTGGGCCATTTCACCCAGGATGTGCAGACGGCCAGCCTTGGCCTGCTGCAGTGCCTGCTTCATGATCTCTTCGGTGATGCCTTCGATCTTGATGTCCATCTGCAGGGCGGAGATGCCCTCAGCGGTACCGGCAACCTTGAAGTCCATGTCGCCCAGGTGGTCTTCGTCACCCAGGATGTCGGACAGGACCACGAAGCGGTCGCCTTCCTTGACCAGGCCCATGGCGATACCCGCAACCGGCGACTTCACCGGCACGCCGGCGTCCATCAGGGCCAGCGAGGAACCGCAGACCGACGCCATCGACGACGAACCGTTCGACTCGGTGATTTCCGAGACGACGCGGATGGTGTACGGGAAGGCTTCCAGCGACGGCATCACTGCCAGCACGCCGCGCTTGGCGAGGCGGCCGTGGCCGATTTCGCGACGCTTCGGGCCCATCATGCGGCCGGTCTCACCCACCGAGTACGGGGGGAAGTTGTAATGGAACAGGAAGTTGTCCTTGTACTCACCGGACACGGCGTCGATGACCTGGCCGTCGCGGGCGGTACCCAGCGTGATGGTCACGATGGCCTGGGTCTCACCACGGGTGAACAGCGAGGAGCCGTGCACGCGCGGCAGGATGCCGGTCTTGACGGCGATCGGGCGGACGGTGTCCAGCGCACGGCCGTCGATGCGAACCTTGGTGTCGAGCACCGAGTTGCGCATGGTGCTGTATTCCAGCTCGCCGAATTCCTTCGACAGCTCGGCCGGGTTCCAGCCTTCAGCGGCCACGCGGCCTGCCAGCGACTCGACCACGTCCTTCTTGATCGCCGAGATGGCGTCGCGGCGCTGCAGCTTGTCGCGCACCTGGAAGGCTTCGCCCAGGCGCGGGCCGATGGCTTCCTGCAGGGCGCTGATCAGCACGTCGTTCTTGGCCGGGGCCACCCAGGTCGACGGCTTGGTGCCGGCTTCCACGGTCAGCTCGTTGATGGCGTTGATGACCTTCTGCATTTCGCGGTGACCGAAGGTCACGGCGCCCAGCATCACGTCTTCGGACAGCAGCGCGGCTTCGGATTCAACCATCAGCACGGCGTTGGAGGTACCGGCCACAACCAGTTCCAGCTCCGAATCCTTCAGTTCGGTCACGGTCGGGTTGAGGATGTACTCACCGTTCTTGTAACCGACCTTGGCAGCAGCGATCGGACCCTTGAACGGGGTGCCGGCCAGCGACAGCGCGGCCGAGGCGCCGATCAGCGCGGCGATGTCGCCGTCGATGTCCGGGTTCAGCGACATGACCGTGGCGATGATCTGCACTTCGTTCTTGTAGTCTTCCGGGAACAGCGGACGGATCGGACGATCGATCAGGCGCGAGATCAGCGTCTCCTTCTCGGTCGCGCGGCCTTCGCGCTTGAAGAAGCCACCCGGGATACGGCCACCGGCGTAGAACTTCTCCTGGTAATCACAGGTCAGCGGGAAGAAGTCCTGGCCCTCACGCGCGCTCTTGGCAGCCACGGCGGAGACCAGCAGCACGGTGTCGTCGAACTTGACGATGACGGCGCCACCGGCCTGACGGGCGATTTCGCCGGTTTCAAGCGTGACGGTGTGCTTGCCGTACTGGAAGGTTTTGGTGATTTTTGCCACGGGGGATGTCCTTGGGGAAATGCTGTCTTCGAATGGACCGTGGGCGACCCTTGCCGCCGACGGGTGACCGGAAGTCCGGTCCTGGCGTTTGATGCGGTACTACCAAAACAAAACCGCGGCGCATTCCTGCGCCGCGGTCGGGATTCCTGCTTAGCGACGCAGGCCGAGCTTTTCGATCAGGGCCTTGTAACGTACGGCGTCTTTCTTCTTCAGGTAGTCCAGCAGGCTGCGGCGGCGGTTGACCATCTGCAGCAGGCCGCGGCGGCTGTGGTGATCCTTCTTGTGGGCCTTGAAGTGACCGGTCAGCAGCTCGATGCGGGCGGTGAGCAGGGCGACCTGCACTTCCGGGGAGCCGGTATCGGCGGCGCTGCGCTTGTTGTCTTCAATGACCTTCTGGGTGTCGATCGACATATCTGTTTTCTCTTGGATGCGTGGCCCGCAGAAACGCCCCATTGGCGTACCGCGTGACTCGCCGTTAACGAAAGGATGAACCCGCAGACGCGGGAAAGCCTGAAAAGGCCGCGAAATTGTAACGGTCGCAGCCTCCCGGAACAAGCGCCGGGTGGGTCCGGGTCAGAGGTTGAAGCGGCGCTGGGGGGACAGCCGCCCGGTCTCGTCGACCTCGCCAAGCCCCTGGATCCGGTCCTCCGGGCCATACACGGCCACGGTACCGGGTGGCCAGGCCGGATCGCGCAGGCGCTGGCCCACGCAGAAACGGGGCGCCTGTTCAGCATCCAGATCGACCCGCGGATAATCGGCCAGCCCGGCCGCCAGCGGCAGCAGCAGCGCTTCCATGGCCGGCTCGTCGCCCTGCTCCGCCAAGGCGCGCAGGGTCTCGAGGGTGACCATGGGGGCGTCGCGGAACGGGTCCACCCAGAGCCGGCGCAGGCCCGCGATGTGTGCGCCACAGCCCAGCGCTTCGCCCAGGTCGCGGGCCAGGCTGCGGATGTAGGTGCCTGAACCGCACGTCACGCGCAGCGACAGCCGGGTCGGCTGCTGGTCCAGGACCTCGATGGCATGGACCTCGACATCGCGCTCGGGCGCGTCGATGGTCTCGCCCCGGCGCGCCTTCAGGTACAGCGGTTCACCGCCCTGCTTGAGCGCGGAAAAGATCGGGGCGCGCTGTCGTATCCGGCCCTTCAGCGGGGCCAGGGCGGCCTCGAGCTGGTCGCGGCTGATCGCGGGCACGGGGCGTTCCAGCAGCACGCTGCCGTCGGAATCGTCGGTATCGGTGGTCTGGCCCAGCACGATGTCGGCGTCGTAGGCCTTGGCCGCGCCCAGCAGCAGGCCGGCGATCTTGGTGGCTTCGCCGAAGCACAGCGGCAGCAGGCCGGTGGCCAGCGGGTCCAGGCTGCCGGTGTGGCCGCCCTTCTCTGCGCGGAACAGGCGGCGGGCCACCTGCAGCGCGGCGTTGGAGCTCATGCCGGTGGGCTTGTCGAGCAGGAGGATGCCGTCCAGGCGACGGAAGGTGATTCGGGTCATGGTGTTTCGCCGGGATTGGTCGTGCAGGCACGCAGGCCGTGCCATACAGGACAACAGCCCTTTCGGGCCGTTGTTTTTATTCGGGTTTGTCTTCGCCGTCGTCGCCGTCTTTGGCGTTGCGGCTCTTTTCGGCCGCGAGCGTGTCGGGCAGGTCGCGCAGGAGGTTGTCGATGTGCTCGCCACGGTCGACCGAATCGTCGTAGTGGAAGTGCAGCTCCGGCACGTGGCGCAGCTTCATGGCCTTGGCCAGGTCCATGCGCAGCTCCCACGCCAGCTCCTTCAGCCCCTTCATCGCTTCGGCCGAGCGTTCCGGCATCAGCGCGGTGACGAAGATCTTGGCATGGGCCATGTCACGGGTGACTTCGACGTCGGAAACGCTCACCGAGGGCAAGCCGTGTACACGCACGAGGTTATGCACGAGCGTACCCAGCTCACGACGGATCTGGGCGGAAACACGGTCGGTTCGATGGAAGGTTTTCGGCACGAGGAGCTCTTTGAATGGGGGTGCGGAACGCGGTAGGGCCCGACCGTTGGTCGGGCCCCTTTTACATTACAGGGTACGCGGCACTTCGATACGCTCGAAGCACTCGATCTGGTCGCCCGGCTTCACATCGTTGTAAGCCTTCACGCCGATACCGCATTCGGTACCGTTGCGGACTTCGTCGACGTTCTCCTTGAAGCGACGCAGCGATTCCAGCTCGCCTTCGAACACCACCACGCTGTCGCGCAGGACGCGGATCGGCTTGCTGCGCTTGACCGTACCTTCGATGACCATGCAACCGGCCACGGCACCGAACTTGGAGCTGCGGAACACGTCGCGGACCTGGGCGATACCGATGATCTCTTCGCGGATTTCCACGCCGAGCAGGCCGGATGCCACCTGCTTCACCTGATCGATCACGTCATAGATGATCGAGAAGTAACGCAGGTCCACGCCGTTGGATTCAATGATGCGGCGGGCCGAAGCATCCGCACGCACGTTGAAGCCGATCACGGTGGCCTTGGAGGCAACGGCCGAGTTGGCGTCCGATTCGGTGATGCCGCCCACGCCGGAGTGGATCACGTTGATGCGGATGTCTTCGTTGGACAGCGCGACCAGTGCCTGGCTCAGCGCCTGCACCGAACCCTGCACGTCGGCCTTGATCACCAGGTTCAGCACCTGCTGGCCATCGCCCTTGCCCAGGGTTGCCATGATGTCTTCCATGCGGCTGCCGGCCGACTGCACCAGGCGCGATTCACGGCGCTTGGTTTCGCGCTGCTGCGCGACGTCCTTGGCGAGGCGCTCGTCCTCGACCACGACGAAGTCATCGCCCGCATCCGGCACGCCGGACAGACCCAGCACCTGCACCGGGATGGACGGGCCAGCCTGGTCGGGCTGCTTGCCGGTCTCATCGAACAGCGCACGCACGCGGCCGTACTGGATACCGCAGACCAGGTAGTCGCCCTTCTTCAGCGAACCCTGCTGCACCAGCACGGTGGCGATCGGGCCACGGCCCTTGTCCAGCGAGGACTCGATGACCACGCCGCTGGCGCGGCCATCGGCCACGGCCTTCAGTTCCAGCAGTTCGGCCTGCATGGAGATGGCGTCCAGCAGGTCGTCGATACCCAGACCGGCCTTGGCCGAGATTTCCACCATCTGCACGTCACCACCGAAGTCTTCGGACACGACCTGCTCGGTGAGCAGTTCGTTCTTGACGCGCATCGGGTCGGCACCGGACTTGTCGATCTTGTTGATCGCCACGATCAGCGGCACACCGGCGGAGCGGGCGTGCTGGATCGCTTCCTTGGTCTGCGGCATCACGCCGTCGTCGGCGGCAACCACCAGCACCACGATGTCGGTCAGCTTGGCACCGCGGGCACGCATCGAGGTGAACGCGGCGTGGCCCGGGGTATCCAGGAAGCTGATGACGCCCTTGGGCGTTTCAACGTGGTACGCACCGATGTGCTGGGTGATGCCGCCGGCTTCGCCGGTGGCCACCTTGGTGCGGCGGATGTAATCCAGCAGCGAGGTCTTGCCGTGGTCGACGTGACCCATGATCGTAACGACCGGCGGACGCGATACCATTTCGCCCGCATCGTCGGCCTTGTCGAAGATGCCTTCTTCGACGTCGGATTCCGAGACGCGCTTGACGGTATGGCCGAATTCGGCGGCGAT
Source organism: Stenotrophomonas maltophilia (assembly GCA_002386405.1). GTDB lineage: Bacteria > Pseudomonadota > Gammaproteobacteria > Xanthomonadales > Xanthomonadaceae > Stenotrophomonas > Stenotrophomonas maltophilia_AD. The sequence continues at coordinate 12,167 of DGIP01000345.1, forward strand.
GAGTTCTGCCAGATCGGCGTCGATGACGTCGCCCGGCTTCATCATCTGGCCTTCCTTCATCAGGTACTTGATGACGTCGACCGCGCGTTCGGACATGCGCTGCGACAGTTCCTGAATGGTGATCGTTTCCGGCAGGATGACTTCGCGGACAACCTTTTCACGGGTTTCCTGCATCTGGCTGCGGCGGAATTTTTCCTGACGACGGCGCATCGCGGCCATCGAACGGCCACGGGCGTTACCGTCCTCGTCCGAACCGGCAGTGGTGATGGTCAGCTTGCCCTGGCGACGGCCTTCGTCACCCTTCGGGCGTGCCGGCGGCTTGGCAGGAGCTGGAGCGACCACGCGGCCACGACCGGGTGCACCGGCGCTGCGGGACGGGCCACGGTCATCATCTTCGTCATTGGCACGGCGGCCACGTACGGCACCCGGCTGCGCTGCGGGAGCATCGGTGCCTGGGCGCGGCGACTGCGGACGACCGTCCTGCGGGCGGCCAGCGGCTCCACGATCGGCAGGTGCGCGATCGGTGTTGCGTTCAGGCGCACGTGCAACGACCGGGGCCGGCTGAGGCGCGACGGGTTCAGGTTCCGGCTCTGGAGCCGGTTCGGCTGCACGACGAGCTGCTTCCGCAGCCTCTTCGGCCTTGCGGGCCTCTGCTTCGGCTGCACGGCGGGCTTCGTCTTCAGCGCGCTGCTTGGCTTCGATAACTTCGCGTGCCTGTGCTTCCACCAGAGCGCGGCGACGGGCTTCCATTTCGCCGGCGGAGAGATCGTGAAGCACGTTCGGGCGGTTCTGTTGCGGACGCTGACCGGACTGCTGCGGGCGTTGACCCTGCTGCGGACGCTGGCCCTGTTGCTGGCCGTAGTTGGAGCCCGGACGCTGACCCTGGTGCGAACCGGGGCGCTGACCCTGTGGCTGTGCAGGGCGCTGTGCCTGTGGCGCAGGCTGGTGCACCGGCGCTGCCGGTTGCGGGCGCGGCTGCTGCGGAGCAGGCTGTGCTGCAGCTTCAACCGGGCGCGGAGCCGGGGCTGCAGGGGCCGCGATCGGGGTAATCGGCTTTTCGTCCTGCGGGCGGGTCGGGCGGCGTTTCACCGTTTCGACGACGACCGCTTTCGTGCGGCCGCGACCCATGTCCTGGCGCACAGTACCCTGGTTCATGCCGGATGGCTTGAGCGAGAGGGTCTTCTTCACGCCGAGTGTCTTGTCGTCTTTGTTGTCGGTCATTCCGTTCCTGTTCCTTCGTACAGGAACGGATGGAAGCCATCAGAACCTGTCGTTCAAGTCGTATAAATCGATCTGCGTCCGGCTAGAGCCGGTGACAGCGTCATGGTTTAGGCATGTCAAAGACATCCTTTGTCTGGGGCAGACCGCCTTTACGGTACTGCTCAAGTAGGTTTGCGCGCTTCACTACACCCTCACCCGCCTGCCCTGCAAGCGCGCAAGCATGGATAAAAGCATTCTCGCCCATCACTTCGTCCAATTCCGCCCCGGTGAGGAGCAAAAAGGCCGGAATGTCATGTTCGGCATCGGTGCCGAGCTTAAAGGCCTTTCGGGCCTGGTCTATCTTTCGAACGCCGTCTGCCGCAGCATCGGAAGCATGGAAAACGCCGGCGGCGGCTCCCGAGCGGACTGCGGCATCGACCTTCATCGCGCCGGAAACGAACTGACCGGCCTTGCGCGCCATGTTCATCATTCCGGCAAGGTCGGCGACCAAAAGCCGATCGACCAGTGCGCCGAGATCGTCCGCCGCTTTCGTCTCGCTCTTGAAAGCGCGAGAAAACAGCTTCCGCTTAACCGCCCGGTCGACAAGCTCTCGTTCCGCCTTGATCCAGCAGCCCCGTCCGGGAAGCTGCCGTTTCAAATCCGGAACCACGCTCCCGTCGGGAGCGCGGACGAACCTGATAAGGTCCTTCGGGTCTGTCGCCTCGCGGGTGACGATGCAGGTACGGTCGTTCACGACGAAATCGTCCGGCCAAATATCTGCATCATCCGCACCATTGTCGTCCGCGATCATTCCTGATCGGCGGCGACGGCCTCCTCCTCGGCCTCATCATCAGCCTGTTCGTTGGCGAGATCTTCTTCGGTGATCCAGCCTGCGAGCAGACGGGCCTGAACGATCATGTTTTCAGCCTCGACGCGGGAAACGTCGAACTTGGAGAACGTGCCCTCGAACTTCTTGGTCTCGCCATCCTTGCGTTCCGACCAGCCAACGAGATCGTCAGCAGCGAAGCCGGCGAAGTCCTCGACCGTCTTGATGCCTTCTTCGCCGAGCGCAACCAGCATCTGGGCGGTAAGGCCTTCGATCTGCTTCAGCTCGTCCTGGACGCCGAGTGCGACGCGCTTGGCATCGTTTTCAGCTTCGATACGCTCCAGGTACTCGCGGGCGCGGGTCTGGATTTCGTTGGCCGTGTCTTCGTCGAAGCCGTCGATCGACGAGATTTCGTCGAGATTGGTGTAGGCCAGTTCCTCGACCTGGGCAAAGCCTTCCGAAGCAAGCACCTGGCCGACCATTTCGTCGACATCGAGAGCTTCCATGAACAGGTTGGTGCGCTCGTTGAATTCCTTCTGACGGCGTTCCGACTCTTCGGCTTCCGTCATGATGTCGATATCCCAGCCGGTCAGCTGCGAAGCGAGGCGAACGTTCTGGCCGCGGCGGCCGATGGCCAGCGACAGCTGCTCATCCGGAACCACGACTTCGATACGCTCTGCATCCTCGTCGAGAACGACCTTGGCGACTTCAGCCGGCTGCAGGGCGTTGACGATGAAGGAAGCCGGATCCTGGCTCCACGGAATGATGTCGATCTTTTCGCCCTGCAGTTCGCCGACAACGACCTGAACGCCCGAAACACGCATACCGACGCAGGCGCCGACCGGATCGATCGACGAGTCGTTCGAGATAACAGCGATCTTGGCGCGGGAACCCGGGTC
>DGIP01000086.1 GCA_002386405.1 Stenotrophomonas maltophilia
GGGGCAGCAGCCACCGGTGCCGGCGCGGCGCCGACCTTGGCGCTGCCATCGGCGGCAGCCTGCTTGACGTCGGCCATGGTCACCGCGCCATCGGCGCCGGTGGCACGCACGCGGGCCAGGTCCACGCCCAGCTTGCGCGCGGTGGCACGCACGGCCGGCACGGCCTTGACCCCGCCGACCGCCACCGCCTGTTCGGCGTGCACGGCATTGGAGCTCTGCATCGCGCCGACCACGGTGCCGGCGTCATCGCGCTCGGCGCCCGGCTTGGCGATCTCGCCACCGTCATCGGATGCCACCACCTTGTCCGGCTGGGCCGGGGCAGCCTGGCCGGTGCTCGGCGTGGGCGCCGGTGCGGCATGGCCGTGGCTGTGGCCGGTGTCCTGGCCATCGGCGCGCTGCGGCAGGTTCGGGTCCAGTTCGAACTGGGCCAGCACGCTGCCGGTGGGAATGATGTCGCCGGCACCGCCGGCCAGCTTCAGCACCTTGCCGGAGAACGGCGAGGGCACTTCAACCACGGCCTTGGCGGTCTCCATGGAGACCAGCGGCTCGTCGAGCGTGATCACGTCGCCTTCCTTGACGAACCACTCGACGATGGTGGCGTCGGGCAGGCCTTCGCCGAGGTCGGGCAGGTGGAAATTCTTGTTCTCACTCATGTGCATTTCTCTTCCAGCAGTTCGAGATCGCGGGCCGGCAGCCAGCCCGTCGCGCCGTTCGCGCGTTCAGACCACCACCAGCCGCCGTGTTCATGATGCAGCTTGACCATTTCACCGCTGTCCACGTCCAGTTCGCGGGCGTCATAGTCGCGCAGGGCCTCTGCGCGGCCATCGTCCAGCAACTGCAACCACGCCACCGGTGCCCAGCCGGCACGCCCGTCATCGGTGCGTACCCAGGCAAACGCCGGCCATTCCTCGTCACGAACACCCAGTTCGACGATCTGGCCGGTGCGGAACCGGAGCGGGTTGGGGTACTGGCTGCGGTACGGGCCCAGAAGTCTGGCCCGCATGTCAGCCCGCCGCCACCGCGCGTTTGGCCGCGCTCACGATCCGGTCCACGCTGGGCAGGTACTTCATTTCCAGGCGGAACAGCGGAATGTGGGTGTCGTAGCCGGTGACACGTTCGACCGGTGCCAGCAGGTCGTACAGCGATTCCTCGGCCAGGCGCGCGGCGATTTCAGCGCCGAAGCCCGCGGTCTTCGGGGCTTCCTGCACGATCACGCAGCGGCCGGTCTTGGCCACCGATTCGGCGATGGTGGCGAAGTCGAGCGGGCGCAGCGTGGCCACGTCGATCACTTCGGCACTGATGCCTTCGCCGGCCAGCTTGTCGGCCGCTTCCAGTGCTTCCTTCACCTGCGCGCCCCAGGTCACCAGGGTCACGTCGGTGCCGTCGCGCAGCACGAAGCAGACGTCCAGCGGCAGCGCTTCGCCATCGTTGACCACCACTTCCTTGTACTGGCGGTAGATGCGCTTGGGTTCCATGTAGATCACCGGATCCGGTTCGCGGATCGCGGCCAGCAGCAGGCCGTAGGCACGCTGCGGCGAGGACGGCAGCACCACGCGCAGGCCCGGCACGTTGGTGAAGATCGCCTCGTTGGCTTCGCTGTGGTGTTCCGGCGCACGGATGCCGCCGCCCCACGGCACGCGCAGCACCATCGGGCAGTGCAGGCGGCCACGCGTGCGGTAACGCAGGCGTGCGGCGTGGCAGATGATGTGGTCCACCATCGGGTACATGAAGCCATCGAACTGGGCTTCGGCCACCGGCTTCATGCCCTGCGCCGCCAGGCCGATGGTCAGGCCGGCGATGGTGGTTTCATCCAGCGGGGTGTCCAGGATGCGGTCGGCGCCGAAGCGCTGCTGCAGGCCGGCGGTGGCGCGGAACACGCCGCCGTTGACGCCGACATCCTCGCCCAGCACCAGCACCGATTTGTCGTGTTCCAGCTCCCACGCCAAGGCCTGGGTGATGGCTTCGATGAGGGTGATGGGGGTGGTGGTCATGCTCTCTTCTCCGCGCGCGATGGCAGCGCTGTCGGCGGCGTTGGTCTGCGCGCCGGGCGCGCCGTTCTTGATCTCATCCATGGCGCTGCTCCAGGGCGATCGCCTGTGCGCGCTGGACCAGCAGGTCCTGCGGCGGATCGGCATACAGGAAGTCGAACATCGCCTCGACCGGCTGCACCGGGGTGTTGAGGTACAGGTTCACCTCTTCATCCACGCGCTTGCCGCATTCCACGGTCCAGGCCTGTTCCTCTTCCTCGCTCCACACGCCGGCACCGATCAGGTACTTGCGCAGGCGCAGCATCGGCTCGCGCTGCCAGGCATCCTTGACCTCGGCATCGTCGCGGTAGCGGCGCGCGTCATCGGCGGTGGTGTGGTCGGACAGGCGGTAGGTCATCAGTTCCAGCACGGTGCCGCCGTCGCCGGCCAGCGCGCGTTCGCGTGCCTGCAGCATGGCGGCCATCACCGCGATCAGGTCGTTGCCGTCTACCTGCAGGCAGTGCAGGCCACCGGCCAGGCCCTTCTGCGCCAGCGTTTCGGCACCGGTCTGGGCCGAACGCGGGACCGAGATGGCCCAGCCGTTGTTGACGATGCACAGGATCAGCGGGAGCTTGTAGGCACCGGCCGAGTTCAATGCTGCGTAGAAGTCGGTCTTGGAGCTGCCACCGTCACCGCAGACAGCCACGGCGATCTGCTTTTCCTGGTTGAGCTTGAACTTCAGTGCAGCGCCGGCGGCGTGCAGGCACTGGGTGGAAATCGGCACGCAGAACGGGAAGTCCTTGGCCGCATTGCCGCCGTAGTCGTTGCCACGCTCGTCGCCGCCCCAGTACATCAGGACGTCGCGCGGGCGCACGCCACGCATGAACATCGCGCCGTACTCGCGGTAGGACGGCGCGAACACGTCGTCCTTCTGCATGGAAGCGCCGATGCCGACATGGGCGGCTTCGTGGCCCAGGCAGGCGGCATAGGTACCCAGCTTGCCGGTGCGCTGCAACGCGATCGACTTGCCGTCGAACACGCGCACGAACAGCATCTGCTTGAACATCGGCAGCAGCGCGCGCGGGTCGCGCAGGGCTTCGGGCAGGTCATCGCGGACGAGCGTGCCGTCCGTGTCCAGGTACTGCAGGTATTCGATCTTGAACTCAGCGGCAACCGTCATTGCGTACTGCACCTTCGACAGGAAGTTACAAATGATATGAATTGCCATGTTAAGGACGGCGTATGAAAAAGGCGTCCTGCGGCGCAGCATACTGTCCCGGGGGACATCGGCCCGGTATACCCCATCAGGGGCCCGCAACGCCAATGGCGTCAACGTATTCAGTTGTATCAACGGGGCATGAGCGGACCGTGGCAGGCCGCTGTCCGGCAGGCGGGCAACCCCCCCCGCCGCGCAGATTCGGGTCCCCGGTCGGCCACCACACGCCTGCGCATGGCATCTCCCACCCGCCGGTGCAGGCGGTGCGCTACCCTTTTGGCCCCCTCCAGCGGCCCCCGCCATGTCTGTCGACAAGAACCAACGCGACCTTGAAGCCGGTATCCACACCGACCTGGAGGGGCGCCTGACCTACGGCGGCTACCTGCGGCTGGACCAGCTGCTCTCGGCGCAGCAGCCGCTGTCCAACCCGCCGCACCACGACGAGATGCTCTTCATCATCCAGCACCAGACCTCGGAGCTGTGGCTGAAGCTGCTGGCCCATGAGCTGCGCGCGGCGATCGGGTTCCTGCAGCGCGACCAGGTCTGGCAGTGCCAGAAGGTGCTGGCGCGCAGCAAGCAGGTGCTGCGCCAGCTGACCGAGCAGTGGTCGGTACTGGAAACGCTGACCCCTTCGGAGTACATGGGTTTCCGCGATGTGCTCGGCCCGTCGTCGGGTTTCCAGTCGCTGCAGTACCGCTACATCGAATTCCTGCTGGGCAACAAGAACGCGCAGATGCTGCAGGTGTTCTCGCACGACCCGGCCGGCCAGGCCCAATTGCAGGAGGTGCTGGACGCGCCCAGCCTGTACGAGGAATTCCTGCGTTACCTGGCCCGCTTCGGGCATGCCATCCCGGCGGGCTACATCGACCGCGACTGGCGGCAGCCGCACGTGGCCGACGATGCGCTGCACCCGGTGTTCGAGCGGATCTACCAGAACACCGACCGCTACTGGCGCGAGTACGCGCTGTGCGAGGACCTGGTGGACCTGGAAACCGCCTTCCAGCTCTGGCGCTTCCGCCACATGCGCACCGTGATGCGGGTGATCGGCTTCAAGCGTGGCACCGGCGGCTCCAGCGGGGTGGGGTTCCTGCGCCAGGCGCTGGAGCTGACCTTCTTCCCGGAACTGTTCCAGGTGCGCACCACGATCCGCAACGACGACCCGATGCCGCCGGACGCCTGAGCCGGCGGGGGGGCGCGGCTGGCCCATTCATGTTTTCCCGCCGCATCCCCCTTACGGTGCGGCAGGCCCCGCCGTTGCTGCGCTGGCGGCCGTGGGGCGGTAGTTGCAGATGCAAGTTCAGCGACCATGCGGCCAGCTGCACAGATTGGTGTGTATTTGACGTGAACGCCGTTGTTCTGGGATTCTCCCGCGTTGTTTCGCACATCGGACGTGCATGTCTTCCACCGAACCCAGGAATCCCGCATGAGCGTAGACGCCGCCGCGAAATCCGTTCCCGAACCGGCGCTGCCGGAGTTCAAGACCACGCTGGGCCATCCGCGCCCGCTGTGGATGCTGTTCATGACCGAGTTCTGGGAGCGCTTCGCGTTCTACGGGATCCGCTGGGCGCTGGTGCTGTACATCGTGGCCCAGTTCTTCGACGGCGACTCGGCCGGGCAGGCTGCGGCCAGCCGCACCTACGGTGCCTACCTGGCGCTGGTGTATGCCGCGGCCATCTTTGGTGGCTACGTGGCCGACCGCGTGCTGGGGTACCAGCGCTCGATCCTGACCGGCGCGGTGATCATGGCCGCCGGCCTGTTCATGGTCGCCATGCCGAACAAGGAAGTGTTCGAGTTCGGCCTGGCCACGATCATCATCGGCAACGGCCTGTTCAAGCCGAACATCTCCACCATGGTCGGCAAGCTGTACGGCCTGAAGGATGAGCGCCGCGATTCGGGCTTCACCATCTTCTACATGGGCATCAACATCGGCGCGATGATCGCCCCGGTGTTCACCCAGTACCTGGCCGAAAAGGTCTTCGGTACCGAAGCCATGCCGGCCTACAAGATGGTGTTCATCGCCTCGGGCGTCGGCATGCTGCTGAGCCTGGTGTGGTTCTACATCGGTCGCGCCGGCCTGAAGGGCATCGGTGCACCGCCGGTGGGTGGTGAAGGCCTCGGCCGCGTGGTGATGGTGTTCGTCGGCTCGCTGGTGGCCATTCCGGTGGCCTACTTCCTGCTGTCCACCGGCGCGACCGCGCTGGCCTGGATCCTGGGCGTGATGTTCATTGCCCTGGGCGTGCTGCTGCTGGTCGAAGGCATCCGCGAAGGCAAGGTCCAGCGCGACCGCGTGATCGCCATGCTGATCATCTTCACCTTCAACGTGATGTTCTGGATGTTCTTCGAACAGGCCGGCAGCTCCTTCACCTTCCTGGCCGATGAGATCGTCAACCGCAAGCTGGGCAACTGGACCTTCCCGACCGCGTGGTTCCAGTCGGTGAACTCGGTGGCCATCATCGCGCTGGCACCGATCATTGCCTGGATCTGGATCAAGCTGGGCCGTGCCAACCCGTCCATTCCGCGCAAGTTCGGCCTGGGCCTGCTGTTCAATGGCGCCGCGTTCGCGCTGCTGATGCTGGCGCTGTCGAGCATGGTGGTGGATGGCAAGATCCCGTTCTGGACGCTGTTCATGGTCTACGTGATCCAGTCCGTCGGTGAGCTGTGCCTGTCGCCGATCGGCCTGTCGATGGTGACCAAGCTGGCCCCGGTGCGCCTGGTCGGCTTCGGCATGGGCGGCTGGTTCCTGTCCACCGGCATCGGCAACAACCTGTCGGGCATCTTCGCCGGCATCGTCAGCGGCGAAAGCGGCATGACCGTCGAATCGGCGCTGACCGGTTACACCTTCGGTTTCTGGGCGTTGATGGGCTCGGGCGTGCTGCTGTTCCTGATCGCCCCGCTGATCAACAAGCTGATGCACGGCGTCAAGTGAGGTCTGCGATGCGCATGAAAACGCGGTGGTCCCCGATGCTCATGGCCGGCCTGCTGGCCGCCTGTTCGCCATCGGCGCCCACTGCTGCACCTGCGCAGCCGCTGGACACCACCGAACAGAAGCCACCGGTGGCCGATCCCGGCCAACCGGTGGCCTCGGGCAACACCCCGGCCGCGGCGGATGTCGCCGCGGTCGCCGGACTCAACGCGCAGTTCGATCCGGCCCGCGACCCGGTCGCCGACCTGGCCACCGCCAAGGTCGAGGCCCAGCGCGGTGGCAAGCGGATCGTGCTGGACGTGGGTGGGGAGTGGTGCTCGTGGTGCCACCTGCTGGACGCGTTCATCGAGGGCGATGCGGAGATCCGCAGCTTCCGCGATGCCAACTACGTCTGGATGAAGGTCAACTACAGCGAAGACAACGAAAACGCCGCCTTCCTGTCGCAGTTCCCGCAGATCAAGGGCTACCCGCACCTGTTCGTGCTGGATGCGCAGGGCACGCTGCTGCATTCGCAGTTCACCGGCGAACTGGAGGCCGACAAGGGCCAGCCCAAGGGCTACAACCGCGAACGCTTCCTTGCCTTCATGAAGAAATGGGCGCCGCCGAAGGCGCCCTGACCGGAACAGAAAATGCCGCGATCATCGCGGCATTTTTTTTGTCCGCCCTACAGATGCCCGTTTCGCTGCCGCTATGTCCAAGGACCTCATGGATTGAACGCATGCAGCCCGGCGCCAGCGACAGCACATCGGATATCTCCCTGGACGCCGCCGTCGGCGTGAGCCTGCCCCCCGCGGATGTCCTGCTGGACGACCATTCGGCGCACGACGCAGGCAGCGAGGCGGATACCCCGGCACCCGGGGCCACGCTCTACCGCCTGCCGCAGGTGTCGGTGCCCGACAACGTGCTGCTCAAGGCGGCGGTGCAGAAGCTGGTCGAACAGAAGGCCCAACTCGACCAGCTGGCGCGCAACCCGGCGCTGGTGGGCCTGCTGCCCAGCGAATGGCAGGGCACCGGCACGCGCGGGGTGGATCTACAGAGCTTCGTGCTCTCGGTGCTGCCCTACCTGCACAACGCCACCAAGGCCGAAACCGCGCCCGCGCGGCTGCCGCTCAAGCACGTGCTGGGCGACAGCGGCCGTTGGGACCAGGCCGATGTGGCCGAGCCGAAGTCGCTGGCGTTCTTCCTGGCCAGCGATGACCGCGCCACGGCAGGCGTGAAGGATGCGGCGGAGGCCTACCTGATTGCGCCGCTGGGCCTGGCCTGGGCGCACGAGGGCCGCACCCGGCCCGGCTTCCTGCGCGACATGGGCTACACCAGCATGGCCGCGCGGGTGCACGTGCTGCCGTACCCGGAGCCGGGCCAGCTGGCGCTGTACAGCGTGGTGGCCAACGGCGTGGCCCAGGTGTGGTGCGTGCTGGACCGGCGCAAGCTGCGGCCGCTGCTGGCGCCGTGGCTGAGCGTGCCGGTGCTGACGGCCTATGGGGTCACTGCGCCCGTGACGTGGCCAACCTCGTATCCGTCGATCGACGAGGTGGCGCGCGCGCTGGCCACCGCCCGCACCGGCAAGGGTCCGGTCGAAGTGGACCTGCCCAAGGTGGCCGCCAAGATCGCCGAAGATGCCTCGGGCGAAACCTGGATGCCGGTCAGCCTGCTCCAGGTCGGCACCTGGGCGCCGCGCTGGCGCTACTTCCTGGCCACCTTCATCGCACTGCCGGCCGCGCTTCTGGTGATCGCCGCGCTGGCCCTGCCGGGTGCGCTGGAAGCGGCCGCGGTGGCGGCATCACTGGGCCTGGCCGCCGGTGCCATCGGCGCGTTGGCCGCCCCGTGGGTACACGCGCGGCGCAAGCACCTCAGTTAATCAGCCTTCATCCATTCGCTGCAGGCCTTCGCCGGCCAGGCGCAGGATCAGCTTCTCCAGCATCTGCTCCTCCTCCTCGCTCAGCACCGACATCAGCTTGCGGGTAATCTCGATCACCAGCGGGGCGATGGTCTCGTAGACCTCGAACCCGGCCGCCGACAGCGCCAGCACCGAGCGTCGGCGGTCATCGCCGTGGGTTTCACGCTTGATGAAGCCGCGTTCGAGCAGTCTGGCCACGGCCCGGCTCACCGCCACCTTGTCCATCGCGGTGCGGTCGGAGACCTCGCTTGCCGATGAGCCCGGGTACAGCGCCAGGATGGTGATCACCCGCCATTCGGGAATCGCCAGACCATAACGGTCCCCATACAGCTTGGCGATGTTGCCGCTGACCCGGTTGGACAAAACGCTCAGCCGGTACGGCAGGAACTGCTCCAGGTCGAGCAGGGCGTGCGTGGCGCGGATGGTCTGGCTGCTGGGATCGGGTGGGCTCATGCTGCGGTGCACCTTGATGGTGGTTTCATGTGAAACTATAACCTTCTTTCCGGACTCCGCATTCTCGCGGGTCTGCCTTCCGCCCGCACCTGGTTTTTTTCCGGGGGTGGGCCGCTTTGGAGCCACGTCATGAGCAGCCAGCCCGCAACCGCGTCGCACGCCCCCAACCCGGGCATGCAGGTCACCACCTTCGAGAACCCGATGGGCATCGATGGGTTCGAATTCGTTGAATTCGCCGCGCCGGCCGGACGTGGCGCCGAGCTCCACGATTACTTCCGCAAGATGGGCTTCACCGCGGTGCTGCGCCACAAGCAGCGCGCCATCACCGTGTACCGCCAGGGCGGGGTGAACTTCCTGGTCAACGAAGAACCCGATTCGTTCGCGTCGGACTTCGCCGAGAAGCACGGCCCGTGCGCCTGTGGTTTCGCCATCCGCTTCCAGAAGCCGGGCGATCAGGTGTTCCAGATGGCGCTCGGCAACGGTGCCGAAGCGATCGACTTCAAGCCGGAAACCAAGGCCGTGCCGGCCCCGATCATCAAGGGCATCGGCGACTGCATGCTGTACCTGGTGGACCGTTATGGCGCCGCCGGCAGCATGTTCGATACCGACTACGCACCGATCGAAGGCGTGGACCAGAACCCGGTCGGGTTCGGCCTGACCTTCATCGACCACCTGACCCACAACCTGTACTTCGGCAACATGCAGCAGTGGTCGGACTATTACGAGCGCCTGTTCAACTTCCGCGAAATCCGCTACTTCGACATCAAGGGCCTCAAGACCGGCCTGGTATCCAAGGCGATGACCGCACCGGACGGCATCGTGCGCATTCCGCTCAATGAATCGTCCGACCCGAAGAGCCAGATCAACGAATACTTGGACGCCTACAAGGGCGAGGGCATCCAGCACATCGCCTGCTTCACCGAAAACATCTACGACACCGTCGAGGCGATGCGTGCGCAGGGCGTGGAGTTCCTGGACACGCCGGACACCTATTTCGACGTGATCGACATGCGCGTGCCCGGCCATGGTGAAGACGTGGCGCGCCTGGCGAAGAACAAGATCCTGATCGATGCGGATCCGGAGACCAAGCAGCGCAAGCTGCTGCAGATCTTCACCACCAACTGCATCGGCCCGATCTTCTTCGAGATCATCCAGCGCAAGGGCAATGAAGGGTTTGGCGAAGGCAACTTCACCGCGCTGTTCGAAAGCATCGAGCGCGACCAGATCAAGCGCGGCGTGCTGTAATTCCATCTCGCTGTCTTCCAGGACCCGACCATGCCCAACTCCCTCGAATCGCGCGGCTACCAGACCGGTTTCGGCAACGAATTCGCCAGTGAAGCGGTTCCCGGCGCGCTGCCGGTGGGCCGCAACTCGCCGCAGCGGGTGGCGCATGGACTGTACGCCGAACAGCTGTCCGGCACGGCGTTCACCGCGCCGCGCGGCAGCAACCGGCGCAGCTGGCTGTACCGCATCCGTCCGGCGGTGACGCATGGGGAATTCCAGCCCTATGCGCAGCCGCGCCTGCACAGCGATTTCGCGCAGGGGGCGGTGTCGCCCAACCAGCTGCGTTGGGATCCGCTGCCGTTGCCCACCACGCCGACGGACTTCGTCGACGGCCTGTACACCATGGGCGGCAATGGTTCGCCGGACGCGCACGGCGGCGTCGGCATCCACCTGTACGCCGCCACGGCGGACATGCAGGGGCGTTACTTCTACGACGCCGATGGCGAACTGCTGATCGTGCCGGAGCTGGGCCGGCTGCGCCTGCTGACCGAACTGGGCGTGATCGAGATCGAACCGCAGCAGATCGCGGTGATCCCGCGTGGCGTGCGTTTCCGCGTCGAACTGCCCGACGGGCAGGCGCGCGGCTACATCTGCGAAAACTTCGGTGCGCTGCTGAAATTGCCCGACCTGGGCCCGATCGGTTCCAACGGCCTGGCCAACCCGCGTGATTTCGAAACGCCGCACGCGGCTTACGAGGACGTCGACGGTGCCTTCGCGTTGATCGCCAAGTTCCAGGGCCAGCTGTGGCGTGCGGACATCGATCACTCACCGCTGGATGTGGTGGCCTGGCACGGCAACTATGCGCCGTACCGCTATGACCTGCGCCGCTTCAACACCATCGGCTCGATCAGCCACGACCACCCGGATCCATCGATCTTCCTGGTGCTGCATTCGCCCAGCGACACCCCGGGCACCAGCAACATGGATTTCGCGATCTTCCCGCCGCGCTGGCTGGTGGCCCAGGACACCTTCCGGCCGCCGTGGTTCCACCGCAACATCGCCAGCGAGTTCATGGGGCTGATCCACGGCGCCTATGACGCCAAGGCTGAAGGCTTCGTGCCCGGTGGCGCGTCCCTGCACAACAGCATGAGCGGCCACGGGCCGGATGCTGCCACGTTCGAGAAGGCGTCCGCTGCCGACCTGAGCCGGCCGGACGTGATCAAGGACACCATGGCCTTCATGTTCGAAACGCGTGGCGTGATTCGCCCCACCGCGCAGGCGATGGACGCGGCGCACCGCCAGCGCGGCTACCAGCACTGCTGGCAGGGCCTGAAGAAGAACTTCCAGGCGTAATCACACACGGGCAGCGACGATCAGCTGGCGACCGCGCCGGCCTGCTCCAGCTGTGCCAGGTGCGTCTCCGGCAGCACTTCGAACAGGCGCTGGCGGACGCGCTCGCAGTAGCCGGCGGAGGTCAGCCCAGGCAGCGCATCGAGGGCACTGCGCAGCGCGCCTACCACCTGCTCGTCGCTGCGCGCCTGCTGCAGGGCGTACAACAGCGCGGCGGCCTGCGGGTGCCGTTGAAGTTCGAGAATGCCGAGCAGGTAGATGCGTGCGGCCACCAGCGAACGCCGACGTTCGGTGACGGGAGCGGCACTTCCCGGCGCCGGGCCCGCAGCCGTGGCCGCAACGGACTCGGGCGCTGGCATCGGTTCGGGCGGCGCAGTGGACACCAGATAGCCGGTCTGGATCAGCTGGATCACCATCGCCGACGCTTCCGGCCCGATCATGGCGGTGAGCTGGGACAGGTCGCGCTGGCCATCGCACAGGATCAGCAGGCGCCGCTGGCGCATGTCCAGGGGCGCGCGGTGGGCCTGCAGGGCGTCACGGGCGAGGTCGGTCTTGCGCGGTTGCATGGGCGTGGGGTCGAAGCGGTGCAGGCCGAGCCTGAACGCCACAGGTGTAACTGTGATGACAAACACGCTATGTATGCACGCGCTGCACGTCCCCCACGCTAGCCTGCGAGCCACTGACAGGAGGGCGGGCATATGAAGCAGCTGGCAAGCGTGTTGGCATTCGGTATCGCAATCGCACTGGCGGGCTGCGACCGCCACCCGGAGCCCCCGTCGGCCGATGCCGAGGCTTCGGTGGTGGAACCGGCTGCGGACGCGGTGGTACCTGCAGCACCCGCGGCCGATCCTGCCACGCAGGGTCCTGCACGCCTGGATGGGTACGGCCCGTTGACCTTGGGTGCGACCCTCGATGAGGTCCGCGCGGCATGGAAGGAGCCGCTGCAGGGCGACGTCGCCGATGACTATTGCCACGCACTGCGCCCGCAGGGCAGCCAGGCCGATGACGTGATCCTGATGATCGAGGGCAAGCGGCTGGTGCGCTATGACGTCCGCAACGACCGCATCGTGGCGCCGGGTGGCGGCAAGGTCGGCATGTCGCTGGGCCAGCTGCAGACGCTGTACCCCGATCGTGGCGACCTGACCCCGCACAAGTACGACGAGAAGGGCCACAACCTGCGCGTGCGTCCGGCCGCCGAGGGTGCGGCGACAGTCAACTTCGAGATCAACGGCGATGGCACCGTCACCGCCTGGCGGGTCGGCAAGACCCCGCAGGTGGATTACGTGGAAGGCTGCTCCTGAGCCACGGCACGGGGCCGGGTGACCCGGCCCCGTGCGCACCGCCTGTGCGCCGGGCCGGAACTGGCCCTAGAATCGGGCCACGCCACCTGGGGATCCATCGATGATCGCTGCCACTGCCTGGTTCCTGTTGGGCCTGCTGCTGCTTGCACTCGGCGGCGACTCCATCGTCAAGGCCGCCTCAGGGCTGGCCCAGCGCTTCGGTGCGTCTCCGTTCGTGGCCGGGTTGCTGCTGGTGACCTTCGGTACGTCCCTGCCCGAACTGGTGGTCAACGCCCGTGCGTTCGTGGTCGGCGCCGAGGAGCTGGCGCTCGGCAACGCGGTGGGCAGCAACATCGTCAATGTGGGCCTGACCCTGGCACTGGCCGCGCTTGCCGCGCCGCTGCTGGTGCGGGCACGCCTGCTCTCGCCGTTGCTGGTGCTGCTGGCGGTGGCCAGCCTGGCCCTGATCGTATTCGGCCTGGATGGGGTGATCGCGCGCTGGGAAGGTGCCGTACTGCTGCTGGGCTTCGTGGCGCTGCTTGCCTTCGTGCTGCGCCAGGCGCGACGCGAATCCGAGCCGGTGCGCGAGGCGATTGCCGGTTATGCAATGACCCGCACCGGGCTGTTCCTCAATGTGCTGCGGGTAGTGTTCGCAGCGGTGTGCCTGTACTACGGCGCGCGCTGGGTGGTGGGTGCCGCGCCGGTGATGGGGGCCAGCCTGGGCTGGTCGCCCTTGCTGGTGGGCCTGCTGCCGGTGGCCATCGGTACGGCGCTGCCGGAGGTGGCCGCCGCGATCGTGGCGGCGCGCCGTGGCCAGGGTGACATGGTGCTGGGCCACGTGATCGGTTCGAGCCTGTTCAACCTGCTGGTCGTGGTCGGCGGCATGGCCGCGCTGCGCCCGCTGGCGCTGCCCGAGTCGTTCGTGAAGCTGGAACTGCCGGCGGCGATCGCCTTCGTGCTGGTGCTGTACCCGATGCTCAAGGGCGACCTGGCCATCAGCCGGCGCGAGGGCGGGATCCTGCTGGTGGCGTTCCTGGCGTGGATCGCGCTGGAGCTTGCCTTGATCGGGTAGGGACACGCCGCGCATGTCCTTCCATCACCGCGCGGACACGCATGGCGTGTCCCTACGCCTCCGGAGGCGCGGTCGGATCCGTGCGCGTGGCGACGCGTTCATCATCATCGCGCCCCTCCGTCACATTGCGCGGCAGCGGCGGCGGCAACTGCTCTTCCTTCGCCGTCTCATGCCCCGGCAGGCTCGGCCGCTTCTCCATCATCAGCGACAGCGCCGCCTTGGCCATCATGTGCGCGCTGATCGGTGCGGTGATGAACAGGAATACGGTGATCAGCAGCTCGCGCGGCTGCGGGTCTTCGCCCAGGAAGATGTGGTACAGCACCGAGCCGGCCAGCACGCAGCCCACGCCCAGCGTGCTGGCCTTGGTCGGCGCATGCAGGCGCTTGAAGAACGTGGACAGCTTCACCAGCCCCAGCGCGCCGACCAGGATGAAGAAGCAGCCGAACAGCAGCAGCAGCGACAGCGCGACCTGGATGAAGGTGATCATTCGACGATGTCCCGGCGCAGCACGAACTTGCTCAGCACCACGGTGCTGCCGAAGCCCAGCATCGCGATCACCAGCGCGGCTTCGAAGTACACCGCCGAATTGAGGTACATGCCGAACAGCATCAGCTCGGCGATGGCCGTCACCGACAGCGTGTCCAGCGCCAGGATCCGGTCGGGCACGGTCGGCCCGCGCAGCAGGCGCCAGGTGGCCAGCAGCATGGCCAGCCCGACCACGTGCATGCACACCGCCATGGTGGTCTGGATGAAGGTGAAACCGGTCATGGGAAAATCTCCATCAGCGGGGCTTCGTAACGGCTCTTGATCTGGCGGATCAGCTCGTCCGGATCGTCCAGGTGCAGCACGTGCACCAGAAGGTGGCGACGGTCGTCGGACAGCGCGGCCGAGACCGTGCCCGGGGTCAGGGTGATCATGCTGGTGAGCGCGGCGATGCCGTGGATGTTGGCGATATCCAGCGGCAGCCAGATGAAGCCGGGGTGGATGCGGCGTTCCGGGCCGAGGACCTGCACCGCCACGCGGATGTTGGAAACCAGGATGTCCCACAGCGTCACGCAGATCAGCTTCGGCAGCGGCCGCAGCGAACCAATGCGCGCGAACTCGCGGTCCAGCCGCGCGGCGAACAGCGGCACCACCACGCCCAGCAGCATGCCGAGCAGGATCTGGCCGAGGGTGAAACTGTCGGACATCAGCACCCAGAACCCGGTGACCATCACGCTCAGCGAGGTCGAGGGGAACAGGCGGCGAAGGAACGGGCGGCGGCTCATGGCTGGCGGATCTCCGGCGTGGTCGCGCGCAGCTCACCCACGTAGTCCTGCGGGGTGAGCAGCTGCGTGGCCATGGCGTCGGTGTACTGCATCAACGGGTTGGCGAACAGGCTCATGCCGATGCCATAGCAGAGCAGCAGCGCGGCGGCGAACAGTTCCACGGTGCGGGTAGGCGCCTTGCGCGGCGGTGGCACGCCTTCCTCCAGCACCGGCACCCGCCAGAACAGGCGGATGCCGCCGCGGGTGATGCCGACGATCACCATCAGGCTGCTGCCCAGCACCGCCGCCCAGACCACGCCGGTGTACGCCGCCGGCATGCCGGCCAGCAGCGCGGCCTTGGCAAGGAAGCCGGACAGCGGCGGCAGGCCGGCCACCGACACCGCGGCGATCAGGAACAGCACCGCAGGTGTCTCCTTGCCGGGCATCGGCGCGATGATTTCCTTGCGGTCGCTGGCGCCACCACGGCGGCGGCGGATCAGGTCGGCGATCAGGAACAACGCCGCCGCCACGAACGTACTGTGCGGCAGGTAATACAGGCCCGCCGACAGCACCTGCGGGGTGCGGATCGAGAAGGCGATGAACAGCGTGGCGGCCGAGACCACCACCAGGTAGGAGATCAACACGCGCAGGCGCGCGGCGGCGAGCACGCCCAGGCCGCCCAGCAGCAAGGTGGCCACGCCGGCCCAGAACAGCCACTGGCTGCCGTAGCCGGCCATGGCGCCGGCATCTTCGCCGAACCACAGCGAGCTCACCCGCAGCACCGCGTACAGCCCGACCTTGGTCATGATCGCAAACAGCGCCGCCACCGCCGCCGGTGCGCGCGCGTAGGCTTCCGGCAGCCACAGGTACAGCGGCATCAGCGCGGCCTTGCTGCAGAACACCAGCAGCAGCAGGCCCAGCGTGGCCTTCACCAGGGTCAGATGCGTGGGCGGCACCTCGGCGATGCGCTGGGACAGCTCGGCCATGTTGAGCGAGCCCAGCGAGGCGTACAGCAGCCCCAATGCGATCAGGAACAGCGTCGAAGCGGTGACGTTGAACACCACGTAGTGCAGGCCGATGCGCATGCGCAGCCCGCGCCCGCCACTGAGCAGCAGGCCGTAGGAGGCGATCAGCATCACCTCGAAGAACACGAACAGGTTGAAGATGTCGCCGGTGAGGAAGGCGCCGTTGAGGCCCACCAGCTGGAACTGGAACAGCGCATGGAAGTGCGGCGCGCGCCGGTCCCAGCCCGAGCAGGCGTGCAGCAGGCACGGAATGGCCAGCAGCAGCGTGGTCAGCAGCATCCAGCTGGACAGGCGGTCGGCCACCAGCGCGATGCCCAGCCGCGAGGGCCAGTCGCCGAGCAGGTACACCGCGATGGTCCCATCGGCGGTCTGTGCAAACAGCAGGGCCACCGCCGCCGCCAACGCGGTGAGCGTGGTCCAGGCGACGGTGCGCTGCACCTTCGGCCCGTAGCGACGGTGCTCGACGAACAGCGAACAGGCCGCACCGAACAGCGGAATCAGGATGGGCAGGATCACCGCATGGTTCACGGGCCACCCTCCCGGCCGGGCGCGGTATCGGCCAGCTCCGTGGCCTCATCCTCGTGCGCGTCGACGTGGTCGCTGTGGTTGTCGCTGCGGCTGCGCATGGCCAGCACGATGCTCACGGCGGTCATCGCAAAGGCGATGACGATTGCGGTCAGCACCAGGGCCTGCGGCAGCGGGTCGGTGTAGTTGCGCAGGGTGCTGTCCACGCCTTCCTTCAGCACGGGGGCCTTGCCGGTGACCAGGCGACCGCCGGAGAAGATCAGCAGGTTGGTCGCGTAGGACAGGAAGGTCATGCCGAGGATGACGTCGAAGCTGCGCGCGCGCAGCAGCAGGTAGATGCCGATCGCACCGAGTACGCCGATCGCGCTTGCCAGGGCCAGTTCCATCAGTGGGTCTCCCCGGTGCGTGCCGAGCGGTTGTTGGGATCGATCTCGCCCTTGCGCGAGTTGCGGGTGCGCGACGGCTTCACCGTGCCCATCATCGACAGGATCAGCATTGCCCCGCCGAACACCACCAGGTACACGCCGGTATCGAAGCCCACCGCGCTGGCCAGCGGCACCGTGCCGATCAGCGGCAGCTCCAGGTCCAGGTGCCCGCTGGTGAGGAAGGGCACGCCGAACAACATCGACGCGCAGCCGCTGACGATGGCGATGAGCAGGCCCGCGCCGATGCAGCGGATGTAATCGAAGCCGAAGCGCGATTCCACCGAGGTGGTGCCCTGGATGACGTACTGGATCAGCAGCGGCACCGCCAGCACCAGGCCGGCGATGAAGCCGCCGCCGGGCGCGTTGTGGCCGCGCAGGAACAGGAAGATCGACACGGTCAGTGTCAGCGGGAACATCACCTGGGCCAGGTCGGCCGGCACCGGCAGCTGGATCGGCGGGCCCGGCATGATCTGCTCCGGCGCCATCCGCGAACGCCGCAGCATGGCGTGCACCACCAGCGCGGCGATGCCGAACACGGTGATCTCACCGAAGGTATCGAAGCCACGGAAATCCACCAGGATCACGTTGACCACGTTCTCGCCGTACGCTTCGGGCAGTGCACGCGCGAGTAGTTCGCCGGCCATGGTGTTGGGCGGCAGGGTCATCGCACTGTAGGCCATGGCGGCCAGGCCGCCGCCACCGATTACCGCGATCAGCGCGTCGCGGCGTTTGCGCCAGCGCGACTTCTCCGGTGGCGACTGCGCCGGCAGGTAGTTCATGCCCAGCAGCATCAGCACCAGCGTCACCATCTCCACCAGCAGTTGGGTCAGCGCCAGGTCTGGCGCGGACAGGAACACGAAGGTCAGCGACACCATCAGGCCCACGCCCCCGGTAACCAGCACCGCCAGCAGGCGCTGCCGGTACACGAACAGCGCGCCCAGCGCGCAGGCCATCATCACCGCCCACAACGCCCAGCCCAGCAGCGGAATGGGCTGTGGCGAGGGCCAGTTGGGCGACACCGGGTTGGCCACGAACGGCGCGGCGGCCACGATGATCGCCACCACCACCAGCGCCATCAACATGCGCTGCAGGCTGCCGTTGGCCAGCCCCTGGGTGAGCCGGTGGGCGACGCCGAACACCAGGTCCAGCTGCTTGTGGAACAGGTTGCGCCCGGTGCTGCGGATGATCACCGCATGCAGGTTGATCAACCGGCGCAGGCCGAAGTACAGCGCAACGCCACCCAGCACGCCGGCGATGCTCATCATCAGCGGCATGTTGACGCCGTGCCACACCGACAGGCTGTAGGCCGGCATGGCCGGGCCCAGGATCGAGGACGCCGCCGCGTGCAGCACCGGTGCCACGGTGAGCGCCGGGGCCACGCCGACCGCCACGCACAGCACCACCAGGATCTCCACCGGCACCTTCATGAAACGCGGCGGCTCGTGCGGCACCCGGTCCAGGTCGTGCGGGCCCTTGCCGAAGAAGGTGTCATGCACGAAGCGCAGGCTGTAAGCCACGCCCAGCACGCCGGCCAGCAGCGCGGCGATCGACACCGCGATGCGCATCGGCTCCGGGCCCTGCGCGGTGATGGCCTCGGCGAACAGCATTTCCTTGGACAGGAAGCCGTTGAGCAGCGGAATGCCGGCCATGGCCAGCGAGGCGATGATCGCCAGCGCGCTGGTGAAGGGCATCAACCGGCGCAGGCCGCCGAGCTTGCGCATGTCACGGGTGCCGGTTTCATGGTCGATGATGCCGGCGGCCATGAACAACGAGGCCTTGAAGGTGGCGTGGTTGAGGATGTGGAACACGCCGGCCACCACCGCCATCGGCGTGGACAGGCCGAACAGCAGGGTGATCAGGCCCAGGTGGGAGATCGTCGAATAGGCCAGCAGGCCTTTCAGGTCATGCTGGAAGATCGCGTTCCAGGCGCCGATCAGCAGGGTCAGCGCGCCGATGCCGCTGACCGTGTAGAAGAACAGGTCGGTACCGGCCAGCGCCGGGTGCAGCCGCGCCAGCAGGAACACGCCGGCCTTCACCATGGTGGCCGAATGCAGGTAGGCCGACACCGGGGTCGGCGCGGCCATGGCGTGCGGCAGCCAGAAGTGGAACGGGAACTGCGCGCTCTTGGTGAAGATGCCGGCCAGTACCAGGAACAGCGCCCACGGGTACAGCGGGCTGGCACGGATCACATCGCCGGCGGCCAGCACCGCATCCAGTTCGAAGCTGCCGACGATACGGCCGATCAGCAGCACGCCGCCGAGCAGGGCCAGGCCGCCGCCGCCGGTGACCACCAGCGCCATGCGCGCGCCCTCGCGGGCGTCCTGGCGGTGCGACCAGAAACCGATCAGCAGGAACGAGCTGATGCTGGTCATTTCCCAGAACACCATCAGCAGCAACAGGTTGCCCGAGAGCACCATGCCCAGCATGGCGCCCATGAACAGCAGCAGGTAGCAGTAGAAGCGGTGGGCGTTGTCCTTCGCGCTCAGGTAGTAGTGCGCATACATCACCACCAGCGCGCCGATGGCCAGCACCATGCCGGCGAACATCCAGGCCAGCCCATCCAGCCGCACCGAGAACGCCAGCCCGATCTGCGGCAGCCACTCGCCGAAACTGCGCACGACCCCGCCCTCGAGGATCGCGGGGGTCATCGTCGCAAGCAGCGCCAGCCCGCCCACGGGCGCGGCCGCGGCCAGCCAGGCGGCGGTGGCACGGGAACTGTGGCGGAACACAATGACCGCCACCGCCAGCAGGAAGGGCAGGGCGAGCAGCAGGAGAAGGCTGGGATTCATGCAGGGAATGCGGGATTCACGAGCAGGCCTTTCAGTCTAACAGGCAGGGATTTGTCGCCGATATACCCGATTACGCCACCAACTGCATGCAACGTGCGTGATTCATCTTTTTGCTGCCAGTGTCGGCGTCCATCCGGGGTTGTTCAACGCCGTATGGAAACGTTGCCGGCACTTTGCGATCTGAGTGATCTCGCCGCCGTTCAGCCCAGCAACGGCAGGGCCTGCGCCCACCCGTCAGCTACCTCGCAGCTGAACGAAACGCGCTCCCCGGATCGCGCCCACGGCCATGCTGGACCCGCTGCCGTGGAGCAGGGGTGAGCATCCATTTCGTTCAGGTTGGGCCGGTCAATAGGCCAGGTCAAACTTCCGGTACGCCTTGGCCATCACCCAGGCGGGCCCGATCAACAGATAGGTCAGATCGGTCAGGAAGCTGGGCCTGCGCCCCTCGAACTTGTGGCCGATGAACTGCGCGATCCAGGCCAGCACGAACACGCCCAGCCCCAGCCAGGCCAGGTTGGCCAGCCCGATTTCGGCTTCCAGCAACCGGCAGGTGCAGCCGCACACAAAGAAGAAGGCGAGCATGCCCAGGCCCAACCGGCGCGACAGGCGGTTGTAGAAGCACCACGCAGTGAACATCGCCAGGCCCGCCCAGACCCCGTACTGGAACCACGTGATCAACGGTGGCAGGCACCACAGCAGGGCAATGACCGACCACAGGATCGCCGGCACCGCCACCACATGGATGCGCTGGTTCAGCGTATTGCGGTGGTCGTCGGAATAGCTGGCGAAATAGCGGTCGATGGGCCGCACAAGCTGGGTCGTCGTGGACATTGGGCCTCCGGAGTTCGCACAGGATACTCCGCCGCCGCTGGTAGAGCCGGGCTCTGCCCGGCTCTCCAGACAATCTCAGTCCACCGAGATCCCGGCCAGGCGCTGCAGCGCCTCGGCGTACTTGGCGCGGGTGCGCTCGATGATGTCCGCCGGGATGGTCGGGCCCGGGGCGGTCTTGCCCCAGTCCAGCGTCTCCAGGTAATCGCGGACGAACTGCTTGTCGTAGCTTGGCGGGCTGGTGCCCACTTCGTACTCGTCGGCCGGCCAGTAGCGCGAGGAATCCGGCGTCAGCATCTCGTCCATGATGTACAGGCGCCCATCGGCATCGGTACCGAACTCGAACTTGGTGTCGGCCAGGATGATGCCGTGCTCGCGCGCGTAATCGGCGGCGAACTTGTAGATGCGCAGGGTGGCATCGCGCACGCGCTCGGCCAGGTCCGCGCCAACCGCCTTCACCATCGCATCGAAATCGATGTTCTCGTCATGGTCGCCCACGGCGGCCTTGGTCGAGGGGGTGAAGATCGGCTCGGGCAGCTGCTCGGCCTGGCGCAGGCCGTCGGGCAGTTCAATGCCGCTGACCTTGCCGGTGCGCTGGTAATCCTTCCAGCCGCTGCCGATGAGGTAGCCGCGGGCGATGGCTTCCACCGGTACCGGCTTGAGCTTGCGGGTCACCACGGCGCGCTTGGCGTACAGCGCGGGGTCCACGCCGTCGGGCAGCACGCTGGCCACATCGATGCCGGTGAGGTGGTTGGGCATCAGGTGCGCGGTCTTGGCGAACCAGAAGTTCGAGACCTGGCAGAGCATTTCACCCTTGCCGGGGATCGGATCGGGAAGCACCACGTCGAAGGCCGACAGACGGTCGGTAGCGACCATCAGCAGGTAGTCCCCCGGCGGAGTGCCGGCGGGCAGCCGTTCGCGCGGAATGTCGAAAACATCACGCACCTTGCCGCGATGGCGCAAGGGCAGGCCGGGGAGATCGGATTGCAACAACGTGGTCGGCACGGGCACTCCTGGGGCTTCGTCGAGACAGCTGTCCAGGGCACCCGGAGGGCCCGCAGGGACAGCGGGCGGCCTAGTGTAAAGCGGGTTGGGCCCGCTGTGACGTAAAATGAGGTTCCTTCGTTGCCCCGGCCGCCCCGACGACCATGCGCTGGTACGGAAAACTGCTTGGATTCATCGCCGGCGCCCTGCTTTTCAGGCCCAACCCGCTGTTCGGGGCCGTCATCGGCCTGCTGCTCGGGCATGCCTTCGACGCCGACTGGTTCCGCCTGAACAGGGAGAACCCGTACCGGGAGCTGGGGCTGACCTCCGAGGCCACCGACGCCGAGGTCGACCTGGCCTACCGCCGGCTGATGTCCCAGTACCACCCCGACAAGGTCGTGGGCGCCGCCCCGGAGCTGCGCCAACAGGCCGAGCGCAAGTCGCGCCAGCTCAACGCCGCCTACGACCGCATCAAGACCCTGCGCAAGCGCTGAGCGCGCGCGGCCCCCTCTCTACGTCCCCAAGGCACCGGCCATGTCCAACTGCATCATCGCCCCCTCCATCCTGTCCGCCAACTTCGCCCGCCTCGGCGAGGAAGTGGACAACGTGCTCGCCGCCGGCGCCGACTGGGTGCACTTCGATGTGATGGACAACCATTACGTGCCGAACCTGACCATCGGCCCGATGGTCTGCCAGGCCCTGCGCAAGCACGGCGTGACCGCCCCCATCGACGTGCACCTGATGGTGGAGCCGGTGGACCGCATCATTCCGGACTTCGCCGAGGCCGGCGCGACCTATATCAGCTTCCACCCCGAAGCCAGCCGCCACGTGCACCGCACCATCCAGCTGATCCGCTCGCTGGGCTGCAAGCCGGGCCTGGTGCTCAACCCGGGCACCCCGGTGGACATCCTGGACTGGGTGCTGGATGACCTGGACCTGGTGCTGCTGATGTCGGTAAACCCCGGTTTCGGTGGCCAGGCCTTCATTCCCTCGGCGCTGGACAAGCTGCGCGTGGTCCGCCAGAAGATCGATGCCAGCGGCCGCGACGTGCGCCTGGAGATCGACGGCGGGGTCAAGGCCGACAACATCGGCGCGATTGCCGCTGCCGGTGCCGACGCCTTCGTGGCCGGTTCGGCCATCTTCAACGCGCCGATCAGCTACAAGGACGTGATCGACCAGATGCGCCACAACGTGGCCAAGGCGCGGGGCTGAGCATGGGCGCGGCCGGCCTGCTGATCCGCGACGCCACGGCCGCCGATGCCGCGCTGATCCTGCGCTTCATCCGCGAACTGGCGATCTATGAGAAGGCCGAGTCGTCGGTGCAGACCGACGAGGCCGGCATTGTCGCCAGCCTGTTCGGCGCCGACGCCAAGGCGCGCGCGCTGGTCTGCGAAGCCGATGGCCAGGCCATCGGGTACGCGGTGTACTTCTACAACTATTCCACCTGGCTGGGCCGCAACGGCATCTACCTGGAAGACCTCTACGTCAGCCCCGCCCAGCGCGGCAGCGGCGCCGGCAAGGCGCTGCTCAAGCACATCGCCCGCATCGCCGTGGCCGAAGGCTGCGGCCGCTTCGAGTGGTCGGTGCTGGACTGGAATGAGCCGGCCATCAAGTTCTACGAAGCCGCCGGCGCCAGGCCGCAGAGCGAGTGGACGGTGTACCGGTTGGAAGGCGAAGCACTGAAAGCGTTCGCCCAAAACCGGTAGGTATCGACCGTTGGTCGATACGGCATCTGCGCGAGGATAAAAAAAAGACCGCACTCCTGCGAATGCGGCCCTGGAAATAGCGGGAGGCTGATCCTGCCTCCATCCATCGTCCCTGCTATGGCCTTCCATTCTCCGGGCGATCGGTGACCGTTTGATGACGTTCACCGCCCCTGACACATCGCACTGCTAGCCTGCGCCTCCCCCTACCGTGGAAGTGCAGCATGCGTGGTCCCCGCTGGCGTCTGATCCTCAACGGCAAGTCCACCGGCAACGACGACCTGCGCACGGCCGTGCACGCGCTGCGTGACGAGGGGGTCACCCTGGAAGCGCGCGTCACCTGGGAAGACGGCGACGCCGAGCGCTACGTGGCCGAGGCGATCGAGCATGGGGTGGATACCATCATTGCCGCCGGGGGCGACGGCACCCTGAGCGAAGTGGCGCAAACCCTGGCCCATCGTGATGAGGGCGCCGACGCGCTGCCTACCCTGGGACTGGTGCCGCTGGGCACCGCCAATGACTTCGCCACGGCCGCCCGCATTCCGGACGAGCCGTTGCAGGCGCTGAAGCTGATCCAGGCGCAGGCGGCGCGCCCTGTGGACCTGCTGCGCATCAATGCCGATGGCGAGCTGTGGTGGTGCGCAAACGTGGCCAGTGGTGGCTTCGGTACCGAGGTGACGGTGGAAACCGACGAAGGCCTGAAGAAGGTGCTGGGCGGGTTGGCCTACCTGGTCACCGGCATTTCCCGGCTGGGGCGGATCGATCCGATCCGGGCCCGACTGTGCGCGCCGGACTTCAGTTGGGAAGGGGGCTTCATCGCGCTCGGCATCGGCAATGGCCGACAGGCCGGTGGCGGCCAGGTGCTGTGCCCAGATGCCCTGGTCAATGACGGCCTGCTCGACATCACCGTGATCCCGGAGCTGAGTGGCGAAGTCGCCTCCACGCTCGGGGCACTTATCCGGGGCGGCAAGCAGGGCGCATTGGAGCAGGTCGCCGAACGCACCCGCGCGCCGTGGGTGGAGATCGAAGCCGACCAGCCGATGACGCTCAACCTGGATGGCGAGCCGGTTCGCGCGCGCCGCTTCCGCATCGACTGCGTGGCAGCACGCGTGCGCATGCACCTCCCGCTCGACAGCGCGCTCCTGCAGTAGCCGTTGGCGCCGCCGTAGAGCCGGGCGCTGCCCGGCTGCTCAGAGCAGCGGAATATCCTCTTCCCTGGTCGGGAAGCCAAATGCCTCCCGCTTCCTGCGGATGTGCTCAGGCATCGGCGGACGCGGGATGTTTCGTGCGACCAGCCACTGCTGGCTCTTTTTCTGCCATGGAAGCAGGTCGGGCGTCGTGACCTCCCAATAGATATCGTCGACCATCCGCATCGGTGGTGCCTCGCCCGAGCCGGTAAGTACTTTGGTCTTGATTGTCGGGTCTGCGCCGTGCTCCAGGAGCCAATAGACGTAGTTGAAGCCGCCTCGGCTGGTGTACAGGCTCAGTATGGTGTCTGCAGAGCCAAGGTTCGGTTCATTGACGTTGGCGCCGTTTTCCACAAGAAGCTGCACGTTCTTCCACTGATTTCCGCTCAGGAACGCCACATACATCAATGTCTCCCTTGCGGAGCTGCGGGTATTGGGATCGCCGCGGTGTTTGAGCAGAAGCTCGAGAAATCGTGGGTCCTCCATCTTGGCTGCGTACACCATGGCGTTGTTGAAGCCAAGCCTGCGCCCGTCAACCACCTTGAACTCCCGCGCATTGGGATCGGCGCCATTCTCCAGCAACGCGCGCAACCCATCGAGGTTTTGCGCCCGCAGCGGCCATGCAATCAGAGGAATGCCGTCGCGACGGGCAAAGGTTTTGTCGGGATCGACACCTTCATCCTTGATCCAGTGGCGAATGGCTGCCGCGTCACCGTTCTCCGCCGCGATAGCCAATTGCAACGCATTTCCGTCGAAATAGTCACCGGCGCCATGTGAAGACGATGCCGCACACCCGTTGACGAGAAAAAGTGTGAGCCATGCCGCACTTAAGAGGGCTTTTGTCATCGCGTTGTGAAGACTGATGCGCATGATCATCCTGATGTTGAGCCCCTGAAGGGGTGACATTAGCAAAGTGTTCTGTTATTCGATAAGCAGCGCGGCTCGGGGGGATCGCGCGCCTTCACTGTGCAATGGAGCTTGCCATGAGTGGTCCCGATACCGAAGCGCGTGCCCGCGCCATCCAGGAACAGAATCTTCTTGTCGAGCAGCTGCGTGAAAGCGGCAATGACAACGAAGCGAATCGTCTCCAGGAAACCTATCACGCGCGCGAGATGTCTGGTCTTGCTGCGGATGTGTATCAATCTGCGAATCACGACGGTGAGCCGCCGGTCGGTTGGAAGCGTGCAAGTACGGATCCTGAAGCGATGCGTGCCGCTGGCATCAACATGTCTGACGAAGAGTTGCGGGATCTCCTGCAGCCCCCGCAGTCTGGTTTTCGGGCAGAAATCTATCTACCTGACAAGCGTGTGTTTGGTGAGGACGCAAAGCCCGTGGTTGTCTACAAGGGATCAACTGGCCCGATCGTTGATCCGCTTGCTCCGGACGGGAGACGCGAATCGGGCGGCGAAGATTTCCTCAACAATGGGCAGCAGGGCATCGGGATGCGTAGTGATTACTACGACCGCGCCATGCTCCTGGCAACCCGCTTGAAAGCGGAAACAGGCGGCGGTTTCGAAATCGCCGGCCACTCCCTCGGCGGCGGCATGGCGTCCGCCGCCTCTGCCGTCACCGGCGCCCGCGCCACCACCTTCAACGCCGCCGGCCTGCACCCGGATACGCCGGCGCGCTATGCCAAAGACAACGGCCTGCCCACCTTCAATCCGCAGGAGACCGTACACACCTACCAGACCAGCGGTGAGGTGCTCAACGATGTGCAGAACGGGATGCAGCGCCTCAACGAACAGCAGCGACACGCCTACGGGCTGCTGGCCAACGAAGCCAGCATGCTGATGCGCGAACCGCTGATGCAGGCCAAGGTGGCGGAGAAGATGCGCGAGATGCTGCCGCCCGGTGCACAGACCGCAGCCGCGCAGTTTGTCGAACAGCTGGCCACCAAGCCGGGCTACGAGGCCCTTCGCGATATCCCGGTCGCGGCGGGGCGCATGGAGTTGGTGCTCGATCCCAAGACCCGCGATGCGCAGGAGCGGCTGGTGGATCGCGCGCGTACGGACGCCCCCAGCCAGGTAGCCGAGCTGGCCGGACCGTTGTCCAAGGTGCTGCACGCGGCCGCGCACGGCATGCACAACGGGCGGGTAGTGGGCGAAGTGGTGGAGAAGGGGGGGGCAACGGCGGCCCACGTCCTTGACCGCACCGGCGACGCCGTGGAGCAGGTCGCCCGCGTGCAGGGCATGGTGGTTGGCAAGGTGGTCGACATGGGCTCGACCACGCTGCAGGTGAGCGCCAAGGCCACCACCACCGTGTATGCCCAGGGCCGCGAATTGACCGGGATGATCGAGTCCACGGCACATCGCGTGGAATCGCGCGCGCAGTCCGGAATGCTGTCGGTGGCCTCATGGGGCGCGGGCAAGCTGGGGTTCGACAACGTCGCCAAGGATCTCGACAGCCGCGCCGATTCCGTACACGCCGCCGGCCAGGCGCGCGCCACCGCGG
Source organism: Stenotrophomonas maltophilia (assembly GCA_002386405.1). Lineage (GTDB taxonomy): Bacteria > Pseudomonadota > Gammaproteobacteria > Xanthomonadales > Xanthomonadaceae > Stenotrophomonas > Stenotrophomonas maltophilia_AD. The sequence goes on from DGIP01000086.1 coordinate 26,547, forward strand.
CAACTCGCGATGCCCGGGAGGACGCCGATGCGGCCCGCGCCGCTGGCCAGCGCACCGCCGACAGCATCGACCGTAACGGCCAATGGGTGGCCGGTAAGCTGCAGAATGGGTATGCCACGGCCGG
>DGIP01000094.1 GCA_002386405.1 Stenotrophomonas maltophilia
CCACCCGACCAACGGTCGGGTGCTACCCGAAACGGCAAACGCCTGCGACGTTTACCGTTTCGGTTGCAGCATCGTGCCGGTGCACTTCTTCGAGCCGCAGCGGCATTCCCAGATCTTCTTCAGGCGCACGGTGTGGCGCTCGGCCAGGGTGATGCCGTAGTTGTAGGTCAGCTCATCGCCCGGCTTGATGTCCTTGATGGCCTCGATGAACACCTTGTCCTCGCGGCGGTTGTCGCCCTCGGCTTCCTCGATCACCGCCTCGCAGTTGGGGTCGCAGCTGTGGTTGAGCCAGCGGGCGTCGTTGCCCTTGTAGTTGGCATCGATCACGTAATCGTCGTTCAGGGTGAACAGGAAGGTGTGACCACTTTCCACATCCCCGGTATCATCGGCATCCACGTCGGCGTGGCTGCGCAGCAGGCCCTTGTACTGGATGACCCGCTCACCCTTCTTGAGCGGCGCCAGCGCGAACACGCCATTGCCGTGAATGGTGGACTTGCGGGCTTGGATCTTCTTGGGCATCTGGCTGGCCGTTACGTTGGGATGCTCGATTCTCGCTTAATCGCCGTGATCGTGGCCAGCTGAACAGGACGGGTTGGACGCCCGGGGATAAAAGCGTACAATTTCAGTCCGCTTTATGGCTCTGCCCTCCCCATGCTCCGCGTCACCAAGCTTACCGATTACGCCACCGTCGTCCTGACCGTCCTTGCCGCTCGCCCGGGCGAGGTACTCAGTGCGACCGAACTGGCCGAATTTGCCAGCCTCGAGCCGCCCACCGTGAGCAAGCTGCTCAAGCCGCTGGCGCAGGCCGGGCTGGTGGAAGGCCTGCGCGGCGTGCGCGGCGGCTACCGGCTGACCCGCCGCCCCGACCAGATCAGCCTGTTCGAGATCGTCGAAGCCATGGAGGGCCCGCTGGGCCTGACCGAGTGCGCGCACGACCACAGCCAGTGCGGACGCGAGCTGCAGTGCGGCGCGCGCAGCAGCTGGCGGATGATCAACGACGTGGTGTCCGACGCACTGCGCAAGGTCACCCTGGCGCAGATCCTGCCCCCTCTTCCCCTTGTTGACGCCCCCCGCCGCGTGATCGCGGCGGATGTCGTCTCCTGATCCACAGGCAGCCCCCATGGCCACCGATACCCTCGACACCGTCGCCCCCGGCGACACCCCCAACCGCGAGATCCACGAGCAGCTCGGCCGCAAGTACTCGGCCGGCTTCATCACGGACATCGAATCGGATTCGCTGCCGCCTGGCCTGGACGAGGACACCATCCGTGCCCTGTCGGCCAAGAAGGAAGAGCCGGAATGGATGACGCAGTGGCGCCTGGACGCCTACCGCCACTTCCTGACCATGCCGATGCCGAACTGGGCCAAGCTGCAGATCGCCGCGATCGACCTGCAGGCGCTCAGCTACTACTCCGCGCCCAAGGGCCCCAAGTACGCCTCGCTGGATGACGTGCCCAAGGAACTGCTGGACACCTACGACAAGCTGGGCGTGCCGCTGCACGAGCGCGCCAAGCTGGCCGGCGTGGCGGTGGACGCGGTGTTCGACTCGGTCTCGGTCGGCACCACCTTCCGAAAGGAACTGGCCGAAAAGGGCGTGATCTTCTGCTCCATGTCCGAAGCCATCAAGGAACACCCGGCGCTGGTCAAGCAGTACCTGGGCAGCGTGGTGCCGGTGGGCGACAACTACTTCGCCGCGCTGAACTCGGCGGTGTTCTCCGACGGCAGCTTCGTGTTCATCCCCAAGGGCGTGCGCTGCCCGATGGAACTGAGCACCTACTTCCGCATCAACGCCGGCCACACCGGCCAGTTCGAGCGCACCCTGATCATCTGCGAGGACAAGGCGTACGTGTCCTACCTGGAAGGCTGCACCGCGCCGATGCGCGATGAGAACCAGCTGCACGCCGCGGTGGTCGAGCTGGTGGCGCTGGAAGATGCCGAGATCAAGTATTCGACCGTGCAGAACTGGTACCCCGGTGATGAGAACGGCGTGGGCGGCATCTACAACTTCGTCACCAAGCGTGCCGAATGCCGCGGCGCGCGCAGCAAGGTCACCTGGACCCAGGTTGAAACCGGTTCGGCGATCACCTGGAAGTACCCGTCCTGCGTGCTGCTGGGCGATGACTCGGTGGGCGAGTTCCACTCCGTGGCGCTGACCCACCACCGCCAGCAGGCCGACACCGGCACCAAGATGATCCACATCGGCAAGCGCACCAAGAGCAAGATCGTCAGCAAGGGCATCAGCGCCGGCCGCGGCCAGAACACTTACCGTGGCCTGGTCAAGGTAGACCGCAATGCCGATGGCGCGCGCAATTACACCCAGTGCGATTCGCTGCTGATCGGCAAGACCTCCGGCGCGCACACCTTCCCGTACATCGAGGTGAAGAACCCGAGCGCTACGGTGGAGCACGAAGCCACCACGTCGAAGATTTCCGATGACCAGATGTTCTATTGCCGCGCGCGTGGCATCGACCAGGAAAACGCGGTCTCGATGATCGTGGATGGCTTCTGCAAGCAGGTGTTCCGCGAGCTGCCGATGGAGTTTGCGGTGGAAGCCAAGAAGCTGTTGGAAGTCTCCCTTGAAGGTTCCGTGGGCTGATACGCCGCGGCTTCGTTTTGCATTTTTGCCACGCAGGGCGTGGCACTACGCGGCCTTTGGTTCGCATATTGGAAAGAACATCATGCTGAAGATTGACAACCTCCACGCCCGCATCGGCGACAAGGAAATCCTCAAGGGCCTGTCGCTGGACGTGAAGCCGGGCCAGGTGCACGCCATCATGGGCCCCAACGGCGCGGGCAAGTCCACGCTGGGCAACGTGCTGGCCGGCCGCGAAGGCTATGACGTCAGCGAAGGCGGCGTGCAGTTCGAAGGCCGCGACCTGCTGGAGCTGGCGCCGGAAGAACGCGCCGCCGCCGGCCTGTTCCTGGCCTTCCAGTACCCGGTGGAAATCCCCGGCGTGAACAACACCTACTTCCTGCGCGCCGCGCTCAACGCCCAGCGCAAGGCGCGTGGCGAGGAAGAACTCGATTCCATGCAGTTCCTCAAGCTGGTGCGCCAGAAGCTGGCCGTGCTGCACCTGAAGGATGAGCTGCTGCACCGTGGCGTCAACGAAGGCTTCTCCGGGGGCGAAAAGAAGCGCAACGAGATCTTCCAGCTGGCCGTGCTCGAGCCGAAGCTGGCGATCCTGGACGAGACCGACAGCGGCCTGGACATCGACGCGCTCAAGAGCGTGGCCGACGGCGTGAACGCGCTGCGCTCGCCGGACCGCTCCTTCCTGGTCATCACCCACTACCAGCGCCTGCTCGATTACATCAAGCCGGACGTGGTGCACGTGCTGGCTGACGGCAAGATCGTGCAGAGCGGCGGCCCCGAACTGGCCCTGGAACTGGAAGCCCACGGCTACCACTTCCTGAAGGACCGCGTGGTGCCGGAGGCAGCGGTCTGATGAGCGCCCTGCTCGATTCCCTCGCCGCCGGCTTCTGCGGCAGCGACGCCCGCCGCGCCGAGCTCGATTCCGCCCTGCAGGCCGGCCTGCCGGGCCCGCGCAGCGAAGCCTGGAAGTACACCTCGCTGCGCCAGCTCGAACGCCGTACGTTCCAGCCCGCGCCGCTGGCCGCGCCCGAGATCGACCCTGCCCTGCTGGCCGACATTCCGTCGCCGCGGCTGGTGTTCGTCAACGGCCGCCCGTCCGCCGCGCACAGCGACGTGTCGGCACTGCCGGCCGGCGTGCAGGTACAGACCCTGTCCTCGGCGCTGGCCGCCGGTGAGGAAGCCCTGCGCTTCCTGGGCCGCCGTTTCGAGCGCAGCGAAGAAGTCTTCGCCCGCCTCAACGCCGCCCTCGCCGATGAAGGCGTGCTGGTGCGCGTGGACGACGGCGTGCAGGTTGAAACCCCGCTGCAGCTGGTCTTCATCAGCGCCGCCGGTGGCAGCGACCTGGCCTGGCATCACCGCCACCTGATCGAACTGCGGGCCGGTGCCGCGCTGGGCGTGGTCGAGCATCACCTGGATGCCGGCGATGCCGCGCACCTGGGCAACACCCTGGTGCACGTGCACCTGGCCCAGGACGCGGTGCTCTCGCACGCCCGCGTGCAGGCCGATGGCAGCCGTGCCACCGCGCTGCTGCGCACCGATGCCGTGCTGGCCCGCAACGCGCAGTACCGCCGCGTGGACCTGGAGCTGGGCGCCGCGCTCAGCCGCCACGAACTCAACGTGCGCCTGGAAGGCGACAACGCCCAGCTGACCGCCAACGGCGTGCTGCTCGGCAACGGCCGCCGCCATGTCGATACCCGCCTGGGCATCGAACACATCGCGCGCGATACCGCCTCGGAAATGGTGTGGCGTGGCGTGGCCGCCAACCGCAGCCGCGTGGTCTTCCACGGCGGCATCCACATCCGTGCCGGCGCCGATGGCACCGACGCCAACCTCTCCAACAAGAACCTGCTGCTCTCGGCCGACGCCGAAATCGATACCCAGCCCACGCTGGTGATCGACGCCGACGAGGTGAAGGCCGCACACGGCGCCACCGTCGGCCAGCTCGATGCCAACGCCCTGTTCTACCTGCGCTCGCGCGGCCTGCCGGCCCAGCAGGCGCAGCAGCTGCTCAGCGCCGCGTTCTGCCACGAGCCGCTGAACGTGCTCGACGCACGCCTGACCGAACAGCTGCGCCGCCAGCTGGACCTCGCGCTGGCCAAGGCAGGCGTGGCATGAACCTCTCCACCCCGCGCCCGGTGGCCGACCCTGTCGCCGCCCCCGACTGGGACCGCGTGCGCCTGGACTTCCCGCTGCTGATGCGGGAAGTGCACGGCAAGCCGCTGGTGTACTTCGACAACGCCAACACCGGCCAGAAGCCGGTGCAGGTGATCGGCGCGGTGGATGAGTTCTACCGCCGCTACAACGCCAACGTCAGCCGTGCGGTGCATGCGCTGGGCACCGAGGCCACCGACGCCTACGAAGGCGCGCGCAGCAAGCTGGCGCGCTTCCTCAACGTGCGCGCCAGCGAACTCATCCTGTGCAGCGGCACAACCTTTGCCATCAACCTGGTGGCCTATTCGTGGGCCCTGCCGCGGCTGAAGGCCGGCGATGTCATCCTGGTATCGCGCATGGAGCACCACGCCAACATCGTGCCGTGGCAGCTGGTGGCCCAGCGCACCGGCGCCACCATCCGCGTGGCCGAAATCACCCCCGAAGGTGCGCTGGACCTGGATGCCCTGCGCAAGGCCATGACCCCCGAGGTCAAGCTGCTTGCCGTGGCCCACGTCTCCAACGTGCTGGGCACGGTCAACCCGGTCCGCGAGATCTGCCGGGAAGCACGCAAGCGCGGCATCATCACCGTGGTGGACGGCTCGCAGGCCGTGCCGCACCGCAAGGTCGACATTGCCGCCATCGGCTGCGATTTCTACGCCATCACCGGCCACAAGATGTGCGGTCCTACCGGCACCGGCGCACTGTGGGCCAAACGCGAGCATCTGGATGCCATGCCGCCGTTCCTGGGCGGCGGCGAGATGATCAAGGAAGTCAGCTTCGAGGGCACCGTGTTCAACGATGCCCCGCACAAGTTCGAAGCCGGCACCCCGAACATCGCCGGCTTCATCGGCCTCGGCGTGGCGGTGGACTACCTCGAATCATTGGGCCTGGAGCATGTGGAAGCGCGCGAAAGCGAGCTGCTGGCGCACTTCACCGAAGAACTGAACAGGATCGACGGCCTGCGCATCTTCGGCACCACGCCGGACAAGGCGGCGGTGGTCTCCTTCCTGATCGAAGGCGCGCACGCGCACGACCTGGCCACCCTGCTCGACCTGGAAGGCGTGGCCATCCGCTCCGGCCAGCACTGCGCGCACCCGCTGCTGCAGTACTACGGCGTGGCGGCCACCTGCCGCGCGTCTCTCGCGTTCTACAACACGCACGCCGAGATCGAGCGCTTCATCGCAGCGCTGAACAAGGTCCGCAAACTGCTGGGCTGAGTTGGTAGCGCACGACCGCTGGTCGTGCGCCTACTGCCAACCGCGGACGCGCGCCATCCCACTCAAGGCCTGGCTTCCAACTGCGCCTCATGCACATCTACAACCTGCCCATCCTCGTACTCGATGGTGTAGATCACGCCCTCGGCGAACGCAGCGAAATACGCCCCGTCGGGCCGCACGCAACGCGCAGCTTGATGCTAGAGCCGTACCAGCAACCAACGACGCCTCGTCTGGAAGTATTTCCTGCGCGCCGCCAAATAGAGAGACTCTGCGATACCAATGCGGAAGAAGGTGAATCCCGAATCACGCTTGGCTTCGCCGTAGAGCTCCTCCGTTATCTCCCAAACATCGTGAATCCAATAGTACGAATGGAACACGACTCCAGTGTTACCACGCACATCATGCACCGCCATTCTTTTCTCGAGAAGCCCGCCAAGTCTGGAGGCGCCATCGCGAGCACTGAATGCGATCAAGCGAAACGTAGTGTAGAAGCCCAGGCGCTTCTCGTCTGGACCCTGCGCGATGAACACGCCCTCGACCATGTGCTGATAGTGTTTCAATTCCGTTTATCCTATCTCACGGCATCCCACATGAAAGGTAGCGACAAGCACCATAGGGGACAGTGAGGGTGGGCACTACGCTCATTTCTCGCCGCCGCGCTGCCTCACGGAATACCCGCACGGAAGCTCGCTCCAGAACGCGATCTCAGCCCGACTCAACCTGCCCCGCAGACCTGATCCTGATCACACCACGCGTCGCTACACCATCGCCGGAAAGGGCGGAGCTACCGACTGGAAAAGCCACCTTCGAATCAGTTTCATTGAAGAAGGAGATCCAACATCTAACGGTTTGTCCTGGGTGAACAGTATCGACAGCAGAATCATTGAGCACGAATCCGTACCATGTCACGCCACCCTCCATGCTGACCGCAGACGGGCGAGCAGTGCTGTGATCCAACGGACGCAGAGACGCCCCCCTTGAATCCACTTGATCGAGAGACAAATCGACAAGCGTCCGCGGCATCTCGACCCTTTGCTCTCCCATCTCGACAATTCCTCGCTTCTTGCAGAAAAATCAGTACAGAGGTCGGCGACGGGACGACTCGCATCCCGCAGACTCAGCGCCGTGACAGCGGGTCAAGCAGTCCATCGATATAGGCTCCAAGCCCAACTACATCCACAGCTCCTCCGATCAGATCGTCATCCATCATCTTCCTGACCTGGGCAACCCCGCCCAGTCTGTCGGCCACAGATCGCATGAAATCCAAAGTCCCCAGAAAGAGCGTCGTGTCCTGATCGAGTCGGACAATCCAACTCTTGTCGAGAGAGAATAGATAGTGATCGCGAAGGAAATTGGTGTTCTCATCCCAGTACGCACGAACAGAGTCCATGTCTGCCTTGACGTGAACCATCCTCAACGTATCAACCTTGTTTCCGCACCTAACCGCACCGAGGCCAGCCGGATACCCTGACACGTCGTTGTGCACCCCTAGCCAGCATGTCCAGACGACTTCGGGCGCCAGATCTTCATGCAGCGTTCGATCAAAAGCCATGCCAGCCCATCCCCGCGCCGCGAATGGCAGATCAGGTGGCATCGTCGGAAGCACGACAGACTCTATAAAGTCCAGCCAGTCAGAGGCCATTGCTTTCCCTATTTTTTCTGATGTAACGGACGGTTACGGGGATCTTACTCCCCGTTACCATGACTTTGATCGTCGGAGTTTTCTGAGGAACAAGGCCATCGGGATGTGGTTTAGTGCTGTCGTGACGGTTTACGTGCGTGCCCCCTGGCAGCGTTAGATTCTCTTGATCACCTCTGACGCCTGGCGTCTCTCTAATTCTCTGCCAATCCGCCTCTATATCATCGGGATCTCCCTGCAACTCCCCCTTGACCCCCGCCTGACCGGGCGCGGGAGTCTTTCCCTTCACGAGATCGTCGATGATTGGCTGATCGGGGTTTGGTGGTGGCGCTGGCTCGTTGTGCTGACTCTGCGCAGCTGCGTTTGAAAACATACGCCCGAGGTATGCGCTGGAAATCAGCGCGGTGGCCGTAAGCGCCTCGCCTACTGTGTGGATCTCTCCTTCGCACCTTGTTTCACCACACTTCACCGCCCTGCCGTCCGGATCTGTATAGCGGTACGGGTTGCTGTTCGCATACCGATACCGTCCAAACTGAGTCGGCCAACCTGAAACTGCCTGAACAGGATCGGCGCTAATGAACGTTCCCAGGTGTGGGTCCATGTATCGTTGTTGCATGTAGCTTAGGCCGGTAGCAGAGTCGGCGACGTGCCCGGTGTAGCCCGGGCTATCGGTGACTGCGCTGTTTACGACCGCACCGTATGGCTCGTAAACAGTCCGCTCGATCACATCACCGCCGGCATCGGTCATCACCACTGGCGACCCCAAGGCATCAGTGTGAATGTACTCCACCACTTCCTGGGCGCCGACTGTGTTCAGTGTCGAAGTCGACAGCAATAGGGCCAAAAGCCCGCGCATCACCACGTTCGTCATCCTGATCGTATTCATCATTCAGTCTCGTAGACGCCGCGCGTGGGGGTAAAAAGTGGCGACCATTCGGAGCACCCGCCGGCGTTGCAAGCCCGCACGCGTATCGGCGACCCACAGTACGCATTTCCGGCTGCGGCCACGTAGTCCTTAGGGCCCGTATACAGGTGTTTGCCGCCCACACCGGTTTCCAGCTGATACTCAGTCGCAGTCGCGACAGGGTGCCAACCCGCCTCGCACCACACCTGATAGGGCGCGCGCTTGGTGGTCAACCAGGTAGCTATGTAGAACACCGGCGTACTCGGCGGAAGCGACACGGTCACTGTTGCAACACCGGACCAGGGCCCGCACCCGACAAAGTTACAGGCCTGTGCGCGATAGCTGTAACTGCCGTTGCCACGACTGACGGCTGCGGACGTGCGCCCATCCGCCAGCAACGTGTTCCACCCACCACCGTTGGCACTCTCCTGCACGATGAAGTACTCCGTGGTGGCTGGCGTGCTCCAGCTGAAGGCGTAGTCGGTAACGTTCACCAGACCGGGTGCAGTGATCACCGGCTCCAGGCTCGGCGGCCCGATGACAGATACGTTCGCGGTACTGGACCAGCCGCCGCACCCAGCGCCGTTGCAGGCAGCTACCCGATACGCGTAGTTGCCCACGCCACGATAGGGTGTTGCGTAGGACGTCGCGTTGGCATCCGGCAGCGTGACCCAGCCTGAACCATTGGCGCTTTCCTGCAGGGTGTACCTGCTTGCACCGCCAATCGCGCTCCAGCCGATGCCGATGCTTCCCGGACCGGAACGCGCTGGCGCACTCAGCCCGCTCGCTGCTCCGGGGGGATACACGACCGAAACAGATGCAGTCGCGCTGTATCCCGTGCAACCAACCGGATTACAGGCGCGCACCCGGTAGCTGAAGCTTCCTGCGGGCTTGCCCCCTATGCTTACCGAGAGCGGCGCCGCATTGTGGATCACGCTCCAGGCGCCGCCACTGGCACTTTCTTCCAGTTGATAGGTCGTAGCACCAGCCGATGCCGACCAGCTCACGGAGTAGCTGCCGTTGTAAGCGACGCCAGGGAGGCTTAACGCCGGTGCCGAGCTGGGCGGAAGCTCTACTGCCACACTTGCCGTATTACTCCAGCTGCCGCAGACCTCACGGCAGCCCAGCACACGGAACTGATAGGTACCCGTCTGAAGGCCGCTGGCGGAGAACGCCAACGCGCTGCCGCTGTATATCGCGACCCAGTTTCCGCCCGTCCCCTGCTGCAGTATGTACCGGTTCGCACCACCGGAAGCAGTCCACGTAAGGGTCACGCTTCCCTGTGTGATGTAGCCGGGCGCGCTGAGCACGGGAACGCTCGGCGTGGCATCTCCGCTGACCTTGGCAACCAGGCTGCCGGACAGATACATGTAGTCGGTCTGTTTACCGGTTCGCTCGTTTCGCTGGAAGCGAAGGACACCTGCATTGTCGTAGAACGAATAGATGGCGCCGCTCGACGCAGACATTGACTTGACCCGGCGCCCGTGAGCGTCGTACTCGTAGCTTTCAGCACCTGCCACGCTGCGCAGGCGGTTGCCGTAGTCGAAGGCAAATCCCTGGCCGTTGCGGACAGACAGGTTGCCCTGCACGTCGTAGCCCAAGCCAGTCACGGTGCCGCCGTTGGCGGTGTCCATCACGTTGACCAGCCGGTTGGCGGGATCGAAGTAGTGCGTGCGGTCGCGACTGCCGACCCTGGCTCTGCGCAGGTTGTCCAGCGCATCGTATTCGTACAGGGCATTGCCAAAGCTTGGCGCAGTGACGTTGCGCAGGCGATCCAGGCCGTCATAGGACATATCTCGGTTGCCGGGCGCGCCGGGCAGTCCGTCGGAGATGGCCACCACGTTTCCGCCTGCGTCGTAGTCGTAGCTGTCATCGTGGACGGCACCAGCGGCGTTGGCATCGCGGCTTCGCTCAGGCAGTCCGCGTGCATTCTGGACCATGGTGTGGGCAATGCCATTGCCATAGGTAAACCCCGCCAGCGCGCCGTTGGCGTGGTAGCTGGCTTGCTGCGCATAGGTACCCACCTGGGTGGTGCGACCCAGGGCGTCGGGCGAGTAGCCCACCTCGCGCCAATCCGGATAGGTGTGCCCTTCGAGGTTGCCGTTCGCGTCATACCGGTAGAAGAAGCTGAGCGTTCCCAGACTGGAATGCTCCATGCTCTCCCCGATCAGCAGGCGCCGCCGGTTGTAATAATACCGATTGATCACCGGCAACATGGCGGGATCGTTTCGGGTGTACACCTCCACGGGCAGGCCATCTGGCGTGTAATACCAGCTCTGGTTGCCGCGACCGTCGGGGAACTTCAGTTCGAACAGGCGGTTGACAGCGTCGTAGCTGCGCGTGACGGCGCGGCCACTGGCCAATGCTTGGGTGCGGCTGCAGTCGGTAGCGCTGGTCAATCCCGTACCTGAAGCCGACCAGGCCACGTTGCCAGCCGCGTCGAACTCCTGCACGGTAGCCCCGGTCTCTGGTTCGATCGTCTTGCACAGCTGCTGATAGCCGTCGTAGACATAGCGCCGGGTCAGCGCCTGGCTACCGTCTGCATTGCGCCGGGTGATTGCCAACGGCTTGCCCAGTGCATCGCGCTGGATCTCGGTAACCACACCCTCCGGGTTCTGGATCGTCAGCGGCATCTCATAGGCTGGCTGGTCGTAGGCCAGATGCCGTGTCACGGTTGCAAGACCGCGAGGATTGGTCGTCCTTACCGACAGGTTGCCGATGTAGTCCGTCGCGCTCACCAGCTCTCCAAGTTCGGAGGTCTGCCGAGCGATCGTCGGGCGCCCAAGCGCGTCGTACTGCGTGGTTGTTCCGGGAACGGTCTGTGCGATGTTGGACAGCTGACGTGTCGGGTACGAGGCGAACACCGCGCGACCACTGTTGTCGTATCGCGTCACCACCGCACTGTCCAGCGCGTTGTTTACGTTCTGCGTTACCAGCACCGGACGGAACATCGCGTCCAGGTAGGTATCCGTTCGCTGCCCTCCCAAGGTCCTGGAATGCTTCCATGCCCCTGCGGGAACGCCGAACTGCGCCGCGGTCATCCGCTGCAGGTTGAGGACCGCCGACGTCCATGCGACCGTATCATTCGCAGGGAACTGCTGCGAAATCAGCCTCCCCATGGAGTCGTAACCGTATCGGGTGGTGGCCCCTGTTTCGTCGGTAAGCGCAGTGATCCAGCCGTTGTCATCAACCTCTACCTGCCGCGTGGCGCCATTCAGAGCCTCCTGAGTCGGCGGGAACCTCAAGAGCTGCGGCACGCCGCGCTTCCAACTGGACAGATGACTGGTGTTGCCTCGTCCATCGGTTGCCGTGGCTACAGTCCCATCGGCGGCATAGCTGACCTGCTGGTTCAGGCGCCCAAACGCATAGGCTCGCAACGGCAGCGCAGTGCTTGTATCGAACTCGGTGCGCGACTGCTTGATGCCGTTAAGTACGGTGCGGGCGGGCTGCCCCCGCACCCAAAGCTGCGGATTGTCGTAGTACTGTGTTGTGGTGCTGCGGCTCTGCCCGGCCGAGTTGGACTCAACCACGTCGACCTCACGCACCGAGGCATCGAAGGTCTGCACTTGACGGGTGAACTGCACGCCATCCTGATTGACGACAGTGCTTTGCACCGGGCGGTTGAGGTGTTCACCCAGCTCCGTGGCGCCATACTTCAGGTTCTGACCGGCCGCCTGCGGGAACGGCGCAGAGGGCAGCTGCGCGTCAGGGTAGTAATTCTTGCGGTCAATCCGCACTACCGTTCCGCCGATGCTCGTCGTGGTGGCCAGCAACAGGCCATCGTTGTACGCAACTTCCTTACCGAATTCGTGAGTACGGATCACCCCATCCGGCGTGGTCTCAATCGTGATCTTTGGCTCGGATTGGCCAACTGGGTACATCGGCGAACCTGCCGCGTTCACATTCCGATCGTACTGGCCTACCAGGTTGGTGTACTCATAGGTCCACTGGGCGGCAGGTATTCCAGGACCACTGATGGTCTTGGTCACCAGTGACATCGCGTCGCGATAGATCGGCGTGAGGTTCCAGCCGTCAGCAATCAGCTGGTCATCACCGGACGTCTGGCAGTTGAATGGAACGTTCTTGCGGCCGTGTCGGAAGGGACGAAACGCGAACGTGCCCACTGCGCCGGAAGGATGGGTGATGCTGGCAACAATCTCCGTTTGGATGATCTTGTTGGTCTTGGCGCACACGGCCGGGTTGTCCATGTACTCGGACGGAGCCTGACCGATGTAGTCGGGATATTTCTTGGTCACGTACACCGACGGAAGGCTGTAACTCCAGCTTGTACCATCGGGCAGAACGACGGACTGAAGCGGGCCGGCGGGTGAATACGCGTATGTCCAGGTGCGGTTTGCGGTGGTAACCGTTGCAATACGCCCCTTTGCGTCGTAAGCGAGCGCAATGCTGCGGCCGTCGCTGGCAATGATGCGATCCAGCCGACCGGCGCTCCATTCGTAGCGCACCCAGTTCCCAAATCGGTCAACCACCTGCGAAGGGTAGAGAGTCACCTTCTTCCGGTTCAGCGTGGCGTGGGTAATGGTGTCGTAGGGCTGAAGGGTGGCCGGCTCGTTGTAGCGCACCACCATCCAGTCGAAGTAGTACTTCGTGCCGTCTGGCGCATGACCAAGGAAGCCCTGTCCTGGCTGGCCGCTCTTGAGCGCGTTGAGGCAGGAGAAGAACCACCCGCCCTTGGTATTCCAAGGGGTTGGCTGGCCAACCTGCGGGACTGGCTGGCGCGGATCCCCGCTGCCAGCGAGCACCGTCTCACCCTGGCCGCCGGGCAGCGACAGCCGGACCCCATCCCAATAAGTGTGCGGGTCAAAATAGATCTTCTGCGTATGCTGGGTGTTCCAGACCTCCAGCGTTGGCGGCGCAGCCACCGTCGAACAGCGTGCACTTGGACTCCAGTAACCTTCGACCTCTGTCTCGGGTTGGTCACCGTAGGTGCCCGACAGCGAAGGTAGATCCAACGACCAGTTGCCAAACTCGTTGTCGTTGGCATTTCCAGACATGTCGCCGTAGCTGCGACTGATCGACACGTCCAGACTGTTGTTGCCCGGCACGGAGATGTCGGTGGCGCTGAGGCTCATCGAACCGTCGTACAGATTGACCTTCTCGCCGAAGATCTCCCCCTTCATTGGCTCTACCAGATCGCCATATTTCAGGCGCTTTTCATACTCTGAGCGCCACGTCGGCACGATCTGTGCCTGGACGGCCAAGGGCATCAGCACGCTGGCTGCAACGAGAAGGAGGGCCAAACGGCCCACCGGGCGACACAAGCGGGAACGGTCATACGCAGTCAATTGCATTACAAGCCTCCGGTGGTCGGCGCACAGGCGTGCGACGCAGGTGGAGGTTGAGAGCTGGGTGCGCATCTCCGGCCCGCCTTATCGGCAGGAAGAAAATTTGGTTCCCGGAGTGCCTTGCTTTCGATTCCCCCGAAGCGGCGACACGTCTTGCAGGGGGCTGTTATCAAGTAGCCGACTGTGCATCGTCAAAAGGCATTTGGCTGACAAAATTCCTTTCTGGAAAACCATAGAAAAATCAAGGTCATCCAATCAGCGTTTCGTAGGGCTTTCCCTACACGCCCCGTAGTTGCCGTTACGGCACCTGACGTAATCCGCACAAATTGCGCACTGCCGCCGCCGGCACTCCGCATCATGCCGGCGGCCCCGGCGTGTCATAATGAGAACCCTTCTCATTAATCTCGCTGGATGTCGTCGGTCGCCCCCTGTGCCGCGAGCACCCCACCTCTGCACGCTTACCTGCAGGGCCTGTACCCAGGCGTCCCCGGCCGTGCGCGGGCACGCGCCTCGTTCACCGAACGCCATGCGCGCACGCTCGCCGGTAGCCTGACCGTGCTGGCCCACGCGGCCGCCATCGCGCTGCTGCTCTGGACCCACGTTGCCAGCACGCCGGTGCTGCCGCCTCCGCCGGCCGACCGCACCCAGCTGGTGCTGCTGCCCCCGCGCGCCCCGGAAGTACCGCTGGAAGACATCGTCGCGCCCACCCCCAGCACGGCCGCCACGCTCCAGCAGCAAAAGCCGGAACCCCCGCGCGACCTGCCCAGGACGCCGCCGCGCGAGACGGCCCACTGGGTGATCCCGCCACCGACCCCGCCGCAGCCCAAACCGGATTCGCCAGCGCCGCTGCAGCAGCAGGCCTCGGTCGCCGCGTCGCCGCCCAGCCCACCGCTGCCGCCCGGCCCCAGCGAGACCACGCCCGGACGCGACAGCTGGGAAGGCCGGGTCATGGCGCGGCTGGAACGCTTCCGTCGTTACCCCCACGCCGCGCGGGCGCGCCGCCATGAGGGCATCGTGCAGGTACGGGTGAGCTTGGCCCGCGATGGCCAGCTGCTTGCGCTGGCGGTGGAGCAGAGCTCGGGCTACGCGATGCTGGACCAGGCCGCGCTGGATACCTTCCGCCGGGCGGCACCGTTGCCGGCCGTGCCGGATGACCGGCCGGCACCGGTGGAACTGTCGTTCCCGGTGGAGTTCTTCATCCGCTGAGCGCCCGCGCAGGCGTGCTATTCGGTCAGCGCCGTGCGCATCTCCCGCTCGATCTGCTCGACCAGCAGCAGGTTGGCATGCACCGGCTCGCGCTCATAGGCGCGTTTGGCCGCGTCCTGGGCTTCGGCCAGCAGACGAAAGCGCGCCTCGGCACTCTCCGCCACCCGCGCGGAAGCGAAACGCGACGCCGCCTGGTAGTAGAGCTCCTGGACATCGCCCAGGTCGCGCGCGCGCTGCCGCCAGCGCGCGGCCGGCACGTCATTGCCGGGGGTGGCTTCGTAGTGCGCGATCAGCCGCTTGATCGCCACCAGGTCGTCATCCTTGGCGGCGGCGGTCACCACGGCCAACTGGCGGGGCGACAGGTAGCGGTCGTCCGTCGGGGGGCCTTCACCGCAGCCGGGCAGCGCCAACAGAAACACGCAGGACAGGAGAATGGACTTCATAGCCGCACGATCCTGACAGTGCCCGGCCCGCACGGCCAACGCACCGTTCCTATCAAAAAGCGGCATTGCATAGGCAGCGCCACTGCTACCCGCCACCGGCGCCCCGCTCTAGAATGACGGCATGAGCACCCTGACCTTCCGTGCGGCCACGCTGGCCGACATTCCCGCCCTCATCACCCTGGTCACCTCGGCCTACCGCGGCGACGCCAGCCGCGCCGGCTGGACCACCGAAGCGGACATGCTGGACGGCGCGCGCATTGACGCAACCGGCCTGCAAGCCGATATCGAGCGCCCGCGCAGCACCGTCCTGCTGGCCGAACGCGACGGCCAGCTGCTGGCCTGCGCGCATGTGGCCGATGACCACGGCAAGGGCTACTTCGGCATGTTTTCGGTGGACCCGGCCCAGCAGGGCGGCGGCATCGGCAAGCAGGTGATGGACGCCGCCGAAGCCCACGCCGCGCGCGAATGGGGCGTGCCGGTGATGCAGATGACGGTGATCGACATCCGCGACGAGCTGATCGCTTTCTACGAACGCCGTGGCTACCAGCGTACCGGCATCAAGAAGCCGTTCCCGTATGGGGATGAGCGCTTCGGCATTCCCAAGCGCGACGACCTGCGCTTCGAGATCCTGGAAAAGCCGCTGGCGGCCCACGCATGAGCGAGACCTGGACCTTCGTCTGCGCCACGGCCGAGCTGCTGCCGGGCGAGATGAAGAGCACCTTCGACGAGGTCACCGGGACGCCGATCGTGGTGTTCAACCTGGACGGCGAGCTGTACGCCCTTGAAGACCAGTGCACCCACGAGGAATTCGAGCTGTCCTCGGGCACGTTCGATACGGAGGAAGGCAGCATCGAATGCGTGCTGCACAGCGCGCGCTTCGATGTGCGCGATGGCCGTGCCCTGTGTGCCCCGGCCTATACGGCGGTGCCGAAGTTTCCGGTGAAGCGGGAGTTCGACGGCGTCTGGACCCGCGACGACCGCGACTGAATCGCCCTCCAGCTGAATGCGGGGCTTTTGAAAACGCGAATTGTTAGCATTACCATAGGCATCGCGGCCATCCGGTCGCGCCTGCCTGGTCATTCGTGTCCGCCATCCCCCGCACCCTTGGTGTTCTCGCCCTGTGGGCCACGCTCTGCGTGGTGCTGCTGGCGTGCGCCTGGCCGGGCGCAGCGCGGAATGCGACCGGGAATGCCAGCCCAGGGCTGATCGACACGGTCAGCGCATCGCCGAACGCGGTGTCGGTTGGCACGCCCAGCCTGCCACCGGCCCCCGCGCCGGAACCGCCGGCGGCCGAGTCGCCCGCCATCGATACGGCGTCCGACGCTGAAACCGCCTCCCACAGCGCGCCTTCCCGCCTGCCTCGCAGGGCCTGGGTCGCGGTGGTACCGCTTTGGCCGTCCGATGCGCTGCGCTGGCAGCGGCTGGAACCGGCGCTGCGCCTGAATCCCGGACACGCGCCTCCCCAGGCCTGACCTCCGCGCCCACGCCGTGTCGTGGGTGTCCGCGTTGCTGTTGTTTCCCCCTTCGTTTCCGCCTGCCGTGATCGCCCCCAGGTCGTCCGGCCTTCGTCCGCACATCCAGGAAAACCCATGACCGTCCGCCCGACCCCGCTGTCGTCCGCCCTGCTGCTTGCCATCGCTGCCCCCGCCCTCGCCCATGCCGAAACCGACGCTTCCAATGATCCGCAGCGCGCGACCGAGCTGGACGGCGTGGATGTGCACGGCGAACGCGTGCGTGCACAGTCGTCGAAGTTCACCGCACCGCTGCTGGATACGCCCAAGTCGGTGAGCGTGATCTCCCAGCAGGTGATCGAGCAGACCGCCGCCACCACCCTGCTGGATGCGCTGCGCACCGTGCCCGGCATCACCTTCGGTGCCGGCGAAGGCGGCAATCCGACCGGCGACCGTCCCTTCATCCGCGGCTTCGATTCGGCTTCGGACATCTACGTGGACGGCCTGCGCGATGCCGGCAGCCAGACGCGCGAAGTGTTCGCCATCGAACAGATCGACGTGGTCAAGGGCCCCAGCTCGGCCTACTCCGGCCGTGGCTCGGCCGGCGGCACCATCAGCCTGGTCAGCAAGACCCCGAAGCTGGAAAACTTCGTGCAGGGCTCGCTGGTTGCCGGTACCGACAGCTACCGCCGCGGCACGCTGGATGCCAATGAAGTGATCGGCGACGGCATCGCCGCACGCCTGAACATCATGAGCCACGACGCCGACGTGGCCGGGCGCGATGAAGTCAACAGCAGCCGCTGGGGCATCGCCCCGTCGCTGGCGTTCGGCCTGAACGGCCCGACCCAGCTGACCATTGGCCATTACCACATGGAAACCGACGACCTGCCCGATGCCGGCGGCTTCCCGTACAACAACCCGTTCAGCACCGGCGCCAACGTGCCGTTGAACGGCGACGGCAGCCCGATCGTGACCAACCGCGATGCGTTCTACGGCCTGGTCGACCGCGACTTCCAGAAGACCCGCGCCGACATCACCACCTTGAACATCTCGCATGATTTCGGTGGCATCGTCCTGCGCAACATCACCCGCTATGGCGACACCCGCAACGATTACCTGTGGACCCAGCCAGACGACAGCAAGGGCAACCCGAACCTGTATGGCACCGTGTGGCGCCGGACCAACTCGCGCGCAACCCAGACCGACAGCTTCATCAACCAGACCAGCCTGACCGGTGAGTTCGAGACCGGTGCACTGCGCCACAGCTTCAACGCCGGCATCGAGTACAGCGACGAGAAGACCGTGCGCGGCAACTTCCTCATTGCCGATGTGATCCGCCCGAATGGCCAGACCACCGCCGGCACCAACAACCCGATCACCGGCAACCAGAGCTGCCCGACCACTGGCGCGGCCACCGGCTACAACTGCACCGACCTGACCCATCCGAACCCGCACGATCCGTGGGCGTCGCTGCACACCGTGAGCCGCAGCAACCCGGCCAACGACGTGCGCCAGACCACCCGCACGAAGTCTGCCTATGTGTTCGACACCATCAGCTTCAGCGAGCAGTGGATGCTGAACCTGGGCGCGCGCTTCGACGATTACAGCGTGCACCAGTTCGTGCCCACCGCGGCGGCCAACCTGCAGCACCTGCGCAATGACAGCTCGTTCTGGAACGGCCAGGCCGGCCTGGTGTACAAGCCGATCGAAAATGGCAGCATCTACCTGTCGTGGGGCACCTCCTCCACGCCAGTCGGCGTGGACGGCGGCGACGGCGCGGACGGCATCAGCGCCACCATCCAGGACCTCAAGCCGCAGCGCAGCCGCAACATCGAGCTGGGCACCAAGTGGGACCTGTTCGATGCCCGCCTGTCGCTGACCGGTGCCATCTTCGAAACCGAGATGACCAACGCACGCGTGACCAGCGATGCCGGCACCACCCAGAACGCCGGGCGCAAGAAGGTCAAGGGCGCCGAGATCGGCTTCAGCGGCACCGTGCTGGAAGGCTGGCAGGTCTTTGGCGGCTACACCTACCTGGACGCGGTGGTGGAAGACAACGGCTTCGTCAACACCGGCACCGCGGCAGCGCCGATCTGGAGCCCGTCGCCGTTCAACGGCAACCAGTTCCCCAACACCGCCAAGCACAGCGCCAGCCTGTGGACCACCTGGGCACCGTCGTTCGTGCCGGGCCTGAGCCTGGGCGTGGGCGCCAACTACGTGGACAAGGTGTACGGCAACGTCAACAACACCAAGTGGGTGCCCTCGTACACCCGTTGGGATGCGATGGTGGGCTACCAGTTCAACCCGCAGTACAGCCTGCAGTTGAACGTGCAGAACCTGGCCGACAAAACCTACTTCACCAAGGCGTACGCTTCGCACTACGCTGCCATCGCGCCGGGCCGTTCGGCAACGCTGGCCTTCAACTTCAAGTTCTGAGCAAACGCGAGCCGACCATGCTGCTGCAGATTCCCGACGTCCTTACCGCCGAGCAGGTTGCGCAGGCGCGCAGGCAACTGGCCACCGCCGGCTGGACCGACGGACGCCTGACTGCGGGCTACCAGTCCGCGCAGGCCAAGCACAACCTGCAGTTGCCCGAATCCGACCCGGCCGCGCGAGCGGTCGGGTCGGCCATCCTGGATGCGCTCGGCCGCAACAGCACCTTCTTTTCCGCCGCCTTGCCACGCCGGATCTTCCCGCCCCTGTTCAACTGTTACCAGCAGGGCCAGACGTTCGGCTTCCACATCGACAATGCGGTGCGTTACGACTACAGCGCTGCCGGGCAACCGCAGCCGGTGCGCACCGACCTGTCGGCGACCCTGTTCCTGAGCGATCCGGACGAGTACGAAGGCGGCGAACTGGTCATTGAAGACACCTACGGCAACCAGCGGGTGAAACTGCCGGCCGGCCACATGGTGCTGTACCCGGGCACCAGCCTGCACCAGGTCACCCCGGTTACCGCCGGCGCGCGCCTGGCCTCGTTCTTCTGGATCCAGAGCATGCTGCGCGACGACACCCAGCGCCGCCTGCTGTGGGACCTGGACGTGTCGATCCGCCGGCTCACCCACGACCACCCCGAACATCCTGCGCTGGTGAACCTCACCGGCGTGTATCACAACCTTCTGCGGCAATGGGCCGATGTCTGAGCCCGTCGCACCGTTCGATGGCGCGGCACTGGCCGGACAACTGCAGCACGATCCCGCCGCCGCGCTGGCGGCGCTGCGCGAGATCGCCCAGCGTGGCGATCCGCAGGCGCAGTACCTGCTGGGCCAGGCATGCATGGAAGGCCGCGGCATTGCCCAGGACCTGCAGGCCGGCATGCACTGGTTCGAACGTGCCGCCAATGCGGGCCTGGCCATTGCCATGAACATGTTGGGCCGCTGCCATGAACTGGGCACCGGCACAGGAGTAAACCTCGCCCTGGCGGCGGTCTGGTACCGGAAAGCGGCTGGCGAAGGGCTGGACTGGGCCATGTACAACCTGGCCAACCTGCTGGGAACCGGACGTGGCGTGCCACGCGACGAGCGCGCCGCGTTCGCGCTGTACCTGCGTGCGGCACGGCTGGGCCATGCCAAATCGATGAACCTGGTCGGCCGTTGCCTGGAAGATGGCATCGGCGTCGACCGCGACCCGGCTGCGGCGCCGGATTGGTACCGGCGTTCGGCCGAGGCGGGCGATTTCCGTGGGCAGGCCAGCCATGCGTCGTTGTTGTTGGCGACCGGGCAGATAGACGAGGCCGTGGAATGGCTGCGCCAGGCATTGGCGCAGGGCAGCCCGTCATTCCTGGCGCACACCCTGCCGGTCCTGGCGGAATCGCCCCATCCCCAGATCCGGGCGCTGGCGTCGGCGTGACGTAAATCATTCCTATTTGCGTTTGTTACAACCGCTCTCTACAATCCCCGCCGCGCCAGGACTGCTGGTGCGCTGTCGACAGGGATTCCGTCTTGCGCCACCCCCACCGCCACCGCAGCTTTGCCCCCGCCATGCGCGGGCAGCGCCCGGCGTTGGCGACGGTACTGGCGTGGCTGGCCCTGCTCTCGATGCTGATGGGCAGCCTGCCGCTGCTGGAACAACGCCTGCCCGGCACTGCCGCGCTGGTGCTGCAGCAGCCAGCCGAAGAACGTCCCGGCGACAACCGCCTGCAGGAAGAAGCCCCGGCCAAGCCGCGCCGGATGGCCAGTGC
>DGIP01000280.1 GCA_002386405.1 Stenotrophomonas maltophilia
CCAGAGCAAGTTTACTGCGCAACGCATCAGGCCGCCCAGTGGCGGCCTGATGGTCTACAGGGTTGCGATGCTCAGAAGAAGATCGCGTAGAGGATCAACAGCGGGATCGGTACGCCGAGTGCCCAGAGCAGCAGGGTCTTCATGGGAAGTCTCCTTGTTCGATTGGGAAGTTACAGGTCGCGGCGACGGCCGCCCCACGTGGCGCTGAGGCTGGCGAAGAAGGCACCGATCAGCAGCGTGATGAACAGCCACAGCGCCGCGTAGGCCGTAGCCTTGCGCGCATCGTCGGCTACTTCCTTGGCCTTGTTCTTTGCGTCTTCCAGCGCAGCACGCATGCGGGTCTGGGTCTCGGTGACACGCGCTTCTGCTTCTGCCTGGCTCATCCCAGTCTCGCGGGCGATCACCTGCGCCAGGTACTGCTTGTCTGCCGGGTTGAGGCCATCGGACTGCAGGCTGGTGACGATGATGCGGTTCACCTCGGCGCGCACTTCACGGCGGTCGCCGCCCGGGCGCGGGCCTTGCGGCGGCAACGGGCGCGGCGGCGCAACGTTTGCAGGGCCGACGCCCGGAACCATCGCCGACGGATCGACCGGTGCGGCAGGATCGGCCGGCGCTTGGCCGGGCATGGGTGCCGGCATGCCGCCACTGCGGAACAGCGAGTCCACCCAGTAGTTCAGGTCGCCCTGGTCCGAACCTGCGACAGCGGTGCCGGCGCCTGCGGCGGCCACACCGGCGGTGGACGCTGCAGCGCCTGCGGTTGCGCCGACAGCTTTGACGCCCGTGCCGAGCACGCCGCCAATGGCCGAGGTCAGCAGGCCTGCGGTGAGGAGGGTGGCGACGGCCCAGGAGACAAAGCCATGGGCGGTATCGCGGAAGTAGCTTTCATCGCCGTGCAGGCGGGTCCACTTGGTGCGCAGGCGGCCGGCCAGGTAGCCGCCGAGGCCGGAGGCGGCTAGCGCGGTGAAGGTGAGCCAGACGATGCTGCCCCAGCCAAAGGTTTCCTTGGAGACGCCATCAAACGCCCACGGCGATACCGAGGACAGGCCAAGGCCAACGCCGAGGATCAGCAGGACGAGCGACAGCGCGGCGGCGGCGACGGCGCCAGCCAGGATCGCGCCCCAGGACACCGCGCTTTCGGGCGCAGGTTCGATGACGGATGTTTCAGTCACAACGGCGATGTCGGGCCCGAGGGCGCCTCGATCAGGGTAATCAACTCGGGTGTTCATCGGTACTGCGCTCCGTCTGGATGCTGCATGTGCAGCTGGCCCCCAGAGGCTGCGCGAAGGCAGGTGAAATCGGTGAGACCTGCGTCTTCACTTCCTGCATGCGCGGGCGGGCGTCAGGGCGATATCCTGTCTCGCGGTTGACGTGGCGAGGTTGTACAGCCAGGCCATGGATCTGTCATTCAAGGATGGGACGGCATATGAAGCGCGGCGCAAAAGTACTCATCGCCATCGTGTTCACCCTGCTGCTGGCGCCCGCCGTGGCATTCCTGATCTATGACGCGTTGGTGTTCTGGCCACACCGCGATGACATGCGAGCCGTCTTGGAGAATGCAGATCCGCTGGATCGTTCGCCACCATCGAAGGTTCGCGCCTACATCCGTTCACAGCATGATGGTGCATTGCCGTCCGCAGTAGTGGCGCGTCAGTTGCATTCCCGGTGGCTTCCCCGCAAGGGCATGCTTGACTGGCATGTGCGGAGCTTCCTGTGGGAGCGGCTTGTCTCCCTGCACCTGTCGCAGGACGAGGTGTTGGGGCTCCATGCGAGCCTTGCCTACAACGGACAGGGGCAGGGGTTGAATTCCCTTTCGCATCGCTTGTTTACCAAGCCACTGGATGCGCTGTCGGATGAAGAGGCTGCAGTGGTGGTTGCATACACATGGGCGCCAGACCTCTATGCGCAGCATCCGGAGCGGCTACGGGCGCGTACGGACATCCTGCTTTCCCGGGTGCGCAGCACACAACTCAACGCTCTTTGATGGCGCCGCGGGCGATGGCTTGCGCGACCTCACTGTCAAAGCGCTCACACGTGGTGATTTGTCTTCTGACGTCGTCGGCCATCAGCTGGTCAGCGTCCAGGTAGGAGAGCTCGACCAGCTTCACCAGCACATCCTTCGATGGAGACTGCTTCAGCCACCAGTGGAAGACGCCATTGCGGTCGTGTTCGGAGGCATTCTCCATGCCAGGTTCGTAGGTCTCCATCAGCAACTGCAGATGATCTTCTGGCACCAGGCCGTACTCTTTCCACTTGGGGTGGAAGTGCATGAGTGCGAGGTAGCTCTCGATGTCCATCACGCGCTCCGTTGATATCGCTTTCGCCTGCGACGGCGCAGCATGAGGGCGGCGCCAGCAAGCATCAGATAGATGCACGCCACCACTGCCCTGCCAGCAGGCTGCACGAAGAAGCCTACTTCACTGTCGGGCATGAAGAATGGCTCGCCCAGCCAGTATGCAAAGGGCCAGTAGTAGAGCTGGTGCAAGGCGAACGTGATCAGGTCATTGCCAAGGTCGAGCACCCATGGCAGCGCGATCCATGTGAGGAGGAAACCGACCCAGAGGCGTGTTTTGTGCTTCATTGCCGGACAACTCCTTGTTCCCAGCTCCAGATCGCCGTCTGCAGATCGCCGAAGTGTACGCCAGGGTATCGTCAATCATGTCCGCGAACGCCATCCCTCCTCGCAAGCGTCGGCGCAAAGGCCAACATGCCCAACCCGCGGGTCGAGCTGCTCCGAAGATGATCAGCTTCAACTCTCATCTTTCCCAATCCACCACTGCAAAGATGTTCACTCCTGAAGCTATCCCTCTCGCTCCTTTGTGGACCATCCAATTCTGATGACGAACCACCTCATGGATCTGGATGTAAGGTACACCCACCCTATTCCTAGCAGGATTGAGAAGTCCGATAGGGGGCTTGGAAGATTCCAGATGACTGTGATTCCGCCCAAGCTAACCAACATGAAAACGCAATTTACGAGAAGTCTTTTTCCACGCTCCGACATCATTGTTGATCTCTGGCTTGATGTAACTACTTAGGCCCGGCCAGGCATTCGACGACCAGAAGGGTAAGTGTTAGCCCCGCCGGAACTGGTTCACTTCTTTCGCGCATCACCTTGTTTGGCGGTCGATTCCCTCAATCCATTCCTGTAGGCACCGCCTGTCCTGAAGCTACTTCTCTCTCTCATTTGTCGTCCATCCGATTCGGACGAAGAACCACTTCAATCCTTTGGAGGTGGCGAAGAGCCAAACTATGGCGAACACGGGCGACGCTTCCGATATCAATCCTGGCAAGCTCCAGAACGTTACCAGCCCACCTATGTAGACAACGAAGAACGTGCAGTGTCCAACTAGATCTTTGATTGTTCTCGCATGAAGTCACATACCGCATCGATGCTGGAGATCGCACCATGCCTGCTAGTCTGAAGGCGCGGCGCCTGTAAGGGTTATCGACTGCCGTTCCTTGATGCTTTGATTACTGCTCGGATATGCATGTAGCTTACATAGAACGACAGGACTGCGAAGAAGCACATTGCCCAGTGGTAGCCATCAAGCGACTCTCCCTTGGTCAAGGTGGTAATGACGACATGCACCACCCGCATTGAGATGGCAAGGAATGCAAGTCCAGCCAACCAGTTGTATGTCCTCAACCACGTATTCATTGCTGTTTTCACCCTGAAAGCTCATTAGGGAAACCATCGATGCCGATCAGCGGGCTGACGGCCTATTGAGCTGATGCAGTCTTCGGCACCAACTTGCCAATGCACTCGTTCAGCCCCAACGCGCGACGATTCTCGTCATGTCTTTTCGCTACTTATTGCTCTTTGCTCGCTTCATTAGGAACTCACGATACGTGTACGTTGCCGATATGATTCCGAATAGAGCGAATGCGGATCCGATGGCGTCCTCCTCTCCGAGAGACACTCCGTGCACGAGCTTCCCAACCAGCTCCACTGCGAATCCGATCGGTAGGAGTGCAAAGGAGATCATTCCTCCCCAATAAATTATTCTCATATTGCTGTCCTCAGTTGCAACCGCACGGATCGGGAGTTCCGCCCGACGCGTCATTCGCCACTTTAGCCAGTTCCTGTACGTCCGAAGCTCCCGCCTGGCCGTTCAGAGCCTTCCTAACTGACTTTGTGATGCTTGATATCGAGTTGATGCGGCTCAGCATTCTTCCTGCCTGCGCGCCGACGCCTCCCAGAAGACCTCCACCGATTGCTTCGAGTGCTGGGGTTCGAGGTTTCCCGTCCACCGCAGTTGCCATATTGTTCATTCCATCGTGCATCGCCACCAAGCTCATCCCCGCCATGGCTACACCCAGCGTGGCTGTTCCATCTGCACCGACCGCGGCGCCTAGCAGTGCGGTAGCTCCACCGGTGGCGAACCCGACTACGCCGAGGCCCACGTCCGCGCCGCCCAATGCGAGGCTGAGGTAGTCAGTCTTGCATAGGCCTATTGGATCGAGATAGCTGATGGGGTTCCCACCGGCGTAAGCGTAGGTATTGATTCCTCCCGCCAACCCAATCGGATCACTCTGCACATACCGCGCAATGCTCGCGTCGTAGTCCCGGAATCCGTTGTACCAGAGGCCTGTCTCCGCATCGTGGTACTGCCCTGGGAACCCGATGTTGAGCCCGCCTACACTGTCGTATTGGACACTTCGGCCGTAGGCGTAGTTGTAGGCTTTCCAGACCACCTGCTGGTCTGCATCGGTTACGAACTCCGGCCGGCCCAGATGGTCGTTGTGGACGATGTTGAGCTTCCCATCGCGCGCCAGGCCGACAAGTTCGCCACCGAACCATAGGTAGTTGGTCCACGTCTCATCCGTGAGCTCGGCCACCATCTGGTTCTGGCCGGTGTAGAAGTAGCGGCCGGTGCTTGCGTTGACCTTGGCTACGCGCTGTCCCTGCGCATTCAGTACATAGTCGGTGACCAGGCCATTCGCATTGCTCTGACTCATCCGGTTGAAGGCGTCGTAGGTATAGGTCTGGGTGCGTGGACCGGTGGTATCGCTGATGCGATTTCCGTTCGCGTCGTACTGGTACTGCGTGACCTGGCCGGGATGCAGGTGGCTCAGTGCGCGGTTGCTGGCCGTGTCGATGGTGTACTGCATCAACGTGTCACCGGACTGATAGCGGTAGAGATTGCCACCCGCGTCATACGACAGGTTGTTTTCGGCACCAAAGCGGCGCAGTGCGTTCATCCGCCCCAGGTTGTCGTAGCCGATGACCTGCGAGAGCGACGAATCCACCGCATCGGAGATCCTGGCGATCTCATTGTCCGCGGTGAACTCGTAGCCAAGGTAGCTGAGCGCCGCACCCTGCGGCGGCCTTACAGACCTTGCCGTGGTGCGACCATCGAGATCGTGGTTGTTGCCGCGGGCCAGGCCATTGCCGTACGTGATGCTGGTCGGCGTCCCCAGGGCGTTGCGGACAACCCGCGTGACCACGGCCTGCTCCTTGCCGTTCGCTGCGTAGGTGAGACTGTTGGGTTCGCCGTAGGGCGTATAGGCATATGCCACGCTCGATCCATCCGGGTATGCCATGCCGCTGGCGCGGCCGATGCTGTCATACA
This sequence comes from Stenotrophomonas maltophilia, assembly GCA_002386405.1. Taxonomy (GTDB): domain Bacteria; phylum Pseudomonadota; class Gammaproteobacteria; order Xanthomonadales; family Xanthomonadaceae; genus Stenotrophomonas; species Stenotrophomonas maltophilia_AD. The sequence goes on from DGIP01000280.1 coordinate 5,574, forward strand.
CGTACCCGGTGGAGGTGTCTGTCGTCGCCCCTGAAGCGCTGATCTGGTCCCTGCGCAACGTGAGCTGCCCGCTGGCGTTGTACTCGAACTGGGAGGACGTGCCTGGCGCTGCGATGCCGCATAGGCGGCCTTTGCCGCCAGCGCAGCTGTCGTAGTGGTAGCGATGCTGCTGTCCGTCCGCCGTCACTGTGACGATGCGTCCCACTTCATCATGACCGAACTGGGTAACGGTGCCGTCGTTTCGGATGGTCTGGGTGACCAGGCCGGCGGGGTCGTACTGGTGGGTGGTGGTGCCGGTGTCGGGGCTGTTCTGCTTCCACAGCTGGCCGAATCCGTCGTAGTCATAGCGGGTGGTCAGGCCGCGTGGGTCCGTCACCTGCGTAAGGTTGTCGCCAATGTCATAGGCGAAGGAGGTGGTGCCACCGGCGGCGTCCACCTGCTTGAGCAGCCTTCCGCGTGGGTCGTACTCGAGGTGGGTTGTGCGCCCCTGCGAATCGATGGTGCGTGTCAGCCGCCCTTCTGCGTCATACGCATAGCGGACGTGCTGGCCGTTGTTGCCCGTCATCGAGATCTGTCGCCCGAGCTCGTCGTACTCATAGGAGGCGCTGAACGCGACGACGTTCAGGCCGAGCAGGGTGAGGGTCAGCGCCGCCATCAATTCTCTCCTTCGGCGGCGCCAATGCCCACCGGCGCTTCGATGCTTATCGGGTGGTGGCATGGCCCCACAGGGGGGCAGTAGCCGTGCTGGTTCTCGACGTTGATATTGGTGCTGGCCCGCGAACCGAACGCGGTTCCGTGCGCCGCCATCTGGGCGAGGTAGGCGAAGCGCTTCACGCCTGGACCGCGGTTTGCGGGCGCCACACGCATGTCGAACGTTGCGATGCCGCCGGGTGCCACGGCGTGGTTCAGGGAGGCCGCCTGGCTGAGCGCCGCTTCACCCCAGGCGAGATACGTTCCACTGCTCCAGAGCACGTTGCCGGTGTTGCGGAACTGCGCGGTCAGGCGGCTGGTCTCTCCGTTGAGCATGTGGTCGGGCGAAGCGGAGAAGCTGACGACTTCGGCGCTGCGCAGGTAGTGGGGCACGGTGAGCGTTCCGGAGCGTGCGATCTCGAACAGGCCCGGTGGCGCTACCGCATAGATATGAATCGGCTTTCCCCCATGCGCGATGCGGATGCCGTCGTCGAGGGGTACGTTGAAGAGGTACGCACCGTTGGACTGACACCTTCCCTTCAGATCAACATTCGGCGTCAACGTGCCGGTAACGGTGCGGAGGTAGGTCGCGGCGCCGTTGCGTGGGCCGTGGTGCAGCTCCACCTTGGTGGGCTGGTTGTGGCCCACTGCGCATGCCCAGCCGTGCACCCGGTAGTTCCAGTTCGCATCGCGGCTGACCCCGGCCACGTCGCCGATCACCGCTGCAACGGGGACGGTGAATGCCGCGTGGTTGGCCAGCGCACGGTCATGGCCTGCACCGCGTGGTGACTTTCCCGTGACGCTGATCGTCTTTCCGCCGTACAGCCAGCGTTGGTTGAGCGAGATGGGGAGGCGGAAGCGGTGCGCCACTCCCGTCGTCTGGCAGGCGGCTGCTACTGATGCATCGCTGCTGAGGTTGGCGGCGCCGGATGCGAGGTGCTTGCCATCGACGTGGAGACTCACACCGACGGAGGCATTGGACCCGGTGCTGCAGGCCCAGCCGCCGGCAAACCAGTTCCACTGCGCATCGTGGGTCACTTCGTCGATCTGCCCGACAACCTGGGTGTCGAGGCCATAGCCGGTGAGTGTCACTTCGGTCTTGACCACGTTGGACGCAGCGTCGTGGTTGATCCGCGTCCACGCGTGGTTTCCGCCGTCAATGGGCCTGGACGTGTTGATGAGACGCCGCGCAGCGTCGTACTCGTACCTGACGTTGACGCCATCTGGACGGCGCATTCCTGCAAGGTCACCGGTACCGCTGTAGCTGATGTGTGTCGCTGCAGTACCAGTGCCTGCCGTCATTTCTTCAATCGTCAGTCGCCCGCGCGCGTCGTATCGACGCGTCGTGGTCTCTGCATTCGGGCCCCGGATGGTGCCAGGCGCGCCGCGCTGGTCGTGACCCAGGTACTCGGTCTTGTGCCCCAGCCGATTGATGACGCTGACCAGATCGCCGCGCCCGTTATAGGTAAAGGTGATGTCGTCCTGCTCGAGGGGGCCATCCATCCGCACGGAGGCCTTCAGGCCGTTGGCGTGGTAGGTGTACGCGTAGCGGGTGGTCCGGGTCTGACCGTGCACCCCATGAGCGCCCAGGTTCCGCACCGACGTCGATGCAATGTTGCCTTTGCTTTCGTAGGTGTAGGTGACTTCGCTGAGGCCGGGCGTGGTCTGGCCCAGCAGGCGGCCGTTGTCATCCCAACGATAGAGGGTGGTGCGTTCGGCGGGGCTTGCGACAGCCTCTACCCGCTTGAGCAGGCGGCCTCGGGCGTCGTAATCGAAGTCAGTGAGGTTGTTGGCGAAGTCGTGGAAGAGGTCCGGGTGTCCATTGGCGTCGCAGGTACGCTCCTTGTAGCTGGCGGGGCAGCGCGGCGATGCCTCGCCGGTGACGGCGCGCTGCCGGCCATCCTCGTAGAGGTAGATGGTCCGCCGACCCAGCGGGTTGGTCATGGTCGTGCGCATCTTGACCGGACGCGTGCGGCTTGCCGCGACTGCGTTTGCGGGTGAGCCATCTGCAAGTGAGGCGGCGAGCACGGGGCCGCCCGGGACAGCGGCGGGATGGAAGCAGATCTGTCCGTGTCCGGGGCGATACTCGCACCAGCCGCTCTCCGTGTCCCCCTTGGATCCACCTGGAGCAGGTGGCGCCGGCGGGGCGCTGACCGGTTCGTTGGCCAGGACTTCGTACTCGAATGTATGCCGCTCGACCCCGCCGGCATGCTCGGTCAGGACCGCGCGTCCGGCCTGGTCGTAAGCGAAGGTGGAGTAGCGCACGCCGTTGAAGGATTTCCCGGTCAGGCCGCCCGGAAAGCGCCGATCCTCGTAGTGATAGGTAACGTGGGTCTCCGGTGCGCCGGGCAGGGTGGTGGAAGCCAGCCGGCTGCGCCCCTTGCCGAATGCGTCGGCGGTGTACGCATAGCGATAGACAGCGCCGTCTGGATCGGTGACCTGCGCGAGCAGGCTTCCATTCCAGGCCAGCAGGATGCGGCGACCGGAGCTGTGGGTGACGCTGCGCAGGCGCTGGTCCTGGTACTCGAAGTTCCATGCAACGCCCTGTTCGTTGCGGCGTTGCAGGATGTAGCCGTCTGCGCTGTAGGTCTCGGTGCCGCGATCCTCGTTGAACAGCGTGTAGCCGCCGTCCGCGTTGCGTACGAGGAACGCTACGGGACCTGGCTTGTCTTCAAGCCAGGTCGTGCTGGCGCCATCGCGTTTGAACTTGATGCGCCGACCATCAGGCCGCTGCGCCCACGCCACTGCGTCACCGGCGGAAAACGCCAGTGAGTAATCCAGGTTGCTCAGCCAGTGATGGCCGAAGACGCCGGCAGCGCTCCAGTGGTGGTTGTAGGTGCGCTGCAGGTACAGGCCCATCTCGCCATGGCTGCTGAAGTCCAGTTCATGCTCGACTTTGTTGCCGGTGTAGAGGACGACGGGATTGCCTGCGTTCTCGCCGCAGTCTTCGTTGCGGTCGTCGGTTTCCTGCTCTTTTGCCGTGTTGCTGCGGAGCGAGCCATAGCGGCCGTATGGCGATCGTCCACCTCGGTGGTTCACCGGATTGGAGAACGGATCGTAGTCGGGGGGCGGTGGCCGTGTCGCGGTAACGTGGACGGTGTCGAGATTGCTGGGTATCGGATCGTCCAGGTGATAGGGCCCGCCTGGCCGGAGCGCGTGGGATTCAGCGCTCAATAGCATGGCTGTTGCAGCCAGCGAGGCTGAGAGAGCGGACGACTGCACAGACGCGAGCTTCATGCTCGGCTCCTTTGCGATGAGCGGTTCGGTTCGCCTCGGATCAGGCGCTGGCGGAACCTATCACCCGCAAACGGAGGCGCGAACGCACCATTCGAAACCGTGGAGAATCGAGCAGCCAATCAGCGACGCGCATCGCAGTCGAGATTTGACCGTCACTGCAGTTGTCGCGGAATCAGACGATTCCTAGTGTGCAGTTCACGACACGCGATGCGCAGATCTGCGCGAAAGGGCTGCAAGGTGTGTGACGCGATGAGCCGAACGACGGAGCCTGTCGGCCAACAGTCGGTTCAGAACAACTGCCCCTGCGGCGAATCCTCGCGCGGCGGCAGCGGCCGCACGAACTTCGTGCAATCCAGCTTCGGCCAATGGCTGTTCTGCGCGTCGAAGCCAAGGCGCTTGCGGGCGAGCTTGAAGCGGCTGGAAAGCAGGTCCGCGTAGACGCCTTCACCGCGCATGCGGGTGCCGAACTCGCTGTTGTAATCCTTGCCGCCACGCAGCTGGTTGATGGTGCTCATCACGTGCGCGGCGCGGTCGGGATGATGCGTATCGAGCCAGTCGCGGAACAGCGGCGCCACTTCCAATGGAAGGCGAAGCAGCACGTAACCGGCGGTACTGGCGCCGGCGTCGCGTGATGCTTCGAGCACTGCTTCCAGTTCCGCATCGTTGATCCAGGGAATCACCGGGGCCACCATCACGCCCACCGGAATGCCGGCGTCGTGCAGGCGACGCATGGCGCGCAGGCGCGCGTGCGGGGCCGATGCGCGCGGCTCAAGCCGGGCCGACAGATGCGGGTCCAGCGAGGTCACCGAGAAGTGCACGCTGACCAGGTTCTTCTCCGCCAGCGGCGCGAGCAGGTCGATGTCGCGCTCTACCAGGGCGTTCTTGGTGATGAGCGAGAACGGGTGCTGGGTGTCCAGCATCACTTCGATCAGCTGGCGGGTGAGTTTGAGTTTGCGTTCGATCGGCTGGTAGGCGTCGGTGTTGATGCCCAGGGCGATCGGTTGCGGGGTGTAGGCAGGCCGCGAGAGTTCCTTGCGCAGCAGCTGGGGCGCGTTGGTCTTGGCGAACAGCTTGGTTTCGAAGTCCAGGCCCGGGGACAGGTTGAGGAAGGCGTGCGAGGGGCGCGCGAAGCAGTACGAGCAACCGTGCTCGCAGCCGCGGTAGGGATTCACTGATTGGCTGAAACCCAGGTCGGGCGATTTGTTGCGGCTGATGATGCTGCGCGCGGTTTCGGCGCGCACCTCGGTGCACAGGCGCGGGGCGGCGAATTCTTCGCTGGTTTCCGGTTCCCAGCCGTCGTCCATGGCTTCGCTGACCGTGACTTCGAAACGGCCGGCGAGATGCGTGGTGGAACCACGGCCTTTGATTGCGATACCCATCTTCAGAGGCTACCGGCGGGACGTCTCAGGGGTTGAGACGTTGTGTGGAGCGCGGGGGCGGGTGGAGCGTTGCGCATGGGTTAGTAGTATTACTAACCACAGGGCCGGAGGGAAGCGGAATCCCCGTCCTCGTTGGGCTTTGGCTGAATCGTTGAGGTTTCTTCCCCAAGGTTATCCACAGGTGCTCATGGGACCTTTGGTTGCACGCCAGGAGCATCCGTGCAGGGCCCGGATCTACGCAGGTGCGCGGAACAGCGCGCTCAGAGGAGGGCCAGGTAGCCCTTTACCGTTGCGTCCAGCCCGGCATACAGGGCTTCGCTGATGAGGGCATGGCCGATGGAGACTTCGAGGACGTTGGGGACCGTTTGCAGGAAATCGCGGAGGTTTTCCTGGGAAAGGTCGTGGCCGGCGTTGACGCCCAGGCCGGCGGCCTGGGCACGGCGGGCGGCGTCGGCGAACAGCGCCAGCATGACGGTGGCGTCGCCTGCGGCGTGCGCCTCGGCGTAGGGGCCGGTGTAAAGCTCGATGCGGTCGGCACCGATCGCGGCCGCCTGGGCCAGGTCGGGGTTGCCGGCGTCCACGAACAGGCTGACCCGGCAGCCGTAGCGCTTCAGTTCCGCGATCAAAGGGCGCAGGCGGTCGGCGTCGCGGCTGAAATCGAAGCCGTGGTCGGAGGTGAGCTGGCCGTCGCTGTCGGGCACCAGGGTGGCCTGGGCCGGGCGGGTCTGCGCGCACAGCGGCAGCAGGCCGGGGTAGCCCGGGCGCGGCGGGGCGAACGGGTTGCCTTCGATGTTGAATTCCACGCCGCGCGCGGTGGTCAGCGCCGAGAGGGCGAGCACGTCCTCGGCATGGATATGCCGGCGGTCGGGGCGCGGGTGCACGGTGATGCCGTGGGCGCCGGCGTCCAGGCAGGCGGTGGCGGCCTGCAGTACATCAGGGTCCTGGCCGCCGCGCGAATTGCGCAGGACGGCGATCTTGTTCACGTTGACACTGAGGTGGGTCATAGGCTCGGGGGAAGGTCGTTCGGGTCGCGGTCGGCCTCGCGGCGGGCCTGGGCCTGCTCACGCAGCCGGCGCAGCTCGGCGGGGTCGATCGCGTTGTAGATGTCGTGCGGGCCGGCGGCATCGCGCTGGCTGCCGCCGAAGCTGGCCAGGTAGCGGCCACGGATCCAGGCCAGCAGGAACACCAGTGCGCCGGCCAACCACAGCATCATCAGGCCGGTGGACGGTGTCTTGATGGCGAAGGTGAAACAGCCCAGCGACAGCAGCAGGAACAGCCAATACATTGTCATTCTCCCCGTTGACCTGCGCAGTGTAGCGCCGGGGCGGGGGCCGGTTCCACGTGGCGGCTACAGCAGCGGGGAGGCCAGGCGGGCGAACGCCTCGGGCACGCGGTGCAGCCACAGCGAGCGGCGGCGGTCGTCCCGCACCGGGCTGGCGGCGGCGAATTCGGCCACCAGGATCTTCTCCAGTTCGGCCACGCACGCTTCGTCGCTGATCATCATGGAGAGCTCGAAATTGAGCCGGAAGCTGCGGTGGTCGAAGTTGGCGCTGCCGGCGATGCACACGTCGTGGTCGGCAATGAACGCCTTGGTGTGCAGCATGCGCGGGCCGTACTCATAGATCTTGACCCCGGCCTGCAGCAGCTCGTCGAAGTACGAACGCGCGGCCTGGGTGACGAACCAGGAGTCGCTCATCTTCGGCACCAGCAGGCGCACGTCCAGGCCGCCTAGCGCCGCGGAAGTCAGGGCCATGCGCGCGGCTTCGCCGGGCACGAAGTAGGGCGTGACCAGCCACACGCGCTCGCGCGCCTCATGGATGGCGGCGACCTGCAGTCGGTGGATGGTTTCCCACGACGAATCCGGGCCGGAGACAAGCACCTGCGCGTTGATGCTGCCGTCCTTGCGGGTGGGCATGTCGCTGGGCCACAGCTGGGCGATGTTGAAGCGTTCTTTGGGCTCGCCGGTGGCGTAGATCCAGTCTTCGATGAAGACCAGCTGCAGGCTGCGCACCACATTGCCTTCCAGGCGCATGTGCAGGTCGCGGTAGGCGTCGGGCCGGCGGCTTTCGTCTTCTTCATCGGTGATGTTGATGCCACCGGTAAAGGCGACGCGGCCGTCGATCACCACCAGCTTGCGGTGGGTGCGCATGTTCATCCAAGGGCGCTTGAAGGGTTTGAGCAGCTGCCGTGGATGAAACCACGCAACTTCCGCCCCGGCATCCCGCAGGGGTTTGAGGAAGGCCTTGCGAATGCCGGCAGACCCCACCGCATCCAGCAGCAGGCGCACGCGCACGCCGGCGCGGGCACGCTCGACCAGGGCATCGCGCAGCGCGGTGCCCGCGTGGTCGGGATTGAAGATGTAGTACTCCACGTGCAGGTGGTCGCGTGCCTGTGCCACGGCCTTCAACAGCGCGGCATAGGTCTGCGCGCCATCCACCAGCCACTCCACTTCGGTGGCCGAACTGGGCGCCAGCCCGGTAGTGGCCTGGGCGATCTTGGCCAGTTCGGTGCAGTCCGCATCCGGCGGGCACACGCTGTTGTAGTGCTCCATGCCGGAACGCGCGCGGCCACGGCGCAGGCGCTGCCGCTTCACTTTCTGCGGGCCCAGCAGGTAGTACACGAACAGGCCCAGGTAGGGCAGTGCGGCCAGCGACAGGATCCAGCTGAGGGTGGCCACCGGTTCGCGCTTCTGCAGCATGATCCAGCCGATCAGCCACAGCAGGTAAAGCACGTAGGCGGCAATGAGCAGCGGGCGCAGGTGCGGAACGGCATCCAGCCAGTGGAGCCATTCGGCAAGCGCGGGGTAGGTGGCAAGCATGCGCGGATC
>DGIP01000092.1:0-130 GCA_002386405.1 Stenotrophomonas maltophilia
CACGCCGGCGGCGCCCTTGGAGCTGAGCATCGCCACCAGCAGCAGCGCGATCTGGTGGCCCAGGGTCAGTTCGGTGTTGGTGGCCTGGGCGATGAACAGCGCGGCCAGGGTCATGTAGATGTTGGTGCCG
>DGIP01000092.1:384-8880 GCA_002386405.1 Stenotrophomonas maltophilia
CATGTAGATGTTGGTGCCGTCCAGGTTGAACGAGTAGCCCGTGGGAACCACCAGGCCCACCACCGACTTGCTGCAGCCGGCCTTTTCCATCTTTTCCATCAGCGACGGCAGCGCCGATTCCGAGGACGAGGTGCCCAGCACCAGCAGCAGCTCGGCCTTCAGGTAGCGGGCCAGCTTGAACACCGAGAACCCGCACAGGCGGCAGACCACGCCCAGGATGACCGCCACGAACAGGAACGCGGTGAGGTAGAACGAGCCCACCAGCCAGGCCAGGTTGATCAGCGAGCCCACGCCGTATTTGCCGATGGTGAAGGCGATGGCGCCAAACGCACCGATCGGCGCGGCCTTCATCAGGATGTGCACCAGGCGGAACACCGGGGCGGTCAGCGCTTCCAGGAAGGTCAGCACCGGGCGGCCGCGCTCACCCACCAGGGCCAGCGAAATGCCGAACAGCACCGCCACGAACAGCACCTGCAGGATGTTGCCATCCACGAAGGCGCTGACCAGCGTGGCCGGAATGATGTCCATGACGAAGCCGGTGAGGGTCAGCTCGTGGGATTTTTCCACGTAGCTGTGCACCGCCGTCTGGTCCAGGTCGGCCGGGTTGATGTTCATGCCGGCGCCGGGCTGCACCACGTGCGCCACCACCATGCCCACGATCAGCGCCAGCGTGGAGAAGAACAGGAAGTAGGCCATCGACTTGGCGAACACCCGGCCCACGGTGCGCAGGTGGGTCATGCCGGCGATGCCGGTGACGATGGTGAGGAAGATCACCGGGGCGATGATCATCTTCACCAGCTTGATGAAGCCATCACCCAGCGGCTTGAGCGATTCGGCGAACGCCGGCTCGTAATGGCCAAGGATGGCGCCCAGCACGATCGCCACCACCACCTGGAAGTACAGCTGGCGGTAGAACGGCAACGGCTTGGCTGCAAGCGGGGCAGCGGTGGGAACGTGCATGGGAAACTCCGGCAGTGTCACGGGGATGCCGGCCGCAGGCGGCGGCATCGGGCGTGGTCTTTTTACGCCCGCTGCATCGCCACGCAGATAACCTATTGGTACTAGCCCCCCTGTTCAGCAAAGCCCAGTGCCTACACTGCAGGGGCACCGCGCCCCCACGGCGGCGGGTGGCCGTGTCGTTCCGGGCCTTGTGGCCCAACAGTTTTCCCGCTCGCGGCCGTTGTTGTTCTGCCCCACTTTTAGAAGCCAGACCATAATTCCATGCGCCTGACCCCCCTGTTTGTTGCACTCACCGCCCTGTCCGCCCCCCTCGCCGCGTCCGCCGCGGACTGGGACAACTGGCCGACCAAGGTCGCCTTCAGCGACGGCACCGAACTGGCCGCCACTGCCAACATCGCCTACGACCTCAACGATTTCTCCGGCGCCGACGCGTTCGAAGATGACGATGCGGTACGCCGCAAGGAGTTCGGCGCGACCCTGAAGAAGAAGGGCGTGTACGACGCGATGGTGTACTACGACTTCCAGGCCGACACCTGGCTGGACGTGTTCTTCCGCTTCGAGAGCAAGGCCGTGTTCGGCAAGGACGTGGGCCGCTTCCGCTTCGGTTACATGAAGACCCCGGTCGGCCTGGATTCCAACACCTCCTCGCGCGCCGGCAGCTTCATGGAAACCGCCCTGCCCGTGCAGGCCTTCTACGCCGGCCGCCGCACCGGTGCCGAGTGGGTGCTGGAGCGCCCGCAGTACCTGATGCAGGTGGGCGCCTATGGCGGCAAGGACCTGCAGGGTGACAACCCCGGCACCACCCAGGCCGTGCGCGGCGTGTGGACCCCGGTGAAGGCACCGGGCGATGTGATCCACCTGGGGCTGGCCTATTCGCAGGAAAACCCGCGCGGCTACCGCGACGGCCGCGACGTGCACCACGACGCCAGCGCGCGCCTGCGCGCGCGCCCGGAAGCCGGCCTGACCGACATCCGCTTGGTGGATTCGGGCGCGCTGGTCACCGCCGACCAGATCCGCCGCACCGGCCTGGAAGGCATCTACATCCACGGCCCGTTCTCGGTGCAGGCCGAAGCGCTGCGCACCACGGTCACCCGTGATGGCAAGCCGGATTACACCGGTGATGGCCAGTACGTGATGGGCAGCTGGATCGTCACCGGCGAGTCGCGTCCGTACAGCGCGGGCGCCGTGGCCAACGTGAAGCCGGCGCACGATTACGGCGCGGTGGAACTGCTGGCCCGCTACAGCCGCATCGACCTGGACGACGCCGATGTGTTCGGTGGCCGCCAGCACGACTGGACCGTGGGTGCGAACTGGTACCTCACCAGCCACTTCAAGTTCCAGGCGAACTACGTGTGGGCGGATGCGAGCCGCCGTGGCGTGCGGACCAAGCCGGAGATCTTCGAGCTTCGGGCGCAGGTTCACTTCTGATGTTCAACGGCGGGTGCGTGCAACGCGCACCCGCCGGCACACCGTAAACTGACGCCATGTACCGCGTCTCCCGCTACCGCCCGTTGCTGTTGACCCTGCTGGTCATGGTGGGCGGTACGCTTCTGGCTGGCCTGGTTGCCGGCCGTTATGCCCAGCAGCGCGCCCACGCGGCCGAAAGCACCCAGGTGCGCCGCCAGCTGGACCTGTACGCCCAGACCCTGCAGCAGCGCATCGACCGCTTCCGGACGCTGCCCCAACTGCTGGCGCTGGATCCGGAGCTGTTGCAGGCGGTGAGCGACCCGCTGGATGACGCCGAGCGGCACCGGCTCAATCTCAAGCTGCAGCAAGCCAACAACGTCACCCGCGCCTCCACCCTCACCCTGATCGACCGCCATGGCGTGGCGGTGGCTGCCAGCAACTGGGACCAGCCCACCACGAATGTGGGCGAGGACTACAGCTATCGGCCCTACTTCCAGCAGGCCATGACCAAGGGCACCGGGCGCTTCTACGGCATCGGGATGACCACGGCGGTGCCGGGCTACTTCCTGTCGCAGGCGATCCTCAACCGCGAGGGCGATGTGCTGGGTGTCATCGCCATCAAGATCGAGCTGCGGGCGCTGGAGCAAGAGTGGCTGCAGAGCACCGACATCGTGATGGCCAGCGATGCGCATGACGTAGTGTTCCTGGCCAACGGCGATGCATGGCGCTACCGCCTGCTGCGCCCGCTCTCCCCGGCCGAGCGCAAGGAGATGCTCGCCACCCGCCAGTACGCCGACCGCTCACTGCAGCCGCTGCAGGCGCGCACGCTGGATGTGCTGGCCGATGGTGGCCGCATGGTGCGGCTGGAGCAGCCCTCGCTGCCGCGCCCGATGCTGTGGCAGACCTACGTGCTGGATGACCCGCAATGGAAACTGCACCTGCTGCACGATGCCGGCGCCAGCGCCGCCGTGGGCCGCAGTACCGCACTGGCGGCCGGCGGCATCTGGCTGGCGCTGTGCTTCCTGACCTTGTTCATCCAGCAGCGCCGGCGCCTGGCCTCGCACCGGCAGCGCAGCCGCCTGGAGCTGGAAGCGGTGCTGCAGCAGCACGCACAGGAACTGCGTACCGCGCAGGATGGCGTGCTGCAGGCCGCCCAGCAGGCCGACAGCGGGCTCAGCCGCAGCCTGGCGCACCTCCCGCAGGGCGTGGTGGTGATCGACAGCGAGCAGCGGCTGGTGGCATGGAATGCACGCTACCTGGAGCTGTTCCGGTTCCCGCCGGATCTGATCCGGGTGGGTGTGCCGATTGCTGAGGCGTTCCGCTACAACGCCCGCCGTGGCCTGCTCGGCCCCGGGCCGATTGACGAGGCCATCGAGCGCCGCCTGAACCACCTGCGCAGTGGCCGCCCGCATATGCGCGAGAGTGAGAAGGACGACGGCACGGTGCTGGAGATCCGTGGCAACCCGCTGCCCGATGGCGGCTTCGTCACCAGCTACGCCGATATCACCGCCTACAAGAACACCGCGCGTGAGCTGCGCTCGCTGGCAGATGCGCTGGAACACCGCGTGGCCGAGCGCACCCGCGACCTGGACGAAGCACGTCGCGAGGCCGAGCGCGCCAACCGCTACAAGACCCGCTTCGTGGCCTCGGCCGTGCATGACCTGCTGCAGCCGCTCAATGCCGCGCGCATGTTCGTTTCGGTGCTGCGCGGCAAGCTGAGTGGCGATGCGCGCGAGCTGAGCGAGCATGTGGATGCTGCGCTGGCCGCGCAGGATTCCATCCTCAACAGCCTGCTGGATATCTCGCGGTTGGAATCGGGCACGTTGCAGACGCATGTGCGTCCGTTTGCACTGTCGCCGCTGCTGGAAACGCTGGCGCGCGAATTTGGCATTGCCGCCAAGGCGCGCGGGCTGGAGCTGGATTGGGTGGATACCCGTGCGGTGGTGGTGAGCGATGAGGCGCTGCTGCGTCGCATCCTGCAGAATTTCCTCTCCAATGCGCTGCGCTATACGCCGCGTGGGCGGGTGCTGATCGGCTGCCGCCGAGTGGGCGACCAGCTGCGCATTGAAGTGCATGACCAGGGCCCGGGCATTCCGGAGAGCCTGCAGGGCGAGATCTTCGAGGAGTTCCGGCGGCTGGATGATGGCGTGGACCAGGAGCGCGGCGCCGGGTTGGGCCTGGCGATCGTGGAGCGCATCGGACGGTTGCTGGGACACCGCATCAGCCTGCGCTCCACGTTGGGCAGCGGCAGCGTGTTTGCCGTCACCGTTCCGCTGGGCAGCGCCGATGCGATACCGGCACCCGCTCCTGCCCCCGTGGTGTCGGCGGATTCGGGCGATGACAGCCCGCTGCGGCAGTGCCGGGTGTGGAGCATTGATGACGACCCGCGTGTGTGCGCGGCTACCCGTGCACTATTGGAACGCTGGGGCTGCCGGGTGGAGCTGGCTGATGGGCCGCATGCCGCACTGGAGATTGCCTCGGCGTTGAACGTGCCACAGCTGGTGCTGCTGGATGTACGCATGGGCCAGTGGCATGGCCCGAATCTTTACGAGCAGCTGTGCGAGCTGTGGCAGGCACGCCCACCGGTGATCTTGGTTACTGCCGAGCGCGATGATGCGTTGAAGGCGCAGGCTGCGGAGAATGGTTGGGGCTTCCTGTCCAAGCCGGTGCGCCCGCCGGCCTTGCGGGCGCTGATGACGCAGTTGCTGGTTCGGCATCGGGCGTAGACCGGCGCGTACCTCACCGGCTTGAAGTGCTTTTCTTCGTTGATGGTCATGCCATTACCGAACGTTCGAACGAGGTCGGTGGTCGATCGGGATGCGACCCTACCGGGCGGCGCGCGAATGGCCCGCGTTTACTGCCACCCCTGGTTGCACCTCAGCGCCTCTGCTGTGCTGATGATCTCCGCATCCAGAGCATCGAACGACGTCGGCAGCTTTTCCCTGGCAAAGTACGAGTACCCAACCTTATAGTCGGGGCCCAGCATGATTCTGTGGCAGAAGTATCCACGGTATCCTCGCGCCTCGCTGCACACAGCCATCAATTGATCATCTGCTCGCATGCCCGTGTGAGGCGTCGCATCCATCCGCCAGACATACCAGTTGCGGTAGTCCCTGTTTGGCGCGTCGAAAATCGCCATCATGTCGGCACTCAACACCATTGCGCTCGCTTCTTCCTTGGTGGCGAAATCGGCTACATAGGCACCGGGGCCGAAATCAGCAAATCTCCAACCGTGATGGTCCTTCCGGCTCCCGACGGCCATCGAGAGAAGACTCTGCGGCCCCATGCACGCTTTGCCCTGCTGGTTCCAACATCCGCCGAGGGCAAAGCCACCTTGGACAACGTTCCCCGAACCGGGACCTGGAAGTGTTACATCCACCGAACCCGGCACGCAGAACTCACCCTGTGCGCCCTCGAATCGATATGTTGTGGTGGCATCGCCGCAGCCAGCAAGCAGCATCGCTGCAATGAACACAGCCATCTTGATCGGCACGAGTTGGTTGCGGTCGACAGCCATGAAATCCCCTGATTGCCCAGGCGAAAATGCCCGCCACCAACACCGCGCTACTCCCCGCGACCGGCAGCACCTCGGTAGGGTCGCACACCTGTCGACCGCTGGTAAGGGTGCCGAGTGCGGCGAAGGCATGACCACTGAAAGAAGAGCGATCTTTCGCCCTGGGCCATGCCACAACCGAGTGTTGGAAATAGGTCGGCAGTGGTTTTGGATGCGACCCTACCGGGTGCATCCCGTGGCACCGGACCAATCCCCGTTACTCCGTCGCCTCTTTGGCTGTCGTGCCTGCCACCCGGCGATTCTTCCTCGGGGTGTGGTCCAGATACCGATACGGCACCGGAATCGGCGTCTCATCCAACGTCAACGTGATCCGCTTGCTCTCCACTTCCACGAACACACGACTGCCTACCGGCAGCTCAAACCGCTCCATCCACATGCCGCGCAGCACCAGGCAGGGAATGCGACCGCCGTCTGGCAGGGGATGACCGCCGGGATGTGAGAACGAACCGACACGCAGGCTCTCCGGCACATGCATGCCGATGCGGGTTTGGGGCTGTTCGTTGGAATGCAGAGCCGAATTTGAACGACGCATTTGCCACCTCCAGGGAAGTCTCCCTCGCCGGAATGGCGAGGGAGTCGGGAGGTTGAAATCCGCTCGGATGTGCACGGCATGACGTATTCCCGCGAAGGTGTTGTATTTCGCCACCCTCCCGACATAGGACATCCACAACTGCGACACCGATGGAGATTTCAAGCTCCGAGGCAACACCATGCACCATGCAGCGCGCAAAGTTAAATCGCTTGTTTTGAATGATATTTGAGTATCGATAGACGCACACTACTAATCGTCGCAAACAACACCTTGTCGAGATTTCGGTTTCTGATAGCCTTCGTTTGCAGCCCTAGGAACACGTTCTCTCCCAGCCACCATTACTGGTGATGACACTAGGTACGTACTGGCGCCGTTCGCGGGGCCAGTCTATTTTCAGGAAGCCTGCCGCTTGCGGGTTTGATGCATCTGCGGCACTACCCACACATTCCTGGAGGCCATAGCGCGACTTCGGTTTTTGTCATGCCCTACCAAGCCGATTGGATGAATCGGCGGTCGATTGGGATGCGACTCTACCGGGCTACAGGCCGCCGGTTTTCATCGTCGCTTGCGTTTCTTTCGGCGCGGCGAGGTTTGTAATGCTTCGAATGGATTGACGTCATCCGCTGATGAGAGGTCGAGGGCCCTGCGGCCTCGGCGTGCCAGAGTGCGGATCACACCCAGCCAGGCGTCTCCGAACAGTAGCGAGAGTGCGAAGGCTGTGTAGAACAGCAGCAGCATGGTTGGGGGGGCGATCATGCCGCCACCTGCGTTCGGGCACGTTGAGAGTTGCGTACCGAAGTGGGCCGCGACTACCAGTTCGGTCGTCAGCAGGAGTGCTGCCGCTATGCGCACCCAGATTACGTTGACCTTGAAGAGCCCCGTCTTCAGGAAGTCGAAGATGTAGTAGACGAACAGGATCGGCAGCGAAATCAGCCATGGCCACATGAGGGCGCCTGTTGGGTGGTTCGATGTGCAGTTCATCGTGGCCATCAGGTTGCCCAGTTCGAACAGGATGTAGCCTGATCCGATCAGGAGGGCTGTTTTCAAGCACTTTACGAAGATCTGTTCGCCGGTTAGTGGCATGGGGGTTGTCTCGTCCTTGAGGGGTTGTGCGTTTTGCTTGGGCTGAGGCTGGAGCGTGGCTTCGGGTTGGGTCATGCCCTACCGTGCCGATCAGATGTATCGGCGGTCGATTGGGATGCGACCCTACCGGGTTGAGCCTGGTTTGCAGTGCGTTGCCACGCGCGCCGCGCTTAGGTCAGGTCTGCGCCTGCGTCGCCTTCTGGTTCGAGGGCCTTTACCAGCACTGCTGCTTGGGTGCGGCTGTGGCATTCGAGCTTTTTGAGGATGGCGGTTACGTGCACCTTTACGGTGTTTTCGGCCAGGCCCAGTTCGTAGGCGATCTGCTTGTTGAGCAGGCCGTCGGCAAGGCTCAGCAGTACGCGGAATTGTTGGGGGGTGAGCTGGGCCAGGCGGGCGGCGAGCAAGGCGTCGGATTCGGAGCGCTCTGCTGCCATCGCCGGGAACCAGAGGCCGCCGTCGAGTACTGCTGCTACGGCTTGGCCGATGGTTTCGGCCGGGGCGGATTTGGGGATGAAGCCTGCGGCGCCGAACTGCTGCGCGCGGCGGATGACGCGCGGGTGGTCGTTGGAGGAGACGATGACCACCGGGATGTCCGGGTGGGAGCCGCGTACGTGGAGGAGTGAGGAGAAGCCTCGGGCGCCGGGCATGGTGAGGTCCAGGAGGACCAGTTCGATTTCCGGGTGCTGGTTGAGGGCTGCTTCCAGCGCCTGGGCGCTGGCTACCTCGATGACCTGTACCGCTGGGAGGGCCTGGCGTAGGGAGTGGACTACGGCGGCGCGGAGTAGCGGGTGGTCGTCGGCTACGAGGATGGTGATTTCGCTCATGGGGGGATTGTAGGGGGGATTTTTGGATCCCGCGAAGAGCAGCCACGCAGGGCGTGGCTCTACGCGCCGTTTGGAATCGCGCGGCCGGCAGGGAGAGCGGACACGCATGGCGTGTC
>DGIP01000207.1:0-4347 GCA_002386405.1 Stenotrophomonas maltophilia
GGCGCCAGCGGCCGGGTGCCCAGGCTGGGCGGTGGTTCGGGCAGCGCCAGGTCGGCGGCGACGTCGGCCAGCACCGGGTCCACCTGCGGCACGCCGGGCACTTCGTAGTAGGCCACCCCGCGGCACGCAGCCGTGTAGGGAATGGAAGCGTCCTTCACCTTCGGATTGAAGCGCCAGCGTTCCTTGCCGGTGGCCGCGTCCAGCGCGATGAGCTCGTTGCGCGCGGTGCACAGGTACAGGCTGTCGCCCACCTTGAGCGGGGTGGTCTCGGCGCCCCAGCGCTTCTTCGGCAGGTCGCCGGTGCGGAACTGCCAGGCCAGTTCAAGCTCGCCGACGTTGGCCGGGGTGATCTGCTGCAGCGGTGAATAGCGCAGACCGGCACTGCTGCGGCCCCAGGCGGTCCAGTCACCCGGGGCGGGCTGGTCGGCCGGCTGCGGGCTGGCGTCACGGGTCGGGGCGAGCCCGGTACCGGCGGCATCGACGGGGAACGCCTGCGCACCGGCCACCGCCCCGTGCGGGACGAAGGCCAGGGTGAATGCCACCGCGAACACCAGGCCCAGCACCCCGGCCAGGGTGCGGGAGACGCGCCGCGGCACCGGCGTGCGCAGGGTCGGCAGCAGCAGCGCGAGCAGGAAGCCCAGCGCGGTGATCACGCCCAGGCGCGGCACCCAGCGCCAGTAGTCACTGCCCGATTCCCACCACGTCCAGCCGAAGGTGCCGACAAACACCAGCAGGTAGACCCACGCGCCGCTGCGCCGGTTGCCCCACAGCAGCACGCTGGATACCAGCAGCCCCAGCCCGGCCAGCGCGTAGTACCAGGAGCCACCAAGCTGCACCAGCCAGATGCCCAGGCCACCCAGCACCAGACCGAGCAGCAGCAGCAGGATGGCAAGCACGGTGATGAGTGGATGGCGCGCGGGCGCCTCCACGATCGACTCGGACGACGGTGCAGCGGACATCGGTATCTCCCCGGGACGGCAGAACCCTGTGCCGGCCTCCCCGCTGGCCGGTTTCTCCGCTTATGCCAGTAGCGGCGTGAATGCCGCGCGTTTTTTGCACGCGGGCCCGAAACGAACAACGCCGGCACTGGGCCGGCGTTGTTCGTTCTACCTTGCGATGTCGATCAACCCTGCGGGCTGTCGTCGCCCGCCGCCGTTGCGGGGGCGACCTCGACCGGCGTTGCCGCCGAATCGACTTCGTCCTCGACATCGTCGATGGACGCATCCATCCGCTCCACCGCCTGCAGCTTCTCGTCCTTGGACAGGCGGATCAGGGTCACGCCCTGGGTGTTGCGGCCCACGCGCGAGATTTCCGAGCCGCGGGTACGCACCAGGGTGCCGCCGTCGGAGATCAGCAGGACCTCGTCGCGCGAGCCCATCAGCACCGCGCTGACCAGCTTGCCGTTGCGCTCGGTGGTCTGGATGCCGATCACGCCCTGGGTACCACGGCCCTTGCGCGGGTAATCCGGCAGCGGGGTGCGCTTGCCGTAGCCATTCTCGGTCGCGGTCAGGATGTACAGCATGCTGTCGTCGTCGCCACCCTCGATCACGGCGTCGCCGTTCTCGACCGTGGTCTCTTCCACCTGCACGTCGTCGTCGTTCTCGTCCTCGCTGCCGCCGGCACGCTCGGCCACGATGAGGCTGACCACTTCCTCGCCCTTGGCCATCTTGATGCCGCGTACGCCGGTGGCGGTACGGCCCATCGAACGGACCCGGTCTTCGCCGAAGCGCACGGTCTTGCCGTTGGAGGCGAACAGCAGGATGTCGCGGTCGCCGTCGGTCAGGCCCACGCCGACCAGCGCATCACCCTCGTCGAGGTTGATCGCGATCTTGCCGCGCGCCAGGCGGAACGCGAACTCGCTGAGCGGGGTCTTCTTGACGGTGCCGTTGCGGGTGGCGAAGAACACGAACTGGCCTTCGGCGTACTCGCGAACCGGCAGCACGGCCTGCACCCGCTCACCGGATTCGAGCGGAATCCAGTTGATGATCGGGCGCCCGCGCGCATTCGAACCGGCTTCGGGCAGCTGGTGCACCGGCAGCCAGAACACCTTGCCCGAGCTGGTGAAGGTCAGCAGCGTGTCGTGCGTGTTGACCAGCCACAGCTGTTCGATGAAATCCTCTTCCTTGGTCGACGCCGCGCTGCGGCCACGGCCACCACGACGCTGGGCGCGGTAGGCACTGACCGGCTGGCGCTTGACGTAGCCGGCGTGCGACACGGTGACCACCACGTCTTCCGGCGCGATCAGGTCCAGGATGTCCAGGTCTTCTTCGCTGTGGCGGATCTCGGTGCGACGTTCGTCGCCGAACTCGGTGCGCACGTTGACCAGCTCTTCGCGGATGACCTGCAGCAGGCGGTCCGGATCTTCCAGGATGTGGATCAACCCGGCGATGGTTTCCAGCAGCTGCTTGTACTCTTCGGTCAGGCGGTCCTGCTCCAGCCCGGTCAGGCGGTGCAGGCGCATTTCCAGGATCTGGGTGGCCTGGATCTCGGTCAGCTGGTAGCCGCCCTCGATCAGGCCCACGCCCTTGGGCAGGTCTTCCGGACGCGAGGTTTCCGCGCCGGCCGCACCCAGCATCGAACCGACCAGGCCCGGTTCCCACAGGCGCGCGAGCATGCGCTCGCGGGCTTCATTGGGATTGGGCGAGGTCTTGATCAGTTCGATCATCTCGTCGATGTTGGCCAGCGCGACGGTCAGGCCTTCCAGCACGTGGGCACGGGCGCGCGCCTTGCGCAGCTCGAACACGGTGCGGCGGGTGACCACTTCGCGGCGGTGGCGCACGAAGGCCTCGAGCATCTGCTTGAGGTTCATCAACTGCGGGCGGCCATCGACCAGCGCCACCATGTTGATGCCGAACACCGATTCCATCTGGGTCTGCTGGTAGAGGTTGTTCAACACAACTTCCGCCGACTCGCCGCGCTTGATCTCGATGTAGATGCGCATGCCGTCCTTGTCGGACTCATCGCGCAGCTCGCTGATGCCTTCGAGCTTCTTTTCCTTGACCAGCTCGGCGATCTTCTCGATCAACCGGGCCTTGTTCACCTGGTACGGGATCTCGGTGACGATGATCGATTCGCGGCCGTTGTCGGCCACTTCGATATCGGCCTTGGCGCGGATGCGCACCCGGCCACGACCGGTGCGGTAGCCGGCGACGATGCCGGCGGTACCGTTGATGATGCCGGCGGTGGGGAAATCCGGGCCCGGGATGTACTCCATCAGGCCGTCAACGTCGATCTCGGGGTTCTCGATCAGCGCGATGCAGGCGTTGATCGCCTCGGTCAGGTTGTGCGGCGGGATGTTGGTCGCCATGCCCACCGCGATACCGGCCGAACCGTTGACCAGCAGGTTCGGGAACCGGGTCGGCATGACCGTCGGCTCCAGTTCCTTTTCGTCGTAGTTGGGCTGGAAATCGACGGTTTCCTTGTCGATGTCCGCCATCAGCTCATGGGTGAGCCGCGACATGCGGGCTTCGGTGTAACGCATCGCCGCGGCGGAGTCGCCGTCGACCGAACCGAAGTTACCCTGGCCATCGACCAGCATGTAGCGCAGCGAGAACGGCTGCGCCATGCGCACCAGGGTGTCGTACACCGACTGGTCGCCATGCGGGTGGTACTTGCCGATGACGTCACCGACGATACGCGCCGACTTGTAGTAAGGCTTGTTGCTGTGCGCGTTCAGCTCGTTCATCGCGTACAGCACGCGGCGATGCACCGGCTTGAGGCCATCGCGCGCATCCGGGAGGGCGCGCCCCACGATCACGCTCATGGCGTAATCGAGGTAGCTCTTGCGCATCTCGTCTTCCAGGTTGACCTGGATGATTTCCTTGGCGTTTTCTGCCATTCGGGTTCCGTTGTCTGGTAGCGGTCCAGTCCGTCGCGCCGGCCCTTGCGGGGCGGCGGCGTCGGAATCTCGATTAACTGACGGAGTCTACCACAACGGGGGCCTGATATCCCGTTTTTACAGGGCTTTTACCGGCGAGAATCAGATACTTACGGGGTAGTTCGGCACACACCGGCGGCGTACCGACCAACGGTCGGTACCTACCCCGCGTGGATCAACCGAAGGCAGCCTTCATGTTGGCGACCGTCGGGTTCAGGATTACGCCTTTCTCGGTCACGATGGCATCGATCAGCTCGCCCGGGGTGACGTCGAACACCGGATTCCAGGCGGCAATGCCCTCGGCCACGGTGCGGGTACCGCCCACGCCGTACAGCTCGCCCGGGTCGCGCTGCTCGATGTCGATCTGGTCGCCGTCGGCGGTGTCCATGTCCACCGTGGACGACGGCGCCACCACCATGAACTTCACCCCGTGGTGGCGGGCGGCGATGGCCAGCTGGTAGGTGCCGATC
>DGIP01000207.1:4514-4794 GCA_002386405.1 Stenotrophomonas maltophilia
CTGGTAGGTGCCGATCTTGTTGGCGGTATCGCCATTGGCGCAGATGCGGTCCGCGCCGACGATCACCCACTGCACCGCCCCGGTCTTCATCAGGTGCGAAGCGGCCGAATCGGCGATCAGGGTGGCGTCGATGCCGTCCTGCTGCAGCTCCCACACGGTCAGGCGCGCGCCCTGCAGCCACGGCCGGGTCTCGCCGGCGAACACCCGGCCGATGCGGTGCTGGGCCATGCCCGCGCGGATCACGCCCAGTGCGGTACCGAAGCCGGCGGTGGCCAGCGAG
>DGIP01000259.1:0-497 GCA_002386405.1 Stenotrophomonas maltophilia
TGCGGCGCCGGGCCGGCCGGGCGCGGGGCCGGAGCGCTGCCGCCCGTACCGCGCTTCTGGCGCGCCGAGTAGGTCGCTTCTTCCAGGCGGTCGCGGAACGCGACCACGTCCATCGACGGCGCCTCGCCCATGCGGCCTTCGAACACCATGCGCGGCGTGGTGTTGCTGCCGTAGGCGTCCAGGTTGGCGGCATCGTCGATCTGCAGCACCGCGCCATCGAGCGCCACGCCGGCAAACAGCCCGCGCGCGCGCGACCAGGACCAGATCTCGGCCTTCAGCTGGCCGTCGGTGGCGGCGGCGGCGTTGCGCCCCACCGGACCGGCCGCGACCCCGGCATCGGCGCCAAGGGTGAACTTGCCGTTGACGAGATTGTCCAGGCTGCGGTCATTGCGGAACACCAGCACCACGTCCGACGACTGCACGCCGGCCTGGAAGCCGATGCTGCCGCCGGTAAGCTTCATGAACACGGGGTTGGACCAGCTGCCGTCGGCATTCTT
>DGIP01000259.1:712-5019 GCA_002386405.1 Stenotrophomonas maltophilia
CAGCTGCCGTCGGCATTCTTCACCGACATCACGCCATGGCCGCGGCGGCCGCCGATGACCAGGCCGGCCTTGATCGTGTCGGGAATGACGACGATTGCCCGCGCTTCGTCCAGCAACTTGTCGGGAATGCCCTGTTCCGGGATTTCCTGGATGTCATTCAACACGCGCACCGCGTTGCGGGCGCGTTGGTCCTCCTCCGGCCCGGCCATCGCCTGGGTCGACAGCAGGCTGGCGGAGATCAGCAGTACAAGGCTCAAACGGCGCATGGGTGCTCCAAAAGGGGGGCGATACGTAACTACCCGAAATTAGTGGGGTTCCAATGAATCCGCAATGAGTATGTGCTCCCGGTCGCGCAGACCTGCGAGAATGGTCCCCATGCTCGACGCACCCGACACCGCCGTGCTGGCGGTCAATCTAGGCACACCCGAGACGCCCACCGCTCCGGCGGTCCGGCGCTACTTGGCCGAATTCCTCAGCGACCCGCGCGTGGTCGCGATTCCTGCGCTGCTGTGGAAACCCCTGCTCTATGGGGTGATCCTGCCGCTGCGCAGTGGTCGCTCGGCGGCCAAGTACGCCCAGGTCTGGCTGCCCGACGGGTCCCCCTTGATGGTGTACACGCGCCGCCTGGCCGAGGCCATGCAGCAGCTGATGCCCAACCTGCGCGTACGCCATGCCATGCGGTACGGCGCGCCCGCGCTCACCGCCGAGCTGGACCGGCTGGCCGCCGAAGGCATGCGCCGGATCGTGGTACTGCCGCTGTACCCGCAGTATTCGACCACCACCACCGCCTCCATCGAAGACCAGGTGCGCGAATGGCAGCCCCGCCACCCCGGCGTCACCGTCACCCTGGTGCGCGATTACGCGGTGGACCCGGACTGGGTCGCGGCGGTGGCCGGCAGCATCCGCCAATGGTGGGCGCAGCACGGTCGTGGCGAGCAGCTGGTGTTTTCCTTCCACGGCATTCCGCAGCGCCTGGCCGATGCGGGCGACCCGTACCCGCAGCGCTGCGAAGCCAGTGCGCAGGCGATCGCGCAGGCACTTGGCCTGGCGGGCGGCGAGTGGCAGCTCACCTACCAGTCGCGCTTCGGCCGCGAGAAGTGGCTGCAGCCTTATGCCGAACCCACGCTGTGGGCGATGGCCGAGCGCGGTGTCAAACAGATCGATGTGGTCTGCCCGGGCTTCGCCACCGACTGCCTGGAAACCCTGGAAGAAGTGGCAATGGGCTTCACCGAAACCGTCGCCGCACGCGGCGCGCAGATGCGCTACATCCCCTGCCTCAACGCCGATCCCGCACACGCCCTGGCGTTGTCGCGGCTGAGCATCGCGGCGTTGGCATGACGCTCGAACCGTTCGTACTGCCGGTGGCCGGCACCACCGTGGCTGGCCTGCGTTCCACGGTTGCTGAAGGGACGCGCGTGCTGGCCCTGCACGGCTGGCTCGACAACGCCGCCAGCTTCGTGCCGTTGGCCACGGCACTACCGGGGCTGGACCTGGTGGCCATCGACCTGCCCGGGCACGGGCACAGCTCACACATGCCGCCGGGCACGCAGTACAACACCCCTGGCGCGATCTGCCATGTACTTGAGGTCGCCGACGCACTGGGCTGGCAGCGCTTCACGCTGCTGGGCCATTCGATGGGCGCCGGCATTGCCAGCCTTACCGCCGCCGCCGCGCCCGAGCGCGTGGAGCGGCTGATTGCCATCGAAGCACTGGGTGGCCTGCGCGGGCCGGAAGACGAAACCGCGCAGCGCCTTCGCGAGCATGTGCGCGCCGTGCGCGCGTTGCCGTCGAAGAAACTGCGCGTGTTCTCCGATCTGGCCGCGCCGGTGCGCGCGCGCATGATGGCCAACCAGCTCAGCGAGCCGTGCGCGCGCCTGCTGGTCGAACGCGGCGTCATGCCGGTGGAAGGCGGCTACAGCTGGTGCAGTGACCAGCGCCTGATGCTGCCCACCGCGATGCGCTTGAGTGAGGCGCAGATCGACGACCTGCTGGCGGCTATCGAATGCCCCACCCAGGTGATCTACGCCACGCCAGCACAGTCGTATTACCCCGAGCCACTGCGCAGCGAGCGCATCAGGCTGCTGCGCGATGGCCGCCTGGATGTATTCCCTGGCACCCATCACCTGCACATGGAGCACCCGGCACTGGTCGCCGAGGTCATCGCCCGCTTCCTCGCCGCGTAACCCCCTGCGACACACGGTCGCACTCAATTTCCATCGGTGATGTCCGATACCGATGACGCAGGCCCGCAAGGATCGCCTGTGTCGTCGCCTGCTCCGCCGTCTGCGAAGCCGCGTGTCATCCGGCTTCCAAGGAAGGAGTGCTCCCCCCGCATCCACGTCTCTGCAAGGTCTTCCGCCGATGGGTCGCCGGACCTCGCATCCGTCTGTCCGCGTTCCAGCGGAGGACGTTCCGTACCGCACTGTTCCTGGAGTTTTCATGTCTGTCATCCCCCACCCTTCCTCACGTCCACCCGACGCAACGCTGCTGACACCTGCGCTGCATCCGCACCCGCGCGGGGAGCGCGCCCTTGCAGGGTTGCTCTCCACTGGGCTGGTTGGCGGCCTTGCTGGCGCACTGTGGCACCAACAGAGCGTCACCGTGCTCGGCATCGCGATCGCGACCGGCGCGCTGGTGGTGCTGGCACCGCGGGTGCGGCGGAACAACCGTCAGCTGCGCGCTGAGCTGGCCCGGCTATCCACCGGCCATGGGCAGCTGCAGGCGCGCTGCGCCCGCGAGCAGGCCGGTGCTGCGGCCGACGCCACGCTTCGCCTGGCGTTGGAGGTCTCGCACACCGCGATGATGATTGCCGATGCGTCCCACGTGATCCGCTATGTGAATCCCGCCGTAGTGCGCCTGCTGCGCAACCAGCAGGCCAACCTGCGCGAGGCGTTTCCGGACTTTGACGCTGACACCCTGGTGGGCAGCAGCATCCATCGTTTCCACGCCAATCCGGACCGCATCCGCGCCATCCTGGACACGCTGCAGGCCACCCATCATGGGCGCGTACGGATCGGACCCGTGCACTTTGCCCAGGTGGTGAGCCCTATGTTCGACGCGGCCGGGGCGCGAGTCGGCTTCGCCGTTGAATGGCACGACCGCACCCAGGAGCTTCTGCTGGAGACGGCCGTGGCCGAGATCGTGGACGCCGCCACCCGTGGCGACCTCGACCGGCGCCTGCCACGCGCCGCCAGCGGTGCCGCCTTCATGGATGGCCTCACCACCGGCATCAACCAGCTGCTGGAACAGGTGGGCAGCACCGTCGGCGATCTGCGCCGCATTCTGTCTGCCCTGGCCGAGGGTGATCTGGGCCAGCGCATGCAGGGCGACTACGAGGGATCATTCGCCGCCATGCAGCGCGATGCCAATGCCACCGCCGTCCAGCTCGGCAACATGGTTGAACGCATCCGGCGCAGTGCCGACGCGATCGCGCTGGGCGCTGAGGAGATCGCCAGCGGCAACCATGATCTCTCCACCCGCACGGAACGGCAGGCGGCACATCTGGAAGAAACGGCCTCTTCGATGGAAGAGCTCACCGCGACGGTTCGGCAGAACGCAGAACACGCACGCAACGCCAGCACGCTGGCGCGTGGGGCGCAGGAGGTGGCCGACCGTGGCAGCACGGTGGTGGGGCGCGTGGTCAGCACCATGGACAGCATCCACGGTGCATCCAAGCGGATCGGCGAGATCACCGGCGTCATCGATGGCATCGCCTTCCAGACCAACATCCTTGCCCTCAATGCGGCGGTGGAGGCAGCGCGTGCCGGTGACCAGGGCCGAGGCTTCGCGGTGGTAGCCAGCGAAGTGCGCAGCCTGGCGCAACGTTCGGCCGAGGCCGCGCGTGAGATCCGGCAGTTGATCGATGCATCGGTCAGCGAGGTAGCCGATGGCGCCCGGTTGGCGCAGGACGCTGGCCGCACCATGCAGGAGATCGTCGGCAGCGTGGCCGGGGTCAGCGGCATCATGGCCAGCATCGCCACGGCGTCGCAGGAGCAGGCCGCCGGCATCGACCAGATCAACCAGACCGTGGTGCAGATGGACGAAGCCACCCAGCAGAACGCGGCGTTGGTCGAAGAAGCCAACGCGGCCGCGCGGGAGCTGGAGCAGCAGGCAGCAGGCCTTACCGAGGCCGTTGCAGCGTTCCGTTGAGGTGTTTTAGGTGGTAGATCACGACCGTTGGTCGTGATGCCCGGGAGGCGCCCTGAGGGGCGCCTTTTTTGATGCATTCGGTGGGTGCCGACCGTTGGTCGCCACGCGTTGACGCAAAGAAAAAACCCCGCTGCGTAAGCAGCGGGGTTTTTGGGTGT
>DGIP01000261.1:0-654 GCA_002386405.1 Stenotrophomonas maltophilia
CGGCCGGCCCGGCGCAGGCGCGGCCAGCGGCAGTGCGGCGAGGCGGCGTAGAAGGCCAGCGCCGAAAAGGCCGACGCAGCGCCGGCCAGCGTGCAGTACAGCAGGGCCAAGGCGTCAGCGCTCAGCATGGGCAAGATGCACACGGCAGGGGCGTGCGGGCCGAAGGGGCGGCGCAGGGCATGGAAATCCTTGGAAACGAAGACGGGCCGGGCGATACGGCAACCTGCGCATGTTAATCATTGCTGTTTTCAATCGCCACAATGCCCCGTTCAGTAGCGCCGGCCCTTGCCCGGGTGCCGGCGGGATTGGGCTTCCCCGGCCGTTTGGTTTAAGATCAAGGCATCCACCTCGAGGCAACAAGGTGACCCGCGCCCAGCGCCGGTCCAGCGTGCGACATGAGCACTACCACCGCCCAGCGCTGAACGTCATGACGGCCCCCTGCCCAGGCGCCTTCATGGCGCTTTTCTTTTATCCGGCCGCGCGCCCCGGACACCCTCGACCCCGTTTCCCTGGCCTGCGCCGCAGGCCCACCAGCACAAAGCCACAGCCATGATTGCGATCACGCTTCCCGACGGCAGCCGCCGTGAGTTCGAAAACCCCGTCAGTGTCATGGACGTCGCCCAGTCGATCGGCGCCGGCCTGGCCAAGGCCACC
>DGIP01000261.1:876-1109 GCA_002386405.1 Stenotrophomonas maltophilia
GCCGGCCTGGCCAAGGCCACCATCGCCGGTTCGGTGGACGGCACGCTGGTCGATGCCAGTGACGTCATCGACCATGACGCCCGCCTGCGCATCATCACCGCCAAGGACGAGGAAGGCGTGGAGATCATCCGCCACTCCTGCGCTCACCTGGTTGGCCATGCGGTCAAGCAGCTGTACCCGGACGTGAAGATGGTGATCGGCCCGGTCATCGCCGAAGGCTTCTACTACGACAT
>DGIP01000261.1:1320-20819 GCA_002386405.1 Stenotrophomonas maltophilia
GACATGGCCGCCATCGAAAAGCGCATGGGCGAGCTGATCGCGCAGGACTACGACGTGGTCAAGAAGGTCACCCCGCGCGCCGAAGTGGTGGAGATCTTCAAGGCCCGTGGCGAAGACTACAAACTGCGCCTGATCGAAGACATGCCGGCCGACATCGAGGCCATGGGCATGTACTACCACCAGGAATACGTGGACATGTGCCGCGGCCCGCACGTGCCCAACACGCGCTTCCTGAAGGCCTTCAAGCTGACCCGCATTTCCGGCGCCTACTGGCGTGGCGATGCGCAGAACGAGCAGCTGCAGCGCATCTACGGCACCGCCTGGGCCGACAAGAAGCAGCTTGAGGCCTACATCAAGCGCATCGAAGAAGCCGAAATGCGCGACCACCGCCGCATCGGCAAGCAGCAGGACCTGTTCCACCTGCAGGAAGAGGCCCCGGGCCTGGTGTTCTGGCACCCCAAGGGCTGGGCGCTGTGGCAGGTGGTCGAGCAGTACATGCGCAAGGTCTACCAGAAGAGCGGCTACGGCGAAGTGCGCTGCCCGCAGATCCTGGACGTGAGCCTGTGGAAGAAGTCCGGCCATTGGGACAACTACCAGGACAACATGTTCTTCACCGAATCGGAGAAGCGCACCTACGCGGTCAAGCCGATGAACTGCCCGGGCCACGTGCAGGTGTTCAACCAGGGCCTGCACAGCTACCGCGACCTGCCGATCCGCTACGGCGAGTTCGGCTCCTGCCACCGCAACGAGCCCTCGGGCGCGCTGCACGGCATCCTGCGCGTGCGCGGTTTCACCCAGGACGACGGCCACGTGTTCTGCACCGAATCGCAGATCGAAGCGGAAGTGACCGCCTTCCACCAGCAGGCGCTGGCGGTGTACCAGCACTTCGGCTTTGAGGAGATCCAGATCAAGATCGCCCTGCGCCCCGAATCGCGCCTGGGCGACGATGCCACCTGGGACAAGGCCGAAGCCGCACTGCGCTCGGCGCTGTCCAGCTGTGGCGTGGAATGGCAGGAGCTGCCGGGCGAGGGCGCCTTCTACGGCCCGAAGATCGAGTACCACCTCAAGGACGCCATCGGCCGTACCTGGCAGCTGGGCACCATGCAGGTCGATTTCATGATGCCCGGCCGCCTGGGCGCCGAGTACGTGGACGAAAACAGCCAGAAGAAGCACCCGGTCATGCTGCACCGGGCCATCGTGGGCTCCATGGAGCGCTTCATCGGCATCCTGATCGAACACCATGCCGGCCAGTTCCCGGCCTGGCTGGCCCCGACCCAGGCGGTGGTGGCCAATATCACCGATGCCCAGGCTGAATACGTGCAGGAAGTGACGAAAACCCTTGCAGATCAAGGCTTCCGGGTAACGTCCGATTTGCGCAATGAGAAGATCGGTTATAAGATTCGCGAGCATACGCTGCAGCGGGTCCCGTACCTGCTGGTGGTGGGCGACCGTGAGAAGGAAAACGGCGCCGTAGCCGTGCGTACGCGCTCGGGCGAGGATCTGGGCAGCATGTCCGTCCAGGCGTTCGTCGAGCGGTTGCAGGCCGAACAGTCCGTGTAAGAAAGTCCCGGCCCTGCGGATGATCCGCGAGGGCCGGTTTGATTCCTCTGGGAGATTGCAATATCAGTACCCCTGACAACAAACAGAACCGCAAGAATCAGGAAATCCGGGTGCCGCGCGTACGCGTGATCGGCAGTGACGGTGAAATGATTGGCGTGTTGACGCGTGACGAAGCGCTGTCGATGGCCGAAGACGAAGGTCTGGACCTGGTCGAGATTCAGCCGCAGGCTGATCCGCCGGTGTGCAAGATCATGGACTTCGGCAAGTTCAAGTTCGAAGCGCAGAAGAAGGCCAACGAGGCCAAGAAGAAGACCAAGCAGGTCGAGATCAAGGAAGTGAAGTTCCGCCCGGTCACCGATGAAGGCGACTACCAGATCAAGCTGCGCAAGATGCGCGGTTTCCTGGAAGAGGGTGACAAGATCAAGGTGAACATCCGCTTCCGTGGTCGTGAAATGAGCCATCAGGAACTGGGTCGCGAAATGGCCAACCGGATCGAAGCCGATCTGGGCGAGGACATCGTGATCGAGTCCCGCCCGCGCCTGGAAGGCCGGCAGATGGTCATGATGATCGCGCCGAAGAAGAAATAACCGCGCTGGCCCGCCGCGCGCCACCTCGCACGTGGCGCTGCAGGCCACCCGCGTAGAGCCACGCCCTGCGTGGCTTCGCGGACCCGAACCGCGCGTGGCTCCGCCGCGCGCCGTTCAGGTTGGGTTGCTCACGAGCAAACCCCGCCCAATCAAAGGTTTGCAACCGTCACAGTTCCCATGCATAATGGGCGACCCCGTTTTTGCGGGGCTGCTGTTTTGAACGGTTTCAAGCTTTTCAACGGCAACAGGACCGGCCTGGTTCCCAATGGGGATCCCGGGCTTACAAGCAGGCAAGGGCACGGACGGAAAGTGTGGCAATGCCACCGCCCTGGTCAGTGACAAAACATCATCAAGGACATTGCAATGCCCAAGATCAAGACCAACCGGGCGGCGGCCAAGCGTTTCCGCAAGACCGCCTCCGGTAAGTTCAAGGCTGGCCACGCCAACCGTAGCCACATCCTCACGAAGAAGTCGACCAAGCGGAAGCGCAATCTGCGTCAGACGAACCATGTTCGTGCAGAAGACGCAGGCCGTTTGAACCGTATGCTTCCCTACCTCTGAGGACTGACCCATGGCACGAGTAAAGCGTGGCGTACAGGCGCGTCGCCGCCACAAGAAAATTCTGACCCTGGCCAAGGGCTACTACAACGCCCGCCGCAAGGTGTTCCGTGTTGCCAAGCAGGCCGTCATCAAGGCCCAGCAGTACGCCTACATCGGTCGTAAGCAGAAGAAGCGTAATTTCCGTTCGCTGTGGATCACCCGCATCAACGCGGCTGCCCGCATCAATGGTCTGAGCTACAGCCGTTTCATGAACGGCCTGCTGAAGGCTGGTATCACCCTGGACCGCAAGGTCCTGGCCGATATCGCCGTGCACGACGCAGCTGGTTTTGCAGCACTGGCCGAAAAGGCCAAGGGCGCGCTGGCGGCATAAGTCCATTCCCCGCCGTTGCCGTGCAAACGCAACGGCTGCGGGTAAGGCAATGCATGGGGAAGGGCGCAAGTCCTTCCCCATTCTTTTTTGTGGCGGCGGCAGCCCAACCGGGTGCCGCCCCGACAGCGGTGGCGACGGGGGTCGGCCCGGCGCGCATCGCGAAGGCATACCGACGCGAGGTCCAGGCTATCCATGAGTGACATCCAATCCCTGACCACCCAGGCGCTGGCCGACGTGGCCACCGCCCAGAGCCCCGATGCGCTGGAAGCCCTGCGCGTGGCGCTGCTCGGCAAGAGCGGCAGCATCACCGCACAGCTCAAGCAGCTGGGTGCACTGCCGGCCGACGAGCGCAAGGCCGCCGGCGAAGCCATCAACCAGGCCCGTGACGCGCTGACCAGCGCGCTGGGCGAACGCAAGGCCGTGCTGGAGAACGCCGCGCTCGACGCGCGCCTGGCCGCCGAAGCGATCGACATCACCCTGCCGGGGCGCCGCGCCGAACGCGGTGGCCTGCACCCGGTGACCCGTACCCTGGAGCGCATCACCGACATCTTCGGCCGCCTCGGTTACGAGCTCTCCGAAGGCCCGGAAATCGAAGACGACTGGCACAACTTCGAAGCCCTGAACTTCCCGCCGCACCACCCGGCGCGTGCCATGCACGACACCTTCTACTTCGGCGATGGCCGTCTGCTGCGCACGCATACCTCCGGTGTGCAGGTGCGCTACATGGGCGACCACGCGCCGCCGCTGCGCATGATCGCGGCCGGCAAGGTGTACCGCAGCGACAGCGACCAGACCCATTCGCCGATGTTCCACCAGGTCGAAGGCCTGCTGGTGGATGAGCATTCGACCTTCGCCGACCTCAAGGGCACCTTGTCCGAGTTCGTGCGCGCGTTCTTCGAACGCGATTTCGAAATGCGCTTCCGCCCAAGCTACTTCCCGTTCGTTGAACCGGGTGCGGAAGTGGATATCGCCTGGCAGCAGCCCGATGGCAGCACCCGCTGGCTGGAAGTGCTCGGCTGCGGCATGGTCCACCCCAACGTGCTGCGCAACGTGGGCATCGACCCGGAGCGCTACACCGGCTTCGCCTTCGGCCTGGGCGTGGAGCGCTTCGCCATGCTGCGTTACGGCGTGAACGACCTGCGCGCGTTCTTCGAGAACGACGTGCGGTTCCTCAAACAATTCGCGTAACGCCGAACGACATTCATCACGGCCCAGGCGCCTGCGCCGGGCCCACCAGGGTGACACCATGAAATTCTCTGAAAACTGGCTGCGCAGCCACGTTCCCACCACCGCCTCGCGCGACGAGCTGAGCGCGGTGCTGACCGCCATCGGCCTGGAAGTTGAAGAGGTCACCGACCTCGGCGCCAGCCTGGACCACGTGGTGGTGGCGCGCATCGTCACCGCCGAGCGCCACCCCGAAGCCGACCGCCTGCAGATCTGCCAGGTCGATGCCGGGCAGGGCGAGCAGCTGCAGATCGTGTGCGGCGCGCCCAACGCGCGCCCGGGCCTGGTGGCACCGCTGGCGATGATCGGCGCGAAGATCGGCGACTTCAACATCAAGGCGGCCAAGCTGCGCGGCGTGGATTCCAACGGCATGCTGTGTTCGGCCAAGGAACTCGGCCTGGACAGCGACGCCTCGGGGCTGTTCGAGCTGCCCGATGACGCCCCGGTGGGTCAGTCGCTGGTGGAATACCTCGGGCTGCCCGACGCCAGCATCGAGATCAAGCTCACCCCCAACCGCGCCGACTGCTTCAGCGTGCGCGGCATCGCCTTCGACGTGGCCGCCGCGTGCGCCAGTGAAGTGGTGCCGTTCAACGCCGCGCCGGTCGCCGCCGTGGGCAGCCGCGAACTGACCATCGCCCTGGATGCCGGCGCCGAAGCGCCGCGTTACCTGGGCCGTGTGATCGAAGGCGTGAACCCGCGCGCCGCCACCCCGCTGTGGATGGCCGAGCGCCTGCGCCGCAGCGGCGTGCGCCCGGTGTCGCTGCTGGTCGACATCACCCAGTACGTGATGCTGGAGCTGGGCCAGCCGATGCACGCCTACGACCTGGGCACCCTGCAGGGCAGCATCGCCGTGCGCCGCGCGCGCGCCGGCGAAACCCTGAAGCTGCTGGATGGCCGCGATGCCGCGCTGGACGACGGCTTCCTGGTCATCACCGACGCCGACCGCCCGCTGGGCCTGGCCGGCATCATGGGCGGTTACGACACCCGCGTCACCGACGACACCACTGCCGTGTTCCTGGAGGCCGCGCACTTCGCGCCGGCCGCCATCATGGGCCGTGGCCGCAAGCTGGGCCTGCACACCGACGCCGGCCACCGCTTCGAGCGTGGCGTGGACCCGGCGCTGCCGCGCACCGCCATCGAATACGCCACCCGCCTGGTGCTGGACCTGGCCGGCGGCACCCCGGCCCCGGTGACCGAAGCCGTGCGCGAAGCCGACCTGCCGCCCACCGCCACGATCGGCCTGCGCCGCGCGCGCATCGCCCGCGTGCTGGGCATCCAGATTGCCGATGCCGACGTGGAGCGCATCCTGCGCGCGCTGGGCATGGAGGTGGCCGCCGCCGCCGAGGGCTGGCACGTCACCGCGCCCAGCCGCCGCTTCGACATCGCCATCGAAGAAGACCTCATTGAAGAGCTGGCCCGCATCCACGGCTACGAGCGCATTCCCACCACCCTGCCGAGCGGTGCAGCGCGGATCGCCATGCCCAGCGAGACCCGCCTGGATGACCTGAGCACGCGCCGCCAGCTGGTGGCCCGCGACCTGCAGGAAACCATCAACTACGCCTTCGTCGACGCCGGCCTGCTGGCCCAGTGGCAGCTGCAGGACAACGTGGTGGCCCTGGCCAACCCGCTGTCGGCCGAGCTGGCGGTGATGCGCCCGGCGCTGCTGCCGGGCCTGGTGGCGACCTTGGGCCGCAATGCCGCGCGCCAGCAGGGCACCGTGCGCCTGTTCGAGCTGGGCCGCGTGTTCCACCCGCAGGCCGGGCAGGGCGCCGCCCCGCTGGAAACCCAGCGGGTGGCCGTGGCCGTGTGTGGCGATGCCACCCCGCAGCAGTGGGGCCTGGCCACCCGCAAGGTCGATTTCCATGACCTCAAGGGCGACCTGGAATCGCTGGCCGCCGCTTCCGGCGCCGCGCTCAGCTTCGTGCCCTCCACCCGCCCGTACGGCCACCCGGCGCGCTCGGCCGAGGTGCTGCGCGATGGCGCCAGCATCGGCTGGATCGGCCAGATCCATCCGCGCCTGGCCAAGGCCATGGACATCGACGTGGACGTGTTCGGCCTCGAGCTGGACCTGGCCCCGCTGGCGGCCCGCAGCCTGCCGCGCGCCACCGAGCTGTCCCGTTTCCCGTCCGTGCGCCGCGACCTGGCCTTCCTGGTGCCCGAAGCGGCCGCCTGGACCGACCTGGAAGCCACCCTGCGCCGGGCCGTGGGCCCGCTGCTGCGCCAGGTGACCCTGTTCGACCGCTACGTGGGCCAGGGGGTCGAGCCGGGCTTCAAGAGTCTCGCTATGGGCTTGATTTTGCAGGACAAGTCGCGCACTCTGACGGACCGCGACGTGGATGCGGTGGTCACCGAGGCGGTGGCCGCAATGGAGCGTGAACACCACGCCCGGATCCGCGGTTGAGCGGGCAGCATGGGGGGTAGCAGGCAATGGCATTGACCAAGGCTGAGATGGCCGAAAAGCTGTTCGACGAAGTGGGTCTGAACAAGCGCGAAGCCAAGGAATTTGTCGACGCGTTCTTCGATGTACTGCGTGAAGCGTTGGAACAGGGACGTCAGGTGAAGCTTTCCGGCTTCGGCAACTTCGACCTGCGGCGCAAGAACCAGCGCCCGGGCCGCAACCCGAAGACCGGCGAGGAAATTCCGATTTCCGCCCGTACGGTGGTCACCTTCCGTCCGGGCCAGAAGCTCAAGGAAAGGGTAGAGGCATATGCTGGATCCGGGCAGTAACCGCGAACTTCCGCCGATACCGGCCAAGCGCTACTTCACCATTGGTGAAGTCAGCGAGCTGTGCGATGTAAAGCCGCACGTGCTGCGCTACTGGGAAACCGAATTTCCCAGCCTGGAACCGGCCAAGCGCCGTGGCAACCGCCGCTACTACCAGCGCCACGACGTGCTGATGGTGCGCCAGATCCGCGGCCTGCTCTACGAACAGGGCTACACCATCGGCGGTGCCCGCCTGCGCCTGGAAGGTGCCGGCGCGCGCGACGAATCGGCGCTGAGCAACCAGATCATCAAGCAGACGCGGATGGAGCTGGAAGAAGTGCTCCAGCTGCTGCGTCGCTGAACCATTTTTCGATCAAACCGGTTATACTCGTCGGCCCGCTGAGAGGCGGGGACAACACCAGCAACATCGGGGCGTAGCGCAGCCTGGTAGCGCATCTGCCTGGGGGGCAGAGGGTCGTCGGTTCAAATCCGGCCGTCCCGACCACTGTTGGTGACACGATCAAGGGTTCGCACTTCTGGTGCGGGCCCTTTTTTGTTTTGGTGGCGTCAACCACTGGAACGACCAACCGGATCGGATTCATGAAAGGTTGGATTCCGACAAGTCGACCGCTCGCGGCTAGAAGGGCAGCGCAGGCCCTATCCACTAAATCATCTGGAATATGCCGGCTGAGCTGCTGGAGATGTCAGTTTTAGCCCATTCCAAGCGCCCAGTTTCGATAACGCGATCAAGGTTTTATCCTTCTGTCCCCGGTGCATTACTTCCAAGTAAAACACTGGGACCGGGCGCACCTTTCTGGCAAGTGCGCAGTGCTACGGTTGCGCCCCCTGATTTCTGGACGCGCTTACATGTCTACCAGCGCCACTCCCGACACGATCTTCAACCACACGCTGAGCGAGGCGTTTGAGGCACTCAAGGCAGGTGCCAATGACCTGGTGACGGTGCGCAGAATCCAAAAGCGAGCGGACGAGCTCACGTCCATGGATGTAGCTGGGGCTTGGGAGCTGCGCGCGTACGCATCGGCTATCAACGATGGCTTTGATGCTGCGGACGAGATGTTCGCGTGTGCACTTCGCCTTCAGCCGGGCAATCTGAACGTACGGGTGCGTTGGTTGGCTATGCTTTGTGTCACAGGGCAGGTCGGCAAAGTAAAGGAAAAATTTGTCGCATTTCGGCCCACATTAGATGGCAACTTCGCTGCCATGAGCGCGGTGATCAGCCTGCTTGGGTACGTCGGACTGCTCCATGATGCGTTCCGACTCCGCGAACGGGTCGCCGCCTTGGGTGGGAACCCGGGAGTACATGTATTCGACGGCGAGTTTGGTTTGGGATCCGCTGCTGAGGCAGTTCCGGCGAATGCGCTCTCAACGGATGACTTCCCAGAGCCACTGCCTTGCAGCGTGTACACATTCTCGGCGGAGGAGGCAGAGGAGGTTCTTGCAGAGCAAGGCTTGGGTATCGACGCGTGGTCGGAGCCGATTGGTTGTGCAATCCGGTTTCTCCGCCAGAAGAGGTTGAAGGTCGTTGCGGTGAAGTCATCCTTCATTCCCCACGATGATCGTGCGACCGCAATGCACTTCCAGCTGCTGATCGTTGCCACGCCCGATATCTGCTGGGAGGCCGAATGGGAGTTCTGCGGGGTCCTCGTGGATCGTGATTTCCCAATCATCAACTCCGGCACGGCAACCATTGCCTTCATCCCCACGTTAAGGGAGGCGCCCTGTGCCAATCACTCCTGAGCACCTTCGCGATTTTGGGAAGCGGCATGCATGCGACCAATCCGACGAAGTCACGCTTCGCGCTGCATCGAGCAGATCGTACTACGCAGCCTTCCATGCTCTTCACCCGATTGTCGCCAGACTACCAGCGTCAAGGCGCTCCGTCGCGGAAAACGTTGGACGTGTTTCCCACACAGAGATGGTCGAGCGTCTTAAGGAGTGGCGTACGGATCGACTTGGTGTCGATCTTAGTAGCCTCATTCCGCTGAAGAAGCGGATGGTGCAGTTGTTGGAAGTAGCAAGGGCTGCTCGAATTCAGGCCGACTACAGGCTCAATGAGCAAGTGAGCCTTCCTGAACTTGAAGAGCAGATTCGTCGCGTCCGATGCATCATCGATGCGGCGCTGAAAATTTCCAATGAAATATCCAGGCGCAGGAAGTCCGTATTTCGACCCGGTGATGTGCGTAGTCAGCTGCCTCAGGAGCGCCATCCCTGATGGGGTACGAGGCGAGACGTGCTTGACGACGGGGAAAAGCCTGTTCGTACGGGGAGTAGTTCCACATAGTTGTAGAAGGCAAAGAGCTGGCGGTGACTGCATGGTCGATTTTTCAGGCGACATCCGCTGAGGGCCTGGCTGCTAAACGACAAGTCGGCTCTGCAATGATTTCCCAGCATGGCTGGGATGCTCCCCCCCCTCCCGTGGTGACATGGAAGGCTTGCTAAGGAGATTGCTGCGTCATTGCGTTGCGGTATCGAAAAAGGCCCGTTTCGGGCCTTTTTCGTTGGTGTGTTGGCGTTAGTGCGTGGTTGGAGGGGGGCTGTTGTCTGCTTCTATTGGAGCGAGGGGTTCTTCGTCGATGTCCACGATGGCGATCAGTCCTAGAAGGTTTTTGATCGGCATGTCCTCAACCGTGCCAGGGCAGCGTTCCAGCACATCGATCAGCTCCAGCAGTTCGATGATCCTCAGATCGTAGATGCGAAACAGCTTGCGTATGGCACGGAACAGGTCGTGTCGAGAGGGATCGTGTTCGCCGATCATGCGTTTGACGAAGTTGCCCGCGTCCGGGGAGCTTCCGCAGCGGGTCTCAGCGAGGGCCTGCATGATCTCGCCGATGGTCAGCGAATCCAGCGGTCGGGTGGTGGCGGCCAGGCGTTCTTCGAGTTCGACCCAGGCCGAACTGTTCCATTCCAGCGAGTCGGAGATATCGCCGAAATAGTGGGCGAGGCGGACGGTGACGCGGGTGGGAGCTGCCAGGGAGTCATTGGGCATTGCGGAATTCCTCAGTAGAAGTGAGATCCACCGCCCTGCGAAATGCCGATGGGCGCTGGTGCGCCTTTGGCTCGGAACGCCAATTCCGGTCGCCGAATGTGCGGCGACGGAGGGATCCTGTGTGCGATCAACATTCCCGTCAATGGCTGGGGCGACGAACTGTGCGGTAGAGGGGTTTTCCTTGATAAAACCGTGCCGCACGACGCGCTTGGTCTGTGCGCTGGGTGCATTCTGTGTGGGGGCTCTGCGCCGGGTGCGCCGCGCCAGCTACCATGCAGATGTCAGTTTCAAACCGGTTTTCAGGGAGGACACCCAAATGGCGGTACGGCGACTACGGGCCACAGATCTGGAGCAGGCCAGTGCGGTTTGCATGGCCTCCTTCATGGAAGCGGTGGCGCCGTCGCTGTCGCCGCTGGGGATTGAGACGTTTACCGGCATCGTGTCGATGAACGGGTTCGCCGACCGCATGTCCGACGACAACGACATGTTTGTCTTCGAGAGCGCCGGGCGGGTCATCGGGGTGGCCGAGCTGATGGGCGGCCAGCACGTGGCGACGCTGTTCGTGGCGCCGGGTTGGCAGGGGCAGGGGGTTGGGCGGGCGCTGATGACGGCGCTGCTGGAGTGCGCGCGGGGCGAGGTCGTTACGGTGCGGGCCTCGTTGAGCTCGGTGCCGGCCTACGAGCGGTACGGGTTCCGGGTGTCGGGCGAGGTGGGGGAGTACCTGGGGCTGGTGTATCAGCCGATGGAGCGCGTGCTTGGAGAGGGGCAAGCGGACTAACAGTCCGCTTCTACCCCCGCCGGCAGGTACCGTCGGCATGTGCCTCTGGCGTGTTACAAAGCGCAAACGTGATCCCACTTTCACGTCGTGGCTCCTATGCTTCGTCCAAATGAACAGGGCTCTATCCCGTGCTGCAGGATCAGGAAGACGACAGCGCCAAATGGCGGATCTACGAAGCCCTCCTGCAGGCAACCCCGGATCTGTCCTACGTCTTTGACCTGCAGCATCGCTTCATCTACGCCAACAAGGCGCTGCTGAACATGTGGGGCATGACCTGGGATGAGGCGATGGGCAAGACCTGCCTGGAGATCGGCTACGAGCCGTGGCATGCGGCAATGCACGATGCAGAAATCGACCGCGTGATTGCCACCAAGCAGCCCATCCGCGGGGATGTGCCGTTTCCGCACGCTACCGAGGGCGTGCGCATCTACGATTACATTTTCACCCCGGTGATAGGCCCCGATGGCGAAGTGGAGGCCATTGCCGGCAGCACCCGCGATGTGACCGAGCGCAAGCGCCACGAGCAGCACCTGCAGCTGCTCATCAACGAGCTCAACCACCGGGTCAAGAACTCGCTGGCCATGGTGCAGTCCATCACTCGCCAGACCTTCCGCAATGCCCAGAGCATTGTCGATGCCGGCGAGAAGATAGAAGAGCGCCTGCTGGCGCTGGCCGGTGCGCACGATGTGCTGACCCGCGAAAACTGGCACAGCGCCGACATCCACGATCTGGTGCAGGCCACGGCCGATCTGCACGGCGAAGGCGGGCGGCGCTTCGATATCCAGGGCGAGCCCTGCCGGCTCGATCCCCGCCGTGCCCTGGCGCTGGCGATGGCGCTGCATGAGCTGGGCACCAACGCCGTCAAGCATGGTGCGCTTTCGGGGCCTGAGGGCCGCGTGCGCGTGGCGTGGGGGCAACGCCAGATCGATGGAGAGGACCTGATCGAACTGGAGTGGCAGGAGCGCGATGGCCCGCCGGTGCAGCCGCCGGCGCAACGCGGGTTCGGCTCGCGGTTGCTCGAACGCGGCCTCAAGCACGATCTTGGCGGTGATGTGGAGCTGACGTTCGAGCCGGAAGGCCTGCGGTATCGGGTATCGATACCGCACGGCGATGACGCGGTCCAGGTGCACCCGTGAGCCCGCGCGTCCTGGTCGTCGAAGACGAATCGCTCATCGCGATGCTTGTCGAGGACGGGCTGGAGACGCTGGGCTACGAAGTGGTGGGGCCGGTGGGCACCGTCGATGCGGCGCTACGGCTGGTGGAGCAGACGCCGTTCGACCTGGCGCTGCTTGACATCAACCTGGGCGGGAAGCAGTCGTTCCCGATCGCCGAGGCGCTGGAAGCGCGCGGCATTCCGTATGTGTTCCTGACCGGCTATGACAGATCCAGCCTTCCGCTTGCATTCCAGCATCGCTTCGGGTTGCAGAAGCCGTTCCGGATGTCAGCCTTGCAACAGGCGCTGGAAAAACTGCAGCGAAGCGAGCGTGGCGGCAAAGCGCCTGCCCATCGTCCTGCGTTGGGCCACTGATTCCGCTGCCAGGCGCAGTCAGGTAATGGCGCGAATCACTTCTTCAATCAGCACGACGTAGCAGGCTACGAAGTAGACCTTGAGCAGGGCGGGATGCTGCTTGGTGACGAATGCGCGCATGGCTGGACGGCCGTAGTGGGACGTCAGCATTGTGACCAAACGGTGAAATTGAGGCAATGGTCACACATTCATTGCTGTGATGAGAGACTCCGTGAGGGAGCTTGTAAATCAACCACTTGCGCGGGCGGGCTCGGAAATGGGCACTACCGCTCGTCGGAAAATCCCTACAAGAGTCACTGAATACGTCGCCATCGCGTTCACATTCGGCACGGGATTTCACACCGCTCACGCGCCCCATTCACTGTTGCGGCACGCGCCAATCGCTAGCGTGGAGTCCTGTCAGTCAACCCGCATTCCGGGCAAAGGAACAACATGATCAAGTGGGCCATCATCTTCGCCATCATCGGTCTCATCGCCGGCGCACTCGGCTTTGCCGGCATCGGCGGCGCCGCCATTGGCGTGGCCAAGTTCCTGTTCTGGGCCGGCATCATCATCGCCGTCATCCTGTTCCTGCTGGGCATGACGGTCGCCAAGAAAGTGACCTGACCCCAGGGACGTACCGTGTAATACCGCCGAAAAAGCCTGCGCAGCGATGCGCAGGCTTTTTTGGTTCCGGGTTGCGGGCTCAGCCCAGGGTGGAGAGGTCGATATCCACCAGCATCCAGAAGCCCCCCTGGTACTGCGGCTGTGCCAGGTAGGTGGAGGCTGGGGAGGGCAGCGGCGGCGCGGTGGTCTCGCCGTGATACATCAGCGCAACCGCTTCCTGGATCATGCCCGCCAGCGATTCAACCTCGTCCGCAGCGGAGTGCACGCCCGGAAGGTCTGGTACGACAGCGCCATACGCGCTGTCCTGGTACTGGTGAACGTAGACGGGGTAAAGCATCAGGTTCTCCACCCGGCCTGGCGAAGAATGCTGTTGACGGTCCCCGGCGGAAGGCCGTTCTTCGCATGCGGAAGGATCACGGTCGTCTTTCCCATGCGCAGCCTGTGGTGGCTGCCGCGGACGGACATGATGTCAAAGCCGGCGGCCTGCAGGAGTCTGATGAGTTCTTGGCTGTCCATCCGCCTAGGAACGCATGCCGGAACTGGAGCGTCCATGCAATTTGTTGGAAAGTGCTCTCCCTGCATGCCGCGGGCGATCACTCGAAGTAGAACGACACCCCCAGCCCAGCCTGCAGATCCGGGCTGTTGCTGTCCAGGCCGAGGTCGAACGAAGCGTCCAGCTGCACCCGCCGGGCTGCCATCCAGGTCACGCCTGCACCGGCTACCGAGGTGGAAGGTTCGCCATTCGTGTGGGTGAAACCGGCCTCGATGTAGGTGCTTACTGTGTCGCTTACGGCCAGGCTGAGGCTGGGCGACCAGCTGAACTCGTCCTCGCCCGCGCCGCGCGTGGCATTGGCATACAGCGCGGTGCTCCACTGGTCGTTGAAGGTGTACTCGTAGCTGGCGCCGAGCTGGTACTGGGTGCCGCCTTCGCTGAAGTCGCGCGAGCCGGTGTCGAAGCTGGTGCTGGCCAACAGCGCGACGGCGTGTTTTTCGGATTCGAGGGGAAGCGCGAACTTCAGCGCAAGACCGCTGTCGCCTGCACCCCGCGTGGTGGTCGAGGGTGCGTTGCGCGGCGCTTCGCGCAGGCGGTTCCAGGGGCTGCCGAAGGCCTGCAGTTCCAGGTTGGCGCCCAGGCCCACGCGCAGCAGCAGGTCGGTGCCGTACTGGGTGGTGCGTGTGCCGTCGTCATCGCGGTCGCGTTCGTAGCTGGGCAGGCCCAGTTCCAGCGCAGCGCTGCCCTGAGGCAGTACCGAGGCCGAAAAGCCCAAACCCGGGCGGTCGAACGCCGGTGTTTCCGCATCGTCCTGCTGCGCCCACGCGGGCGCGGCCAGTGCCAGCAACATCACCGCCATCACACCACGCATCGCCACACCTGCTGTCGGGAAACAGCTGCAGCCTAGCGAGGCGCCGGCAACGCGCCGTGAGGATGTGCTCTCACTCTTTTGCGCGGCCTTCGTCCTGGCCAGCGTCCTTTTCCCGGCGGGTATCGTCGTCGCTGTCATTGCGTCCCTGCCGGGCATGGCGCTGGCCGGGAAGATCGGCCGACAAGGGACGCGAGGGTTCGGCGATCAATGGGCTGCGGCTTTGCGCATGCACGCGCGGCAGGGGCGTACGCGGATCGGGCAGCACCCAGAAGCCATTGCCCAGTTCCGGGCGGCGTGCCGCCTCGTGGTCCAGTGCCGCGGCAGGGTGGTCCTCTTCCGGATCGGGCCACTGCAGGCCCTGTCGCCTGCCGCCTTCTTCCTGCTCCTGGTCGTGCGCGCTGTCGTTGTCGTCCGCAGCGGAAGGCGTCATCGCATCCAACGCGTCGGCGGCTTCCTGCCAGCCCGGCGCATCGGCGCCGACCGCGTCGGTGAGCGGGGTGGGCGATTCAATGCGGGGTGGGAAGGGCGGTGGAACATCGGAAGGAACTCGCATGGGCAGTGCGTCCGCTGCGCTGGAAGGAAGGGCGGACAGTGATCCTGCCGGCCCCGCTTTTCAACGCAACAAGTCGCAAACTGCCCGACTGCACGGATCATTCCGGGCGGGTCAGCGCCAGCAGGCCTTCCAGCAGCCGGGCCGCACGCGGCTGCCCGTCATCGTCGATCGGGCACGCCATGGACTGCAGCCAGAAGCCGTGCGCGGCGCGGCGCGCGGCGGTGAGGCGGTGGTCGTCGCCTTCGCCGGGGTGGCGCAGCAGCTGGGCCTGGATCCACCGTTTGAGGGCCTGGGCGATTTCCGGATCCGGCCGCCCACGCGGCACCCCGGCGCCCGGTTCGGGCGGCAGCAGGCATGCACGGAAAATCGCGGTGACATAGGCACGGGAAAAGCGCCCGTGGCGGTCCGGGTCCTGTTCGATCAGCGCCTGTACCGCCTGGTCGAACGTGACCAGCGCGGCAGCCAGCGCCGGTGCGTCTGCGGGTTCGTCGGTGCTCAGCATCGGGAAGGGTCGGCTCATGTGGGGGCCTGCGGTAGTTGCGGCGGCGCGGTGCCCGCCTGCGCGAGCACCCCGTGCAGCAGTTCAATCACCCGTTCGCCCTGGCCGTTGCAGGCCAGTTCGAAGGTGGTGTGGCCGCCCAGGGCGGCCAGTGGGGCATGCAGGATCCATTGCAGTACCTGGGTGCGGTCCGGCTCGATCTGCAGTGCTACGTTGGCGACACGGCGTACGATGCCTTCGCGCATGGTCAGAATCCGTAAGTGAGCGCCAGCAGCGCGGTATCCATGTGGTCGCCGCGGGTCATCGGGCTGTCCTTCACCGCGCTGGAAAGCAGGGTGCGGCGCAGCGATGCGGTGGCGGTCCAGTGCGCGCCCAGCGGCATCAGCGCGGTGACATCCATGTAGGGAGCCACGCCGCTGTCGGCCTTGTAACGGGCCAGGCCGCTGCGCTGTGCTTCATCGGCGCTGATGCCGAAGTAGTAATCGTTGAGCGCGTTGCTGGCGTAGTTCACGCCCACGCCGGGAATCAGCACGACCTTGCCGGTCGGAATCGGGTAGGAATACTTGGCGTCCGCCGCCACGCCACCACCGTGCCCGCTCACTTCGGCCAGTACGTTGCCCTGCAATACGCCCCACGGCGCGGTATGGCGCACGGCCACGCCGGCCATTGCCGAGAGGTTGCGGTTGTCGAGCTGGCGCAGCTGCAGGTCATCGGTATCCTTGCGCTTGAAGCGCATCACGTGCGGCTGGGCCAGCAGCGAGACTTCGGTTTTCTCGTTGTCGAAC
Source organism: Stenotrophomonas maltophilia (assembly GCA_002386405.1). Taxonomy (GTDB): domain Bacteria; phylum Pseudomonadota; class Gammaproteobacteria; order Xanthomonadales; family Xanthomonadaceae; genus Stenotrophomonas; species Stenotrophomonas maltophilia_AD. The sequence goes on from DGIP01000261.1 coordinate 17,446, forward strand.
AGCGTGTAGCCGATGCTGCCGCCACGGAAATGGAACTTTTTGCCTTCGTAGTTGATGACCGGTGCGGGCAGCACGTCGGTGTCATAGCCGGCATAGGGCGACTTCTGCGCCACCACGGCCAACCCCAGGCTGCTGCGGGGCCTTTCGCCGGGGGCGGCCTGGGCCAGCACACTGCCGCTGGCCAGCAGGCCCAGCAGGGTGATGCCTGCCGTCGCTGCCTTCCGTGAACCGATTTGCATGGGTACTGCTCCTGGGAGGACGATCAAACCCCCATGGTGGCCGCCGGACATTGTGGGAACGTTGCGCCGGCCGGCGCGGTACCATCGGCGCCCATTACCCCCTTGCCCGTATTGCCATGCGCATCCTGCTGCTTGAAGACGACCCCGAACTGGCCGGCGCCATCCAGGCCAGCCTGGGCCGGCATGGCATGGTGGTGGACCTGGTGGTGTCGATGGCGCAGGCGGCCGAGGCGCTGAAATCCGGCGTGCACCAGGTGCTGCTGCTGGACCGGCAGCTGCCCGATGGCGATGGCGCCAATTTCGTGCGGGTGGCGCGCAGCCACATTCCCAACCTGCCGGTGATCATGCTCACCGCGCGCGATTCGGTGGCCGACCGCGTGGTCGGGTTGGATGTAGGTGCCGACGATTACCTGACCAAACCCTTCGCGGTGGAAGAGCTGCTGGCGCGGATCCGCGCGATTTCGCGGCGGCCGGCGCAGATCACCCTGCCGGTACTGGCGCTGGGGCGGCTGCAGTTTGATTTCGTGGCACGCGAAGCCAGCGTGGACGGTGCGCTGCTGGCACTGCCGCGCCGGCAGCTGCTGGTGCTGGAAGCACTGGCCCTGCGCCAGGGCCGCACGGTGGCACGCGCGGCGCTGCAGGAAGCGGTGTATGGCTTCGATGATGAGATTCAATCCAACGCGCTCGATGCGCACGTGTCCAAGCTGCGCCGCGCGCTGGCCGATGCCGATGCGCAGGTGGAAATCCACGTGATGCGCGGCATTGGCTACCTGCTCAAGGAAACCGCATGAAGTTCCTCAAACCCGGCTCGCTGTCCTTCAGCCTGGCCTGGAAGATCTGCCTGATCCAGATGACCATGGTGGCGGTGGGGCTTACCGGCATGGTGCTGATGTACGGCGATCGTGGCGCGGCCTATATCGACTGGAAAACCAGTCAATCGGTGGCCGAGGCGATCCATGTGGAGGGCGATGCGCTGCGCGTGGACTGGGATGCGGTGAACGAGGCGGTGCCTGACCGTCCGGCCACGTTCTGGTTCGCCGCCGCCGATGAGCAGGGCCGCACCCTGGAGCAGGGCAACGTACCGGCCGCGTTCCGCCCGCTGGTGCAGCAGCTGCAGCACGTGGAGCCCACCGATGTGCGCACGCGCACGCACGGGGTGGAACTGGCGATGCGGGTATGGGTGACCGAGCCCGATGGCGGGCGCATCCACGTAATGCTGGGCGGCATTCCGCATCGCGGGCTGTGGCGGCAGATGCTGGTGGTGATCGGCTACCTGGGCGGCTGGATCACCCTGCCGCTGATCGTGATCACGCTGGTGGTGGCGCCGTGGGCGATCCATCGCTCGCTGCGCGGGGTGAACCGGGTGGCGGCGCAGGCCGCGGCGATCCAGATCACTGAACGCGGGCGCGGGCTGGATACCCACGCCGTGCCGCGCGAGATCGTGCCGCTGGTGGATGCGTTCAACGCGGCAGTGCGGCGCATTGGTGAAAGCTACGATGCGCAGGACCGCTTCCTGGTGGGCGCCGCGCATGAGCTGCGCATGCCGATTGCCATCCTGGCCACGCGCATTGCCGACCTGCCGCCGGGGCAGGTGCGTTCGCGCCTGCAGCGCGACCTTGGCCGGCTGAGCAACATCGCCGAACAGCTGCTGGACCTGCAGCGGCTGGATCACCACCGCAGCCAGCACCAGCGCATCGACCTGGCCGCCTTGACCGGCGAGGTCGCCGCCGATGTGGCGCCGCTGCTGATCGATGCCGGCTACGAATTCGCGGTGGAAGCACCGGACGCACCGGTCTGGGTGCGCGGTGATCCGGATGCGCTGCACCGGGTGATCAGCGGCCTGCTGCAGAACGCCATCGCCCACGGCGGTGGGCGTGGGCTGGTGGTGGTGGAGCTGCAGGCCGGCGGGGTGCTGTCGGTCAGCGACGAGGGCGATGGCGTGCCCGAGCAGGCCCGGCAATCGATATTCGAGCCGTTCCACCGGCTGCGCCCCAGCGGCAGTGGCAGCGGGCTGGGGTTGTATCTGGCGCGTGAAATCATGCTGCGCCACGGCGGCGGCATCGTGGCCGAAGAGGCGGCCAGCGGCGGTGCACGGTTTGTGATGACCTTGCCGGTGGTATAGGGAAACTGCGGTGCCGGGTATAGGTCGGATACCAATATCAGACTAATCCGATAGTCCCTTAACTAGTAGGGCCGTATGGTGCGGGGTAAGGGATAACCCCGGAGTGCACCATGAATATTACCGTGCAGCACGCGGACCGCCGCTGGCGCGTCCTTGACCCCAGTCGCAATGAAACTGCTGCGTTCGCCGAAGGCGCCGTGGCCTTTGATTTTGCCGACAACCTGGCCCGCGAACAGCACGCGGAAACCGGGCACAGCATCGCGGTGCGGGTGGAAGTGGAAGAGGCCTTTGTCGACGTGGTGCGCTACGGCTGACGGCCCGTAACCGGTCAGCTGCGCGTTGGCTAGTTGAATCGACCCTGAAATGAGCGACCTTCGGCCTATAGGCGGAAGGCGCCGCTTGCCTGATCCTGTGCCTATTCACAAAACGGATCGGGGCAGGCATGAGGAACGACGCGATGGCCAATGGAACGCACAAGTGGGCGTGGGCGCTGCTGCCGGCGCTGCTGGCTGCTGGCGCGGCTGCACAGGCGCAGCAGTACGACCGTTACCGTGACGATGGCTACAACGATGGCCCGGTGCGCTGCGAATCGATCAAGGGCCGCACCCAGCAGTGCCCGATCAATGGCCGCGCACGGCTGGTGCGCCAGCTGTCGGGAACCCAGTGCATCGAGGGCGACACCTGGGGCCAGGCACGCAATGGCGTGTGGGTTACGCGCGGTTGCCGCGCGGAGTTCATTGCCGAAGGCCGGCGGCCGTCGCATGGCAATGGCAACGGCTGGGGCAACAACGGCGGCGGCTGGGGTGGTGGTCGCGGGCAGGTGATCAGCTGCGATTCCAACGACAAGCGCATGCGCCGCTGCAACGTGAACGTTCGCCGCGATGTGCGGCTGATCCGCCAGACCTCGCGTACGGCCTGCGTGGAAGGCCGCACCTGGGGCTGGAACCGCGACGGCGTCTGGGTCAACGGCGGTTGCCGCGCGGAGTTTGAGATCCGGTAAGGCGCACCCGCCG
>DGIP01000260.1 GCA_002386405.1 Stenotrophomonas maltophilia
CGACGCTCGGACAGCTTCTGGTTGTACTCGTCGGTGCCCTTCGAGTCGGTGTGACCAGCGACTTCAACCTTCAGATCCGGGTAACGGCTCAGGATCTGGGTGGCTTCAGACAGGATCGCCACGGCGTCCGGACGCAGGTTCGACTTGTCGAAGTCGAAGTTCACGCCCTTCAGGTCGATGGAGACCGGCACCGGGCAACCGTCCGGACCGATGGTCTGACCCGGCTGCGAATCCGGGCACTTGTCGTCGCAGTTGTTGACGCCGTCGCCGTCGTCATCCAGGTCTGCGCAGCTCGGGGCAACCGGCGGCGGGGCAACAACCGGGGCAGCCGGCGGCGGGCCCAGCGGGATCACGACGCCGACCGAGGCCAGCACGTCGCCGAACCAGCTCTCGTCCGGAGCAGCAACGCTCTTGTCGTCGAAGTCACCGCGGTAGGCCACTTCGGCGCGGACTGCAACGCGCTTGTCGAAGGTGGTCTGCAGGCCGACGCCGACCTTGGCGGCGAAGTTGCCGTCCTTGCGCTCACCCGGGCTGTCGGGCGACGGGAAGTTGTTGTATTCCTCTTCCGACTTCTGGTAGCCCAGGCCCATCAGCAGGTACGGGTTCCAGCCACGGCCTTCGGAGATGAAGTGGCGACGCAGGTCGATCGAGGCGCCGTACTGGCTCCAGTTCAGGTCCTGGTTGTCGTCGAAGTTCGGGTTCTGGTAGTTCAGCTCACCGTCCAGCGACCAGTTGGGGCTGATGAACTTGCCGAGGCCCAGGGTAACGAACGGAGCGTCGTTGGTCAGACGGTCGCTATCCTGGAAGTTGAAGCCGGCCGAACCGGTCAGGTACCAGCGGTCATCGAAAGACGACTGCGCGGAGGCTGCCTGGGCGAACGCCAGGCCGCCCAGCAGCGCGGCAGTGAGGATCTTCTTGTTCATGTAATACAGCTCCTATTTCGGGGGTATGAAACCGGTAGAGGCATGGGCCAGCACTACTGCGTCGTTTAAGACTGCCGATTCAGCACGCCACCGCCGCGAACATTATGCTCAGGGGAGTGAAGGCGATGTTAACGGTCACGTAACATGTGAAATCAGCGACCAGACCTCCACCGGGTCCAGCTGGTGGCACCCTATACAGGTTGGTGAACTTCCGCAAGACCCAACAATGACAAGGGTTTTCGGCACTTTCCCAGAGTTTTCAAGGGTCCGCCACAGTATTTGATGCAGTTTGTCGCAGGGCAGTTATTCAGCTGCAGAACAGGTTCAAAAGCGACCTTATGATGAAGGTGTTCACCTCCACGGGAGCCGCCATGAAAGCCGTAGGCCTCACGCACTACCTGCCCATCGACGATCCGGATGCACTGCGTGATCTGCAGGTTCCTGAACCCGGCGCGCCCCAGGGAACCGACCTGCTGGTGCGCGTACAGGCCGTTTCCGTCAACCCGGTCGACACCAAGCAACGCGTACCCCGCGCGGGCGAAGTGTCGCCGCCGCGCATCCTCGGTTATGACGCTTCCGGCACTGTCGAAGCGGTGGGGCCACAGGTCACTGCATTCGCGCCTGGCGACGAGGTGTATTACGCCGGCGACGTGACGCGACCGGGCAGCAACGCGCAATGGCAATGGGTGGATGAACGCCTGGTGGGACGCAAGCCGACCACGCTGGATTTCGCCGAAGCCGCAGCGCTGCCACTGACCGTGTTGACCGCATGGGAACTGCTGTTCGAGCGCATGCCGCTGCATTTCGATGATCGCCGCCACGTTGGCCAGACCCTGCTGGTCATCGGCGGTGCAGGCGGCGTGGGTTCCATCGCGATTCAACTGGCACGCCATGCCGGTTTCACCGTGGTGGCCACCGCGTCGCGTGAAGACTCGGCCGAATGGTGTCGCCGGATGGGCGCCGACCACGTGGTGGATCACCGCCAACCGTTGCCCGCACAGCTGCAGGCGCTGGGCATCGCGCAGGTGGAGGTGGCCCTGAACCTGGCCGACACCGACCACTACTGGGAAGTACTGGGCGAACTGCTGGCACCGCAGGGGCATGTCGGCCTGATCGTGGAACCGCGTGGCCCGCTGCGCATCGGCGATCCCTACAAGGCCAAGTGCATCGGCATCCATTGGGAGTTCATGTTCGCCCGCTCGCGATTCCAGACCGCGGACATGGTGGAACAGCACCGCATCCTCAGCCGGGTGGCCAGCCTGGTCGACGCCGGCGAACTGCGCAGCACCGCGCACACCTCGCTGGGCAGCATCAATGCGGCCAACCTGCGTGAAGCCCATCGCCTGCTGGAAGGCGGAGGTGTCACGGGGAAACTGGTGCTGTCCGGCTGGGAGTGAGCGATGGCGCGCGCCGTGTGCGCGCGCTTTCGCATGCATCTGTATCTGTTGGCGTGGCAGCGCGCGCCCTACAGTCAAACGCCCTGTCGATGACACCGCCATGCCCACCTCACTGCCCCTGCGCCTGCTGCAACTGCTGATCGGCTTGTTCCTGTACGGCATGGGCGCGGCGGTGATGATCCGCGCCGCGATCGGCGTGGCGCCCTGGGATGTCCTGTCCCAGGGCATCGCGCTGCAGACGCCGCTGTCGTTCGGCGTGGCCACCAACGTGATCGGGGCCCTGGTGCTGCTGCTGTGGTGGCCGATCCGGCAGAAGCCGGGCCTGGGCACCGTGTTGAACGTGCTGCTGATCGGCCCGAGCGCGCAGTTCGGCCTGTGGCTGCTGCCGGAGGTGCACGGACTGGTGTGGCAGGTGCCGATGTTTGCCCTGGGTCTGCTGCTGGTGGCGGTCGCCACCGGCCTGTACATCGGCGCCCGTTTCGGACCGGGCCCGCGCGATGGCCTGATGACCGGCCTGCATGCCCGCACCGGCTGGCCGATCTGGCGGGTGCGCAGCCTTATCGAGGGCACCGTGCTGGTCATCGGCTGGTACCTGGGCGGCAACGTCGGCTTGGGCACCCTCGCCTTCGCCGTGCTGATCGGCCCCCTCTGCGGCTACACCCTTCCCCTGTTCGGTGTCCGCAAGCCGGAGCCGGCGCCCGCCCTGCGCTGACCCTTGCGTGCAAAGGCGATACGCGGCACCCTTCGCACCTACCGTACGCAAGCGTATCTTCATGTCGCCAGCCGCCGAAACTCCCGCCTACCCCCATCTGTTCGCCCCGCTCGACCTGGGCTTCACCACCCTGCGCAACCGCATCCTGATGGGGTCCATGCACACCGGGCTGGAAGACCGCGCGCGCGATTTCCCGCGGCTGGCGGCGTATTTCGCCGAACGCGCGGCGGGCGGGGTCGGGCTGATCGTCACCGGCGGCTATGCGCCCAACGTGGTGGGCTGGCTCAAGCCGTTCGGCGGCAAGCTGTCCTGGCCGTGGGAAGTGGGTCCGCACCGCCAGCTCACGGCGGCGGTACACGGCCATGACGGCAAGATCTGCCTGCAGCTGCTGCACGCCGGCCGCTACGCCTACCACCCCCTGTCGGTGGCGCCGTCGAAGAAGAAGGCGCCGATCAATCCGTTCACCCCGCGTGCGCTGTCGGCACGTGGCGTGGAACGGCATATCGCCGATTACGCGCGCAGCGCGCGGCTGGCCCGCGAAGCCGGCTACGACGGTGTGGAGGTGATGGGCTCGGAAGGCTACCTGATCAACGAATTCATCGCCCCGCGCACCAACCTGCGCCGCGATCGCTGGGGCGGCGACGCCACCCAGCGCATGCAGTTCGCGGTGGAGATCGTGCGCCGCATCCGCGAAGCGTGCGGCCCGGATTTCATCATCATCTACCGGTTGTCGCTGGTCGACCTGGTCGAGGACGGCAGCAACTGGGACGAGATCGTGCAGCAGGCCAAGGCCATTGAAGCGGCCGGCGCCACCCTGATCAATTCCGGCATCGGCTGGCATGAAGCGCGCGTGCCCACCATCGCCACCTCGGTGCCGCGCGCGGCATTCGCCGGGGTCACCGCCAAACTCAAGCCGCATGTGCGCGTGCCGGTGATCGCCACCAACCGCATCAACATGCCCGACGTGGCCGAACACATCCTGGCCGGCGGCGGCGCGGACATGGTGTCGCTGGCGCGGCCGCTGCTGGCCGACCCGGAATGGGCCAACAAGGCGCGCGCCGGCCGTGCGCACGCGATCAATACCTGCATTGCCTGCAACCAGGCGTGCCTGGACCACGTGTTCGAGAACAAGACCGCCAGCTGCCTGGTCAACCCGCGCGCGGTGCATGAAACCGAACTGGTCTACCGCCCCACCACGGCGCCGAAGAAGGTCGCGGTGGTCGGTGCCGGTCCGGCCGGCCTGGCGTGCGCCACCGTGGCCGCCGAACGCGGCCACGCGGTCACGCTGTTCGACGCCGGCAGCGAGATCGGCGGCCAGTTCAACGTGGCCAAGCGCATTCCCGGCAAGGAAGAATTCCACGAAACGCTGCGCTACTTCCGCCACAAGCTGGAGGAAACCGGGGTGAGCGTGAAGCTCGACACGGTGGCCGACGTCGCCACGCTGGCCGGCTTCGATGCGGTGGTGGTCGCCACCGGCATCACCCCGCGCCAGGTCGATTTCCCGGGTGCCGACCATCCCAAGGTGGTCAGCTATCTGGATGTGCTGCTGGGCCGGGTGCAGGTCGGCGCGGAAGCGGCGATCATCGGTGCCGGCGGCATCGGCTTCGACGTGGGCGAGTTCCTGGTGCACGAGGGCCCCTCGCCGGCCCTGGACCCGGCCCGCTGGATGGCCGAATGGGGCGTGGACCCGCACTTCGAGGCACGCGGCGCGCTGGCACGGCCACAGCCCGAGGCGCCCGCACGCAGGGTCTGGCTGCTGCAGCGCAGCCCGGGCAAGCCCGGCGCACGGCTGGGCAAGACCACCGGCTGGATCCACCGCGCCACGCTGAAGGCCAAGGGCGTGAAGATGCTCGGCGGGGTGGAGTACCTGGGCGTGGACGACGACGGCCTGCACATCCGCATCGATGGCCAGGAACAGACCCTGCCGGTGAGCCACGTGGTGGTCTGCGCCGGCCAGGAACCGCGCCGCGACCTGCATGCCGCGCTGCTTGCCGCAGGCGTGGATGCCCACCTGATCGGTGGCGCCGATGTGGCCGCGGAACTGGACGCAAAACGCGCGATCAACCAGGGCAGCCGCCTGGCCGCGTCGCTCTGATTCAGGGAGGCACGACCAACGGTCGTGCCCTACCGCGTGCCCGCGCTGAACCGGTCGGCGACGCCGTTTCACGGTAGGTGACGACCGTTGGTCGTCACCTGAATGGGCGAAAATGGCCCCCATCGGAACCTGAATGTCAAGCCTTTCGGTTCAGGATGCGTTGCGAAATCCCCCCCTATCGTGCGCCAACTTTCCCGCTCACCACCCAGTTCGAGTGAGCGCGCGGCCCCCACGTCTTTCGGGTGCCGCTCCCGGGCGGCCCCGATGGCCGCCTCCCCATGACGCCAAGTCGTACACCCCCGCCCCATCCCGTTGATCGGATGGACAGCCAGGTGCGGCCCATACGGAGCAAGGAGATTTATGAAACTGGCCTGGATTCTCTGGCTGTCGCAGTTGTTGCCCCAGCCGGCCGCCGATTCGCTGTGCTTGAGCACGACCGTCTACCTCGAAGCGCGTGACCAGACCCTGCGCGGCCAGCAAGCCGTTGCGGAAGTGGCGCTTCGCCGCCTGGACAGCGGGCTGTGGGGCGATTCGATGTGCAAGGTGGTCACCGCACGCAAGCAGTTCGCACCGACCATCGTGGCGCCGGGCACCCAGCTGGGCAACACCGATGCCTGGGAAGAAGCCATGACCGTGGCCTTCGATGCCGAGCGCAACTGGGCGCTGCCGGAAGGCGAGCGCAAGGAAATCGTGCCCGGTGCCAGCCACTTCGCCGCGCTGTCCATCGCCAGCCCGAGCTGGCGCAACGCCTACCAGGTGGCCACCATCGGCGACCACACGTTCTATCGCGTGCAGAAACTCAAGCCACGCGCGTCGTAACGATCTGTTACGGCCATACCGTTGAGGATGCGGGGCCGGCTCTGGAATAGTGGGCCGCTTACCTTTCCTGCATCCCGACGGAGTTCCCCATGAAGCTGTACAGCAAGCCCGGTGCCTGCTCCACCGCCGACCACATCGCCCTGCAGTGGACCGGCCAGCCGTTCGAGGTGGAACTGCTCGACAAGGACACCCTGAAGGCCCCGGCCTATCTTGCGATCAATCCGGCCGGCTCGGTGCCGACCATCGTCGACGGCAGCTTCGTGCTGACCCAGAACGCGGCCATCATGGGCTACATCGCCGACAGCTACCCGCAGGCCGGCCTGGGCGGCGACGGCAGCCCTCAGCAGCGCGCTGAAGCCAACCGCTGGCTGGCCTTCGTCAATTCGGACGTGCACCCGGCGTTCTCGCCGCTGTTCGCACCGGCCAAGTTCATCGCCGATGACAGCCAGTACGACGCGATCCGCGACGCCGCCCGCAAGCGCCTGCGCGGCCTGTTCGAGACCGCCAACCGCCAGCTTGCCGACAAGCCCTGGCTGGCCGGCTTCCGCAGCTATGCCGACGCGTACTTCTACATCACCCTGCGCTGGGCGGCCGGCGCCAAGGTCGACCTGGCCGGCCTGGACAACCTCGCTGCGTTCAAGACCCGGATGGAAGCCGACACCGGCGTGCAGGCCGCGCTGAAGGCCGAAGGCCTGCAATAAGCAACCCGGTGCGCGCGATCAGCCGATCTCGCGCACCACGTTGTCCTGCGCATCGCGCAGCGTGGTCGGCACCACCTCCACCACCAGCGCCGTCCCCGGTACCGGGTAGCGCCCGCGCTCCGGACGCACCTGCTGCTCCAGCGCGTCCAGGCCCTGCGCACTCAGCGTGCAGCGCATGCCCTCCCCGTCCTTGGCGACGGCATCGCGGTCACCGGGCGCGAACTCCCATTCGTGTTTGCGGCTGACGATGGTCAACGGGTTGCCATGGCGCAGGCGCAGCGGCAGCAGGTCAAGCACATTGGGCACCTGGCCGGCACCCAGCACCAGCACGACCTGGTCGCCTTCTTCGCGCCAGTCCAGGGTCTCCACGAACAGGACGGCGGTACTGGACCCTTCGCGCTCGCTGCCTTCCTGCAGCTGCCGCACCAGCGCCGGATCATCCAGCAGGCTGGCACGGTGCAGATCGGTGACCCACAGCGGCATGCGCGGCGCCAATGCCTGCAGTACCCCATCGGTCGACCAGCGCTTGATCGCCGCCATCTCGTCGTCGCTCAGCCCGATCACCTGCAGGAACGCCAGTCCGCCATTGGGCGTGTCCCGCGCGGGCAGCTGCGGATCCGGCATGAACGCCAGGTGGCGCAGGCAGGTATCGGTGTCCAGCGCGATCGGCCCATTGGCATCCATGTGGTGCCCGGCTTCGAACGCATTGCCACTGCCGAACACATAGCGCGCCAGGTTCTGCAGCAGGTTCATCGGCCAGCTCGGCGGGTTTTCTTCGCCGGGCTCCGCCGCCAGGCGGAAGGTCAGCTCGAACCCGAAGCCGCTGCTGTCGGTGTCATCGCTCTGTTTGTCGTACAGCTCGGAAAAGCCGTAGGTCACGTAGTGCCAGTGCGGGCGCGGCAGCGCGGCGCGGTACACGCTGATGCCATCGAGCGGATCGCGGCCGCCCAGCGTATATGGCAGCGCCGTGCCGTAATGGCGCGGCTCCTGGCCGGGATACAGCGCGGCCAGGGCCGCGTTGATCGCGTCCCAGCCCGGTGTACCGTTGTCCTGTTCGTCCACGCGCTGCTCCTGGCGTCCCGGAAGGACGCCAATGTACGCCATCACCGCTGCGCCGTGCCGCTCCCGTCAGGCAGGCTGCGCATCGCTGTGCAGCAGCGCGCGCGTCTCCTCCAGCCAACGGTTGGCCAACGCGGGACTCTTGGCCTTGGACACGGCGGCGGCCATGTCCGGCCAGAGTTTTTCCAGGCTGGCCGCATCGGTGCAGCGCTCGATCTTGAGCTGCATGAAGTAGCCCTTCAGGCCAAGATGCCTGCGGACCGATTCGCTCATCCAGTCATACAGCTGCTTGTACAGCACCGGGTCCTGTTCGCGACCGGAGGTGAGCGCACGCGGCGCGGCGGGCGCCAGCGCACCGCCGACCACTTCGATCAGGCCCATCTCCGCCAGCTGGGCCAGCGCGTCGTCCGGCGCGCGCAGCCCGGGCAACATCGCGGTCAATTCGTTGTCATCGCGCTGACCATCAACCATCAGCAGAATGGAGCGCAACCCCGGCACCAGCCGGCGCGCGCGGTCTTCGATTTCCTGACGGCCAGCCGCCGTCTTGGCATGGATGTACGCCATGTGTTCCCCCTGTTACCTGGTCCCCCTGCACGCACGGCCCGGTGAAGACCGGAACCCGTGCGCCCCCTTGCGTTCGTCCAGACAGTGGCCCGGGCCGCGCACGCCATCCCCGGCGTGTCGCGCATCGGGCCCACAACGATCACCCCGGCAGCTTAACCGAGGTCCCGCGCGGCGGGTAATGCACCGCAGCACGGGACACGGTCGCCGGGATCCGGGTGGGGCTTACCGCCCCAATGCCCGGCGGATCTCGTCCAGCGCGCCGGGGTCGTCCAGGGTGGACAGGTCGCCCGGGTCACGGTGTTCGGCCAGGGCCTGCAGCGAGCGGCGCAGCAGCTTGCCCGAGCGGGTCTTGGGCAGGGCGTTGACCAGGTGGATGTGCGCCGGACGCGCGACGGCGCCCAGGCTCTGGGTGACCCGCTGCATCATCTCGGCCACCACCGCGCTGCCATCGCCTTCCACTGCCTGCTTGAGGGTGACGAACACCAGCGGCACCTGGCCCTTGAGCTCGTCCTTCACCCCGATCACCGCCGCTTCGGCCACCAGGGGATGGCCGGAGATGCATTCCTCGATCTCGCGCGTGCCGAGCCGGTGCCCGGCCACGTTGATCACATCGTCGGTGCGGCCGAGGATGAAGGTGTAGCCATCCTCGTCGCGGATCGCCCAGTCCAGCGAGCTGTACAGCAGTTCCTTGAAGTGGCTGAAATAGCTCTGGATGAAGCGGTCGTCGTCGTTCCAGACCGTGCTCATGCAGCCCGGCGGCAGCGGCGGCACCATCACCAGCACGCCCTTCTGCCCGGCCTGCACTTCGGCGCCGGTGTTCTCGTCGATCACCTTCATGCGGTAACCGAGGTTGGGGAAGCCCGGCGAGCCGAAACGCACCGGCTCGAGGTCCACGCCCGGCAGCAGGGTCAGCGCCGGCCAGCCGGTTTCGGTCTGCCAGTAGTTGTCGATGATCGGCTTGCCCAGCGCATCGTTGATCCAGTGTGCGGTGGGTTCGTCCAGCGGTTCGCCGGCAAGGAACACGTACTTGAGTGCGTCGAGGTCATGGCGACGGATGAAGTCGGCATCGTGCTTCTTCAGCACGCGGATCGCGGTGGGTGAGGAGAACAGCGTGCGCACGCCGTACTGTTCACACAATGCCCACCAGATGCCCGGATCCGGGTTGGTCGGCAGGCCTTCGTACAGGAGCGAGGTACAGCCGCCGATCAGCGGGCCGTACACGTTGTAGGAATGGCCCACGGCCCAGCCCACGTCCGAGGTGGAGAACATCACCTGGCCCGGTTTGCAGTCGAACACGGTTTCCATCGACTGCGCCATCGCGACGGCGTAACCGCCGACATCGCGCTGCACGCCCTTGGGCTTGCCGGTGGTGCCGGAGGTATACAGCAGGTAGCTGGGCTCGCTCGATTCCAGCCACACCACCGGCACGTCCTGGTCGCCGACCTCGTCGCGCAGGGTGGCGTAGTCGACATCGCGGCCGGGCACCTTCGGTTCGGCCGGGTCCAGCCCGCGCGACACGATCAGCACGTGCGGCGGCGGCGACTTCGCCTCGGCGCAGGCGGCATCGACCATGGCCTTGTAAGGAATCACCTTGCCGCCGCGCTTGCCGGCATCGGCGGCGATCAGCAGCTTGGGCGCGGCGTCGTCGATGCGCAGCGCAAGGTTGTGCGCGGCGAAACCACCAAACACCACCGAATGGATCGCCCCGATGCGCGCGCAGGCGAGCATGGCGAACACCGCTTCTGCCATGTTCGGCATGTAGATGACCACGCGGTCGCCACGCTGCACGTCCAGCCGCTGCAGCACGGCGGCGAACGCATTCACTTCGCGGTACAGCTCGCGGTAGGTGATTTCGCGGGTGACGTTGGTTTCGGTGGAAATGGCCACCAGCGCCAGCTGGTCGGGGCGTTCGGCCAGGTGCCGGTCCACCGCGTTGTAGCAGAGGTTGGTCTGGCCACCCACGTACCAGCGGCGGAACGGCGGGTTGCTGTAATCCAGGATCTGCTGCGGCGGTACATGCCAGTAGATCCGGTGCGCTTCCTCGGCCCAGAACGCTTCGGGTTCCTCCACCGATCGCCGGTAGACATCTTCGTAACGCATGACAGCCCTCCCAGACAAAGTCATGGGATCGAGCATAGTCCGATGGCGGCGGACGAACTGTCCTACCTTGGTCGTACGGAGCGCATGCGCACGGACTGAATCAAACGCGGGTGCCGGTGAATCGAGCGCCGGGGCGCCTTACCCTTTCCGGCGAATGTCCCCCGGCGTCGGCCAGAGGCCGACACCTCCTCCTTTACTTCGCCTCCAAGGGTAAGCCGCCCCGGCACTCGATCCACCGGCGTTGCACCGTGACGTCCGCTTTTCCCTGCCAACCGCAAGCCGAGCCCCGTCGCGGCCGGTAGGCTCCTGGCAAAGTAAAGG
>DGIP01000221.1 GCA_002386405.1 Stenotrophomonas maltophilia
CGCAGGGCGTGGCTCTACCCCTGGGGTGGTCGATCGGCCGGGGTTCGCGCTGCCACGCAGGGCGTGGCACTACGTGGGGTGCGGCAATCGTAGAGCCACGCCCTGCGTGGCTGAGCACATCGCATCATTCCAAATGATGCGTTCACCGCGTAGATGTTCCAACCGTTCCGATATCCACAGCTACGCGAGACTGCTGAACTGCCATGACCCGCGTGTGCGGGCAATCAGGGAGCAGATGATGAGGAAGTTTGGATGGCTGCTGTTGGCAGCATTACCGTTCCAGGGCGCCGCCGAGGAAAGGCAGGATGACCCGATTGCACGGCCTTGCTACATGTGCAATGCCAGCGAGATGTACGAACGTGCAGAGTCGCTGGGAGTTGGCGAGCACTATGTCTACAACGGTGCCAGCTGGACCAATATCCAGGGATTCAACGTTTCGGAGGTGGGTGGAAAGCTTGTTGCCACGTACTTCGCCCCACCTGCGTGGATCCGCAAGCAGTACAACGAAATGATGAAGATCTACAACAGCACGCGAGGCGAGTTTGTAGATCAATGGGGAACGATAGACCTGCAGCCTCCCGGGTCACCGCACACGCGCAGCAACACCGTCATGTGGGGTCACCACGTCACCGACTTGAATCCCAGGCATCTGGAGGCCCGGGAGACGGTGCGGCGGTTGCTGACAAGAAGTACTCGCTTCGCTTACCTCAATGCCGACACCGAACATGGTCGCATCCTGCGCTTCGAGTCACAGCTCAATGGTGGGGCTCCGCTTATTTCGCGCCTCAACATCCTGCATTCCTACCTTGGCTTCATTGAGTTTTTCTTCAACTACGATACCCGCCGATGGGAGTACCTTGAGTCGGGAGATCGGAGTGCGCGCATGCAGGAGAAGCCGGAAGATTTCCTGGCCCCGGATGGTGGTCCGCGCAATTTCTCGTACAGGGACTACTACGAGCTCCAGCCCTACTTCCTGGAACGCGCCAAGTGGGCAGGCGTAGAGGTGATTGGCCAGCTGCCGGTACGCCAGAACGTAGTGTTCGCCTGCAGCCGACGTGACGAGAAGATCCAGTGCCAGATAGGGGGGTAAACGATCACCCCATTCCTTCTTGAGCGTAGACCGTGCCCCTCAGCGGGGCACGGTCGTTCTGCGCATCAGGTTTCCCGCAACGCCGTGGTGATCGGCAGCCGCGCCGCACGCAGTGCCGGGAACAATCCACCCACCAGCCCGATCCCCAGCGCCCACTTCAGACCGCTCCACAGCAGCTCCGGCGAGACCTTGAACTGGAACACCACCTGGCTGAAGTTGCTGCCGATGGTGGACACGCTGTAGCCGTTGAAGATGGCCCACGCCACCAGGCCGCCAAGCAACCCGCCGATCAGCGCCAGCAGCATGGTTTCCAGCATGATCGCGGTGACCACCGGCACGCCACGGAACCCGATCGCCCGCATCGTGGCGATCTCACGCGCGCGGGTCGCCACCGCCGCATACATGGTGTTGAGCGCGCCAAACACCGCACCCACCGCCATGATCGCGCCGATCACCGTGCCCAGCACCTTGATCAGGGTGTTCAGGCCACCGCCCTGCTTGGCGTAGTACGCGCGCGTGGTTTCCACATCCAGCTTCAGGCGCGGGTCGGCAGCAACCCCGGCTTTGAACTGGTCGAACCCGGTCTTGCCGTCGGTGCGCACGCTGATCGACTGCCATGCGCTGCGCTGGTAGGTGTTGGCCAGCGTCTCGGCATCGGTCCACAGTTCCGAATCGTGCGCATCGCCGGAGTTGAACACCCCCACCACGGTCCACTGCTGGTTGCCCAGGGTGAGCGACTTGCCCACTTCCAACCCCCGGAACTGGCCCTGCGCGCCCTTGCCGACCACGATCTCGCGCAGGCCCGGCTTGAACTTGCGACCTTCGGTGATCTTGACCTTGTCGTGCACCGCCCACGCCATTTCACCCACACCGCGGAACTGCGCGTTGACGTCGGTGCCATCGCCCTTGGAGACCACGTTGACCACCTGCGACAGCTCCGGCGAAATCATCGGCCGACCCTGCGCATCCTTGGCCACGCCGGGCAGGGTGGACAGCAGCGGTACCTGGTCGCGGGTGATCACCGAATTGGTTTCGGCCTGCGAACCGCCGCGCAGCACGATGGCGGTGCTGTCATCGCCGGTGCTGTTGAGCGTGGCCTGGAAGCCCTGGCCCATCGCCAGCATTGCCACCAGCACGCCGACCACGCCGGCAATGCCCACCACCACTACCGACGAGGCGCCCCAACGCTGCGGCAGGCTGGCCACGCCGATGCGGGTGGCCGCCAGCGCCAGCCGCCCGCTGCGGGTGAACAGCAGCCACAGCACCACCGCTACGGCCACCGCCAGCACGCCCGGCCAGGGCAGCATGATCCACACCACCAGCATCACCGCCAGCAGCAGCACCGACAACAGATTGCTCAACCATTGCTTCTTCATGTCGGTTCTCCTCAGCGGCCCGCCAGGGCGTCGACGATCTTCAGCCGCTTGGCGCGCAGCGCCGGCAGCAGGCCCACCACCACACCGATCAGCAGGATCAGGCCCACGCCCATCAGCCAGGTCTGCGTCGGCACATGCGGCGGCAGCAGACCCTGGGTCTTGGGCGCCAGCAGCGGCAGGATGGTCGCCGCCAGCCCCATGCCGATGGCACCGCCCAGCCCGATCAGCAGCACCGATTCGATCATCACCAGCGTGAGCACGGTGCTGTCCTTGAAGCCCAGCGTCTTCAGCGTGGCCAGTTCCGGCACGCGTTCGCGCACCGCCTGGGCCATGGTGTTGCCGGTGAGCAGCAGCAGGGTGAAGAACACCGCGCCCATGATCGAGGTGACGATCAGGCCGATGTCGGCGAACTGCTTGACGAAGGCCTGCTGGAATGCCGATTCGGTCTGGGTCTTGGTTTCATGGTCCGAATTGGCCGAGATCGCATCGATGGCCTGGGCCACGCGCGAGGAATGGTCCGGGTTGTCCAGGGTGACCGTGAACCAGCTCACCTGGTTCTTGATGTAGTCGTTGCTCTCGTCGAAGTACTTCCAGTTCATCATCAGCTGGCGCTCTTCGTTGGCCGCCAGGGTGCGGTCCTTGGAGCGGAAGATGCCCACCAGCTGCAGCGGCCAGTCGTTGCTGCCGCCACGCGGGAAGATGGTGGCCTGCAGCGGAATGGTGTCGCCGATCTTCCAGCCGAATTCCTTGGCCAGCGTTTCACCCACCACCGCACCGGTGCGGGTGTCCTGGAAGGCCTTGAGCTGCTCTGGCGGCAGCTGCAGTTCGCGGTACACATCGAAGTAGTTCGGCGCCACCGAGAAGTTGGCGAAGAAGTTCTTCGGGTCCTGGTAGATGCCGCCGAACCACATGCCCGAGGTCACATCCTTTACTCCGGGTACCTGGCGCACCTGCGCATCCAGGCGGATCGGCAGGGACTGGGTGATGGACAGGCGCGAGGCCACGATCAGCCGGTTGGCCCCTTCCACGCTGCCGCCCGAACTGAACGCCACGCGCACCGAATCGAGCATGCCAAACAGCAGGAACGCGGCCACCACCGAGAGCAGGGTCAGCAGGGTCCGCGTCTTGCTGCGGAACAACTGCGCCCATATGAGCGAGAAATACTTCATCGCAGTGACCTCCGTCAGTGGGCCGCAGGTGCTTCGGCGAGCTCACCCTTGTCCAGGTGCACCGTATGGGTGGCGTACTCGGCAGCCTTGGGGTCGTGGGTGACCATGATGATGGTCTTGCCGTGCTCGCGGTTGAGCTGCTGCAGCAGCAACAGGATCTCCTCGGCCGAGGCACGGTCCAGGTCGCCGGTGGGCTCATCGCAGATCAGGAACGTCGGGTCGGACACGATCGCCCGGGCAATCGCCACGCGCTGCTGCTGGCCGCCGGACAGTTCATTGGGGCGGTGGCTGCGGCGGTCGGCCAGGCCGACCAGGGTGAGTGCGATTTCGGCGTTGCGCTTACGCTGCGCCGCACCCAGGTGGGTGAGCAGCAGCGGCAGTTCCACGTTCTTCTGCGCGGTAAGCATCGGCATCAGGTTGTAGAACTGGAACACGAAGCCGACATGGTGGCTGCGCCAGGTGGACAGCTGGCCGCCGGACATGCGGTCGATGCGCTCGCCTTCGATCTCGATCTCGCCGCCGCTGGGCGTATCCAGCCCACCGATGAGGTTGAGCAGGGTGGTCTTGCCCGAGCCGGACGGGCCCATCAGGGCGACGAAATCGCCGCGCTGGATGTCCAGGTCGATGCCGTGCAGTACCTGCACCTTCTCGGGGCCGCGCTGGTAGGTCTTGGTGATATTGCGGAGCGAAACCAGGGTGGACATGGGTGGTTCTCCGTGATGCGTTGGAAGAAGAAGCCCTGCAGGCAGCCGCGCGCATGCGCGCCGGGCCGGCACGGGAATCGCACATCGTCGGCTCGCGACCAGGTCGCGGCACCGCCTTGCTTTACTGCGCCTGCTTTTCCACGACCGCGCTGCCATCGCGCAGTTCCGGCGGCGGGTTGCTCACCACCTGCTGGCCGGCGCTGAGGCCGGCGGTGACCTGGCGGTCGTTGTTGAGCGCAACGCCCACCGTGACCGGTACCTGCTGCACACGCTTGTCATCGCCCACCACGAACGCCACCGTCTTCTGGTCACGCTCGACCAGCGCCGCCGCCGGCACGCGAACGCCCTTGGGCGCCTCGGCCTGGGCCGGTGCGGCCGCTTCCAGGAAGCTCACCCGCACGCCCATTTCCGGCACGATGCGCGGGTCTTTCACCTTCAGCGCCACGCGTACCTTGACCGTGGCCTTGCCGCGGTCGGCGGTGGGGATGATGGCGATCACTTCGGCCGGAATCTTCCACTCCGGGTACGCATTGAGCGTGGCCTCCACCGGCATCTTCGGGTGCACGCGGCCGATGAAGGCCTCGCCCACCTCTACTTCGATCTCCAGCGAATCCATGTCCACGATGGTGCCGATACCGGTGCGGGTGAAGCCGCCACCGGCCGACAGCGGTGACACGATCTCGCCCGGCTGCGCGGCTTTGGCAGTGACCACGCCGGAGAACGGCGCGCGCACGATGTTGTTGTCCACGCCCAGGTCGGCAATGGCCAGCGCGTCGCCGGCCACCTTGGTATTGCGCTGGGCGGTGCGCAGCTGCGCGCGCAGGCTGTCGCGCTGGGCCATCGCCAGGTCGAACTGCGAGCGCGAGACCAGCTGCTGGCCCACCAGCGTCTGCAGGCGCCCGGCTTCGGCATCGGCCTGGGCCACCTGCGCCTGCAGGCCGGCGAGCTGGCTGCGCGCCGCTTCCAGCTGCGAGGACGACAGGCTGCGCTGCGCATTGGCATCGATCGGGTCGAGGGTGGCCATGACCTGGCCTTCTTCAACCCGCATGCCTTCCTCGATCATCACTTCGCGGACCTTGCCGGTGATCTTGGCCGATACCGTGGCCATGCGCCGGGCCACCACGTAGCCGCTGGCGTCGAGCACCGAGCTGCTGGCGGTACCCTGCTGGATGGCCACCACCGGCGCGGTGGTCACCTCGATCGGGCGTTCGCGGCCGAACACGACCCAGGCGATACCGCCCAGGACCAGCAGCGCGACAATGGTAAGGACGATCCACAGGCCACGGCGTGGCGACGAAGGCGGCGGGGCCGCGGCCTTCTTGCGGTCGATGCGGAGTTCCTTGAGCAGTTCAGCGGATGCGTTCATCGTGAGTCTGGACGTGGAATCGGGCCGAGTGTGACCGCAACGAGGGTCACGGGCAAACCGGAAGGGGACCGGCTGGGGCACAGGATGCCCGCCCGGCGGGGCGGCGGGCAGTGACAGCTGTCACCCAAGTGGCGTGATGAGGTCCACTGGCGAGGCTGGGGCCGATTCCGGATCGTAGGGACACGCCACGCGTGTCTACTCTTGCCACGGGCGCCACGTAAACCCTGGCACCGCGCAGCCACGCAGGGCGTGGCTCTACGGCCGTCATCCCCATAACATCGAGAGGAAACTGCCATGATCGCGCCTCGCCCCTACGACCGGGAACCCACCATGCCACCCCGCTGGCTCTCCTCCCTTCTGCGACCTGCCCCGGATTCGGCCGTTGCCGACAACCTGCGCGCCGGCAAGCCGGCCTGGTCCGACGCGGTGCACCTGTTGTGGACCGGCTGGGTGTTCCTCACCCCGATGTTCGGCAGCGGCTACACCCTGACGTGGCTGTGGCTGACCCTGCTGTCCTATCCGGTGTTCCTGGCGCTGTACGCCCGCCAGTTGCTGTCGCCGCGCCGGCACGCGCCGCGTTACGCGCTGGCCATGGTGGCCATGGGCCTGGCGCTGCTGCCGTGGTATCCGTCGGGCATCAGCTATTTCATCTTCGGCTGCGTCACGCTGCGGGTGTGCCGTACCGGCAGCGCGTGGCGCTACCTCGCGCAGCTGGTGGTGCTCAACGCCGCCTTCGTGGCCATCGCGCTGTGGGTGGGTTACCACTGGCAGCTGGTGGTATGGATTCCGTCGATGGCGTTCATCATCGGCGTTGTCATCAATGTGGAAAGCACCAACAAGGATCGCGATGCGGCCCTGCAGCTGTCCCAGGATGAAGTGCGACGGCTGGCCGCCACCGCCGAGCGCGAGCGCATCGGCCGGGACCTGCACGACCTGCTCGGTCATACGCTGTCGCTGATCACCCTGAAGCTGGAACTGTCGCGCAAGCTGTTCGACCGCGATCCCGAGCGCGCGCGGCTGGAAGTCAGCGAAGCCGAGGCGATTGCGCGGCAGGCGCTGTCCGAGGTGCGCAGCGCCGTGACCGGCATCCGTGCCAGCGATCTCGCCGCGGAACTGGCCGCCGCGCGGCTGCTGCTGGAATGCCAGCACGTGCACCTGCACTACAGCCCGCCGCCGCCGATGCCGGTGGAGATCGAACGCGGCCTGGCGCTGGTGCTGCGCGAAGCGGCCACCAACATCGTGCGGCATGCCGACGCGCACCAGGCCTGGGTCGAGTTCAGCCAGGACGGGCGCACCCTGGGCCTGCAGATCCGCGATGACGGGCGTGGCGATGTGCAGGCCGATGGCAACGGGCTCACCGGCATGCGCGAACGCGTGGCCGCGCTGCGCGGCACCCTGCAGGTGCACGCCCCGCGCGGGCAGGGCACCACGGTGGTGGTGCAGGTGCCGCTGCCTGCCAAGACTGCCGCGGTAGCCGCGACAACAAGTGCGACCCCCCTGACCAATGAGGCACTGCCATGATCCGCATCGTATTGGCCGAAGACCAGGCGATGGTGCGCGGTGCCTTGTCGGCGCTGCTCGGGCTGGAGCCGGATATCGAGGTGCTTGGCGCCGCCGCCGATGGGGAGGCCGCCTGGCGGATGCTACAGCAGCTGCAGCCGGACATCCTGGTCACCGATATCGAAATGCCGGGGTTGTCAGGGCTGGAGCTGGCGCAGCGCATCGCCCGCCATGTGTTGCCGATCAAGGTGGTGATCGTCACCACCTTCGCACGCTCGGGCTTCCTGCGCCGCGCGCTGGACGCGGGCGTGTGCGGTTACCTGCTCAAGGATGCTCCGGCGGAGAAGCTGGCCGATGCCCTGCGCCAGGTGCAGCACGGTGGCCGTGCCATCGACCCGCAACTGGCGCTGGATGCGTGGTCGCAGGCCGACCCGCTCAACGACCGCGAACGCCAGGTGCTGCGCCTGTCCGGCGACGGCCGCTCGGCCAGCGAGATCGCCACGCAGCTGGGCCTGTCGCACGGCACGGTGCGCAACTACCTCTCCGAATGCATAGGCAAGCTGGGCGTAGCCAACCGCATAGAGGCCTACCGCCTCGCCCGGCAGAAAGGCTGGCTGTAGAGCCACGCCCTGCGTGGCTGGGCGGTGCCTGCAACCACCCGGGTAGCACACGACCGTTGGTCGTGTGGCGTTACCTGTCCTTCCCCTTCGCCATCGCCTGGAACACCCCATCGCGCCGCACCCACAGGTGGAACAGCGCCGCACTCAAATGCAGCACCACCGTGGCGAACAACACATACGCCAGCAGGCTGTGCGCACTTCGCAGCGCGGCATACAGCGCCACGTCGTGCGGCAGGATCGGGGGCAGCAGCACGCCTTTCCACATCTGGATCGGATAACCACCCGCCGACAGCATCGCCCAGCCCACCAGCGGCATGGCCAGCATCAACCCGTACAGGACCCAATGCGAGGCATGCGCCGCAGCGGCCTGCCAGGCCGGCAGATCCGCCGGCAGCGGTGGCGGCCGATGCCGCAACCGGTTGATCAGCCGCACCAGCGCCAGCAGCAGGATCGCGATGCCCAGCGGCCGGTGCAGGTCCACCAGCATCGGGCGCCAGTGCAGCGAGGCCACCATGGTCACGCCCACGAACAGCATGGTCAGGATCAGCACCGCCATCAGCCAGTGCAGCACCCGCGCGGTGAGGTTGAAATGCCCGGCATCACGGCTCATCGCGCCTTCTCCTTGCCGCTGGCCACTTCGCGCTCGCGGCGGTTGAACGATTCGGAATACACCGCCGAACGCGCGGCCAGGATCGGGTCATCGCTGCCGGCAATGCCGCTGGGCAGGATCAGCGGGTCGAAGTTGAGGTTGTTGCAGGCACCGCCGGCCTGCGGCTGCAGCGCGGTCAGGGTGAGCGTGCCCAGCTTCACCTGGCGGCGGTCTTCCGGCCACGGAATCGAAGGATCGTTCACCGCATCGCCCTCTGCGGCAATGGTGGCCCACATCTCCCACTGCACCGGCCCCTTGGCCAGCCGCTGCTGGAACTCCTCGCTGAGGTAATCCAGGCTGGCCTGCTTGCGCTGCTCGGCATCCATCGCCTCGAACGGGGCCAGCGGGCGCATGCTCCAGCGCACCACCTCGGTGTGGCCGTCGGCATTGGTGAAGCGGAAGCTGTTCACCCCGTTGTAGGTGGTGTTGGCCCAGCTGGTGGACCACGGCGCGGTCTTGGCCCATTCGCCGAAGGCGCGCGCGGACGGGTACTTGGCCGCGATGGCCGCCATCTTCGCCGGGTCCGGCTTGCCGGTGGCCGGGTCGGGAATGCCGGCGCGGGTCTGTTCCAGGAACGCCTCGGTGGTGGGTACCGCGAAGAACGGGAAGCTGTTCATCGCCGTGCGCCATTCCTGGCCGTCATCGCTGACCAGCTGCAGCGCCATGCTGCGTACGCGCGCATTGGCGTCGGCACCGTGCGGATCGCCGCCGCCGATGGAGAGGCGGCCCAGTACCGGCACCTGCTGCTGGCGGAACACCCGCGCCGAACTCAGCGCGGCGCCTTCCGGCGTGCCCTGGAAGCTGCCGCTCACGCAGGCGCCCTTGCTGTGCGCACGGCGGAACCCGGGGTGGTTGGCACCGGTGGCTTCGATGGTGTCGGTGAAGGTCTGCACGGTGGCGCGGTCGCGGCCCAGCCAGCCGGCCAGCCAGGCGAAGGCCAGCACCAGCGCGCCGGCGATCAAGGCGATCAGCGCGATCCACAGCAGCGGGGAATGCGGAGGGCGCGGGGCGTCCGGCTCACGGCCGGCGCGGGTGTAGCGGAAGAGCGACATGGGCCGTTACCTGCCTTCTCGAACGTGAGGGGGTGGGTGCGGCCATGGTGTCAGAACCCCGGTCGCCCGGATATTCACATTTTCGACAAGGTTTAACGAAAGATCCCCGCCGGGGCGGGGATCTGTGTTCGGAGCCTTAGGCGTACCGCGTCTTCAACATCGACCACGCCGAGCGCAGCGCCAGCGCCTCGCCACCGGCCGGGCGGCCCGGGCGTTCGCCGTCATTCCAGGCGTACACATCCAGGTGCGCCCACACCTGGCCTTCGGCAATGAAGCGCTCCAGGTAGAGTGCCGCCGTCACCGAACCGGCCATGCGCGAACCGGCATTGGCCAGGTCGGCAATGCCGCTGTGCAGGTAACGCAGGTACGGGCGCCACAGCGGCATGCGCCAGACCGGGTCGCGCGTGGTTTCGCCGGCCTGCAGCCACTGCTGGGCCAGGCTGTCATTGTTGCTGAACAGCGCCGGCAGGTCCGGGCCGAGCGCGATGCGCGCCGCACCGGTGAGCGTGGCGAAATCCAGCACGATCTCCGGCTGCTGTTCGCTGGCGTAGGTCAGCGCATCGCACAGCACCAGCCGGCCTTCGGCGTCGGTGTTGTCGATTTCGATGCTCAGGCCCTTGCGGGTGGCGATCACTTCGCCCGGGCGGAAGGCATCCGGGCCGATCGCGTTTTCCACCGCGGCAATCAGCAGGGTCAGCTGCACCGGCAGCTCCTGGGCCATGATCAGCCCGGCCAGCGCCAGTGCGTGCGCGGCGCCGCCCATGTCCTTCTTCATGTTGCGCATGCCATCGGCCGGCTTGATGTCCAGCCCGCCGGTATCGAAGCACACGCCCTTGCCCACCAGTGCCACGTGCGGGCGGCCGGCCTGGCCCCAGCGCAGCGCGATCAGGCGCGGCGCGCGGTGCGAGGCGCGGCCCACCGCGTGGATGGCCGGGAAATTCTGCTCCAGCAGCGCATCACCGGTGATCACCTCGCACTGGCCACCATGGGCGGCGGCCAGTTCACGCGCGGCGTCTTCCAGCTGCTGCGGGCCCATGTCCTCGGTGGGCGTGTTCACCCAGTCGCGCACGCGCAGGCTGGCGGTGATCACATCGCGCACTTCGGCGGCCGGGCTGGCCACCAGCTGCGCCGGGGCGCGGTTGGGGGTGCGGTAGCGCGCGAAGCGGTAGCTGCCCAGGCCCCAGCCCAGGTGCAGCAGGGTTTCGATGTTGGTCGGCAGCGCATCGGCCAGCTGCCACACGCTGCCTTCCGGCAGCGCGAACGGGGCGTGCGCATAGGCATAGGCATCGCCCGGGTCGCCCACGCCGACGATGGCGCCGGCCAGGCCGTGTTCGCCCGGCAGCAGGACGACGCTGCCGCCGCTGCCGTTGAAGTGCTGCGCATCCAGCCAGGCAACCAGGGCCGGGCTCTGCTGCGCGCGCCATGCCGCGAACTGTTCGCGCTCCATGACATGCAGCGGCAGGGCCTTGGCCGAATCGGTGGTGAAACCGGTGATCTGGGTCATGCGGGGTCGTGCTCCGTTCGTGGTCAGGCGTGCTGCAGCGATGCGTTCGCATCGAGCCAGTCGGCCAGCCCGGTCAGGGTGTCGAACTGCAGGTCAGGCTGCAGTGAGGGATGGTGCCAGGTGTGTTCAACGCGGTTGATCCAGCAGCCGCGCAGCCCCGCCTGCATTGCGCCCACCACGTCCATTTCGATGTGGTCGCCCACGTGCAGCACCTGCGCCGGGGGCACGCCCAGGCGGTCGCAGGCGGCGTGGAAGATGCTGGCGGCCGGCTTGGCGGCGCCGTGCTCGCGCGAACCCAGCTGGAAGGCGAAGTGGTGGTCCAGCCCGATCCGGGCCAGGTCGGCGTTACCGTTGCTCAGTGCAGCCACCGGCACCCGGGCGGCAATGCGGGCCAGCGCGTCCACCGCATCGGGGTAGAACTCTACCTGGTTGCGCGCGGCGTAGAACGCCTCGTAGGCCGGTTCCAGCAGGGCCAGGTCGGCCCCGCTGTTTTCCAGCGCCTCGCGCAGGGTGAGCCGGCGCAGGGCGCTCAGGTCGTAGTGCAGCTGCGGGTTATCGCGGAAGGAGCGCTCGCGCAGTTCGCGCATCGCCGCCACCGGGTACATCGCGGCGGTGGCGGGGCTGTGCTGGAGCATCCACTCGTACAACACCTGGTCGATGCGGGCGCCGATGGGGGCGAACGGCCACAAGGTGTCGTCGAGGTCGAGGGTGATGGCTAGGACGGGAAAATTCACCCGCCCATTCTACTCCAACAGTTTCGCCCAGCCCTGGGTGCCGTCCAGGCGGGCCAGCACCAGCTTGATGCAGACCAGCAGGGGCACCGAGAGCAGCAGGCCCACCATGCCCCACAGCCAGCCGAACACCATCAGCGCCAGGATCAGGATCAGCGGCGAAATGGCCATCTGCCTGCCCAGCACGATCGGGGTCACCACCTGGCCTTCAATGGTGTGCAGGGCCAGGTAGCACGCGGCCGGCAGCAAGGCATGGAACGGGTCGCTGAACTCCACGAAGCCCATCAGCAGCATCAGCGTCACCCCGATCAGCGGGCCCACGTACGGCGCGAAATTCAGCAGCGCCGCCACGGTGCCCCACAGCAGCGCTTCCTGCAGGCTGATGCCCAGCAACAACAGCACCCCGGAAAAAACCAGCCCCACCAACGTGTTGATCACGGTGATGGTCAATACATAGCGCGATACCTCACGCTCGATCGAACGCAGGATGTCGGTGGTGAACCGCTGCTGCTGGCGGCTGGGGAACAGGGCAATGGCATGCCTCTGCAGGTTCTGCCCATAGATCATGAAGAACAGGGTCAGCAGCACCACCGCCAGCACCGAGGCGGCCAACCGTGGCGCCCGGGTCAGCACCTTGTACGGGTCATCCAGCTGGGTGCGCACCACCTGCACCCGGCGGCTGCCTTCGCCACCGGCCACGCGCGCGAAGTTCTCGGCCGCTTGGTTGGCCTGCTGCACCGGCTTGGTCAGGTTCTGCACCTGGCGGGCCACCTTGCGCAGCTGCTGCGGGGCTTCCTGCGCCCATTCCATCGCCGGGCCCACCAGCTGCACGCCCAGCGCGGCCGTGCCGCTCAATCCCACCCCGATCACCAGCACCGCCGCCAGGAAGCGCGGAATCCAGAGCCGGCCCAGCAGGCGCAGGATCGGGTTGCCGACCAGTGCGAAGAACATGGCCAGCAATATCGGCAGGATGATTTCCTGCGCGGCCCACAGGGTGAACGCCACCGCCAGCATGGCCAGCACCACCAGCGACATCGGCGCGCGCGGGCGCGGCGGCGGCGGTACCGGTACCGGCAGGGGAGCGTCGGGAGGGAGGGTCGCAGGAACGCTCATGCAGGTCGCACGCTGGATAGGAGACGCATTATTGGGCAATCCGGGTGCGTGCGGCGTGGTGGAAAACCGGTAGCGCCCCACCGTTGGTGGGGCGTTGCATCAACGTTCGGAAAGATCGGTGGCCGCTTCCGCCGGCTGCGGCTGTGCCGCCTCCTGCGTGGCGGTGACCCGGGCACGTGGCGCAGCGGCCGGGGCCGCGGCCCGAACCGGTGCTGCAGGTGGCGTCGGGTCGACGGCTTCATCCACCTTGTCCGCCGCCTGCTCGGCGGTTTCGGCAGCCTCATTGGCCTGCATCGAGGCGAACGCCGCCTGTGCGCTGGCCAGCAGGTTGGACACCGAACCGATCATCTGCAGCCAACGTGCACCGTGGAAACGGGTCTTACCCGGCTCCAGCTTTCCGGCCAGGAAACCACCGGCCAGGCCCACGCTGATGATTCGCAGCGGCGTCCACCCCTCGCGCCAAGCCTGGCTGAGGGTGAACCAGCTGCACTGCGTTTCGTTTACCCGGATGGAAACCACCTGTTCAGCACGCTTGACCCGGTGGCGCAAAGCTTCGAACTTCATGGCGTACGCTCCGTGGCATCCATCTGGCCCTCGGGATCGTCGTCGCTGGGCTCATCGAACAGGCCCAGCCGCGACAACTGGCGGCGCGTGGCATGCATGCCGGTGTGGCGGAAGAAGAACGACACCCGCCAGATCGCGTAGCCGGTCATGACCAGACTGATCAGCGAAGTTATCAGCAGCGAATGGAACCATGACAGCCCCCAGCGCTGCATCAGCGCAATCAGCGTACCGGCCAGCAGCAGCCAGGCCGAGGCACCGAACACGATGGCCACGCCGCTCCAGGCCAGTGCCCGGCCAAATGCGCTGCGCGCCAGCGCGAATTCAAACGAGGCCAAACGGCGCAGCGAACGCAGCGTGTGCTTGGCCGAATCCACCGTCGCGCGACCGGCCTGGCCGACCTCGCGGATGCTTTCATCCAGGCGCGGCGCGCGCTGGCCGGAATCGCCATCGGGTGGAGGCGTTGCCGCTCCACCGTCGGGCGTCGACTGTGCTTGATCGCTCACGCCGACTTACTTGTCGCCGCTGCGGGCAAGCTTGGCGATGATCCAGCCGGCGGCAAACGCCACGCCGAACGAGGCCAGCGGGCGCTCGCGGATCAGTTCGGCGGCGCTGTCGACCAGGTCCTTGCCCTTGTCCATCAGCGCATCCACCTGCTCCTTCGCAGCGGCACCGCCGAATTCAGCGGCCGCCAGGCCAGACAGCGCGGTGTCGGAAAGCTCGGCCTTGACGTTGGCCTTGCCGATGCGCAGCTCGTCGCCGGCCGCGCCGGTGGCGCCCTTTATCGCACCGCCGGCAGCGGTGGCCGCCGACTTCAGGTGCGAACCGGCTTCACCCAGGTGTTCCTTGAGGTTTTCGGTATTGGTGGGGCTCATCGTGTATCTCCGTAGTAAGCGATGGGGAAGGTGACCGCAGGCCATGCCGGTCGAAGCGAACTCAAGGTAATAGCACTGGCAGGGTGTAGGTGGTGTCAGCTGGCGTGATCCGGATGCGAAGGTTGCCTGACCGGTTCAGCGCATCTCCAGCTCGCCGCGCGCGTTGCCGCGCACCACGCGCAGCACCAGCTGCTGCGGGCGCTGCTGGAAATTGGCGCGCCAGCTGGCCAGGTCGGCGAATTCACCCACGCTCGCCTGGATGATCAGATCGCCGGCGGCCAGGCCGGAATTCGCCGCGCGGCTGCCGCGCTTGACGTCGCTGACCATCACCCCGCTGCTGCCGGCCTGGCGCAGCGTCTCGGGCAGGTCGACGAAGGTGGCACCGCTCAGCCGCGGATCCAGCGATTCACCGGCAACCGCGCGTGCCTGTTCCTTCAACGTGGCCTTGAGCTGCAGCGGCTTGCCATCGCGGCGCACGTCCAGGGTCAGCGCGCTGCCCACCGGCTGCAGGCCTTCCACGTTGTGCAGCGCCACCGCGCCGTCCACGCGCTGGCCGTTGGCCGCCACCACCACATCGCCCGGCTTGAGCCCGGCGGCCGCGGCGCCCGAACCGGCCAGCACGCGGGTGATCAGCGCGCCGCGCGCTTCGCTCAGGCCCAGGTTCTGCGCCAGCGCCTGGGTCAGGTTCTGCGCTTCGATGCCCAGCGTGCCGCGCACCACCACGCCGTGCTTGATCAGCTGGTCCACCACATCGCGCGCCAGGTTGGTCGGAATGGCCAGGCCCAGGCCGATGTTGCCGGCCATGCTGCCCTGCGGGTTGAAGCTGGCGGTGTTGATACCCACCAGCTGGCCCTGCAGGTTGACCAGTGCGCCGCCGGAGTTGCCCGGGTTGATCGAGGCATCGGTCTGGATGAAGTTCTGGTAGCCCAGCCCGCGGATGCCGGTGCGGCCCACCGCCGAGACGATGCCCGAGGTGACCGTCTGGCTGAAGCCGAACGGGTTGCCGATGGCCACCACGAAGTCGCCCACGCGCAACTGCGTGCTGTCGCCCAGCGGCAGCGCGGTGAGCTTGTCGGCCGGAATGCGGATCAGCGCCACGTCGGTGTCGCGGTCCGAACCAAGGAACTCGGCCTTGACCGTACGCCCGTCCGACAGCGTCACCTGCACGTCGTCGGCGTTCTCGATCACGTGGTGGTTGGTCAGCACCAGGCCTTCGGCCGCATCGATGATCACGCCCGAACCGAGCGATTCATTGATGCGCTCCTGCGGCACTTCCGGGAACAGGCGGCGGAAGAACGGGTCGTTGAAGTACGGGTTGCGCACCCGCACCACCTGCTTGGTATTGACGCTCACCACCGCCGGCATCACCCGCTCCAGCATCGGCGCCAGCGACGGCACCGGCTGCCCGGCCACCGATGCAGGCAGCGCGGCCGTGGCCGGAATGGCCAGCGTGGCCGGCGCCGCTTCAGCGCGGTTGTCCAGGTGGGCGTTGATGGCGGAAGCGACAAAGCCTCCGAAGGCGGCGGCAAGCGCGAGCGTGAGCAGGGTCGGGAGCGGTCGCATGGGAGTCCGGTGGGCGGAAAACACGTATACGGTAAATCAAGCTGAATGAGTCTGTGCGCTGACGGCTAAACCGGCGATGAAATCGACCCCGGCCGGCCTCGCTGCTGCGACCTTCCGCGCCGTTGACACGCCCCCGTGCCGGCGTAAGCTGGAACCAGGTCGGCCACTAGATGTTGCGCCGCCGATCCTGAGTGCCCCAAGGCGTTGGGTTCGCCAGCGGGCACACCCGGTGACCACGCGATGGAGCCTGCCTCGAATGCGCACGGTGCAAACGGACGTGATTCCCCCGGAGCTGGCCACCGGCGAAGTACCGCTGCAGCCGGCCTCGCTGGACATCTGGGACAAGAAGTACCGGCTCAAGACCAAGCAGGGCCAGGCGCTGGATGCCGATATCGACGCCACCTACCTGCGCGTGGCGCACGCCCTGGCCGATGCCGAACTCACCGAGGACAAGCGCCGGCACTGGCGCGAACGCTTCACCTGGGCGCTGCGCCGTGGCGCCATTCCCGCCGGCCGCATCATTTCCAATGCCGGCGCGCAGGCGCACAAGCCGGCCACCAGCACCATCAACTGCACCGTCTCGGGCACGCTCGAAGATTCGATGGACGGCATCCTGCGCAAGGTCCACGAAGCCGGGCTCACCCTCAAGGCCGGCTGCGGCATCGGCTATGAGTTCAGCACGCTGCGCCCGCGCGGCGCGTTCGTGGCCGGGGCCGGCGCACACACCTCCGGCCCGATGTCCTTCATGGATATCTTCGACAAGATGTGTTTCACCATCTCCTCTGCGGGCGGCCGCCGTGGCGCGCAGATGGGCACCTTCGACGTCTCGCATCCGGATGTGCGCGATTTCATCCGGGCCAAGCGCGAAGACGGTCGGCTGCGCCAGTTCAACCTGTCGCTGCTGATCACCGACGGCTTCATGCGGGCCGTGGACGATGACGCCGACTGGCCGCTGGTGTTCCCGCTGAGCCGGCACGAAGCCGGCGAGTTCGACCTGGCCGACCCGGCCGCCGTGCAGTGGCGCGAATGGCCCACCCACCGCGACTACGTGGTCCGCGAAGACGGTCTGGTGGCCTGCCGCGTCTACGGCCAGATCCGTGCCCGGCACCTGTGGGACATGATCATGGTGTCCACGTACGACTACGCCGAACCCGGTTTCATCCTGATCGACCGGGTCAACGAAATGAACAACAACTGGTGGTGCGAGGACATCCGCGCGACCAATCCCTGCGTCACCGCCGATACCTGGGTGCACACCGCCGCCGGGCCGCGCCAGGTGGCCGAGCTGATCGGGCAGGGGTTCCGCGCGCGCGTGGAGGGGCAGGACCATGCCACTACCGGCGCCGGATTCTTCCACACAGCGCGCAAGCCCGTGCTCGCCCTGCAGACCCGCGAAGGCCACCGGCTGCGGCTGACTGCGGACCATCGGGTTCGCCGTGTCAGCCACCGCACCCGCTGGCAGGTGCAGAGCGAGTGGTGCGAGGCGGGCCAGCTGCAGGCGGGGGATGAGGTGTTGCTGCAGGACCATCGTGCGGCGCCGCACTGGCCGGGTGCGCTGGCGCATGAGCAGGGCTACCTGTTGGGGCTTCTGGTTGGCGACGGTACGCTTAAAGAAGAAGGGGCTGTGCTCTCGGTCTGGAGCCAGGCGGCAGTGGCAAATGGTGCGTCGGCGACGCCGTCTCCCGGAGTGCGCGCGCTGATGGATGAAGCGCTGCGCTGCGCAAAGACGCTGCCGCATCGGGCTGATTTCAGCAGGTGGTCCGAGGTGTGCGGCCGGAGCGAATGGCGCCTGAAGTCCGCCGCATTGCGCGATCTTGCCCAGCAGCTGGGCATGTCCCCGGGCCACAAACCGATCACCCCGGCGCTGGAAAAGCTCTCCAGCGATGCCTGCCGTGGCTTCCTGCGCGGCCTGTTCGACGCCGACGGCAGTGTGCAGGGCAGCCAGTTCAAGGGCGTATTCGTCCGGTTGGCACAGTCTGATCGTCCGCGCCTGGAGGCGGTGCAGCGCATGCTGCTGCGGCTGGGTATTCCCAGCACCCTCTATGCGCGCCGCGAAGCCGGGCGCTCGGTGCTGCCCGATGGTCGCGGTGGCCAGCGAGCCTACCCCACGTTGGCCCAGTTCGACCTGGTGATCAGCGGCGAAGGCGTAGCCCGCTACGACGCGCTGATCGGGTTCGCCGACACCGACAAGGCCGCGCGCCTGACCCGGACGCTGGCCGCCTACCGCCGCGCGCTCAACCGCAGCCGCTTCGTCGCCACCGTCGAAAGCGTGGACCCGGACGGGGTGGAAGACGTCTACGACGTCCAGGTACCCGGCATCCACTGCTTCGACGGCAACGGCCTGCATGCCCATAACTGCGGCGAACAGCCGTTGCCTCCGTATGGCGCCTGCCTGCTCGGCTCGGTCAACCTCACCCGCTTCGTGCGCGAGCCGTTCACCGCCCAGGCCCGGTTCGACTGGGACGAATACAAAGAGGTGGTGCGGGTGTTCACCCGCATGCTCGACAACGTGGTGGAGGTCAACGGCCTGCCGCTGGAACAGCAGCGCCAGGAGATCCTGCGAAAGCGCCGGCACGGCATGGGCTTCCTGGGCCTGGGCTCCACCCTGGCCATGCTGCGCATGACCTATGGTGCGCCCGACGCCTGCGACTTCACCGAGGCCATCGCCCGCGAGATGGCCGTGGCCGGCTGGGAAACCGGGCTCAGCCTGGCCCGCGAGAAAGGGCCGGCGCCGATCATGCAGGAGACCTTCGAGGTCACCGCCGCCATGCTGCGCCAGCGCCCGGAAATGGCCGCCGATGGCTGGCGCGCCGGCCAGCAGATCGAGGGCAAGGTGCTGCACGCCCGCTACAGCCGCTACATGCAGCGCATCGCCAGCGTGGCCCCGGAACTGGTGGAGGAGCTGGCCGAGATCGGCGCCCGCTTCACCCACCACAGCTCCATCGCCCCCACCGGCACCATCAGCCTGTCGCTGGCCAACAACGCGTCCAACGGCATCGAGCCCTCG
The DNA here is from genome assembly GCA_002386405.1 of Stenotrophomonas maltophilia. GTDB lineage: Bacteria > Pseudomonadota > Gammaproteobacteria > Xanthomonadales > Xanthomonadaceae > Stenotrophomonas > Stenotrophomonas maltophilia_AD. The sequence goes on from DGIP01000221.1 coordinate 18,881, forward strand.
TTCGCCCACCACTACAGCCGCAACGTGATCCGCGAGGGGCGCAAGAGCAAGGAGAAGGTGGACGTGTTCTCCTACGAGCTGCTGGCCTACCGGCACCTGGTGAACCCACGGGCGATGCCGTTCGCCGACGAGGACGACTCCCGCCTGCCCGGCTACTTCATCGCCGCCGACGACATCTCGCCCAAGGCCCACGTGGATGTCCAGGCCGCCGCGCAGAAGTGGGTGGACAGCTCCATTTCCAAGACCGCCAACGTCCCCACCGACTACCCCTACGAGCAGTTCAAGGACATCTACCGCTACGCCCATGCGCAGGGATTGAAGGGCTGCACCACCTTCCGTTTCAACCCCGCCGCGTTCCAGGGCGTGCTGGTCAAGGAGGCCGATCTGGAGAACACCACCTACCGTTTCGAACTCCAGGACGGCGCAGTTGTGGAGGTAAAGGGCAACGAACAGATCGAGTATGACGGCGAATTGCACACTGCCGCGAACCTGTTCGACGCGCTCAAGGAGGGCTACTACGGCAAGTTCTGATTACGCAGCGGAAGCTGTTTTCAAGTGGTTTCATGCGTGATTCCCACCCGCGCCGGATTAATGGCGCCGGCCCGGCAAGCACAAAGGCGGCTCACGGGCTGCGACAAGACCGTTCCACGATCGTCCGCGCCGGTATAGCATCGCCAGCGAAATCACTGACTGGCCCCTCAGGAGGCAAAACATGAGCAACGGAAATGGCGTCACCGCGACCCTGTCGCAGGGTGTGGAAACTGTGAAAGAAACCGCCGGCAACGTTGGCGAGACCATCGCCCACACCGCTGAAGAAGTGGTTGCCTCGGTGAAGAAGACCGCCAAGCGCGCGCGCAAGGCTGCCACCACCCAGGTTGCCAAGGTCAAGAAGGCCGTCAAGAAGGCCGAGAAGACCGTCGCCAAGAAGGCTGACAAGGCTGCCAAGTCGGTCGGCAAGACCCTGGCCACCGCCAAGAAGAAGCTGGAAACCGCCAAGAGCAACGCCAAGGCCGAGGCCGCCGCGCTGACCAAGAAGGTTGCCAAGAAGAAGGCTGCCGCTGAAAAGGCCGTGACCAAGACCACCAAGGCCGCCAAGAAGGTTGCCGGCAAGAAGGTCGCCACCGCCAAGAAGGCCGCCACCGCCAAGAAGGCCGTGACCAAGAAGTCCGCCGCCGCCAAGAAGGTCGTGGGCAAGAAGGTTGCCACCGCCAAGAAGGCTGTCGCCAAGAAGTCCGTTGCTGCCAAGAAGGCCGTGACCAAGAAGACCGCCGCTGCCAAGAAGGTCGTGGGCAAGAAGGTCGCCACCGCCAAGAAGGCTGTCGCCAAGAAGTCGGCCACCGCCCGCAAGGTCGCTGGCAAGAAGACCGTGGCCGCCAAGAAGGTCGTGGGCAAGAAGGTTGCCACCGCCAAGAAGGCCGTCGCCCGCAAGTCGGCCGCCACCAAGAAGGCCGTGACCAAGAAGACCGCCACCGCCCGCAAGACGGTTGGCAAGAAGGTCGCTGTTGCCAAGAAGACCGTGGCCCGCAAGTCGGCCGCCACCAAGAAGGCTGTCGCCAAGAAGACCGCCGTTGCCCGCAAGTCGGTCGCCCGCAAGGCTGCACCGGCCAAGCGCGCCGCCAAGACCGTGGCCCGCAAGGCCCCGGCCAAGCGCGCCCGCAAGTAAGCAGGTAATGCACGGCGCCCGCCCCCCGGGCGGGCGCCGTGAACACCGAGGAAACGCACCATGGCTGTCAGGATCGATCAGAAGATCACCGGGTATGCCGTCGTCACCCCCGAGGAGACGCGCCAGGCCGCGCCTGCCGCCGCCCCGCTCCCGGACGCCGCCAACGACATCGTGCAGATGCACGAGCGCATCGAGCGCCCCGACGTCCTGGTCGGCAACACCTACAAGATCAAATCGCCGATGGTGGAGCACGCCTTCTACGTGACCATCAACGACATCGTGCTCAACCCGGGCACCGAACACGAGCTGCGCCGGCCCTTCGAGGTGTTCATCAACTCCAAGTCGATGGAGCACTTCCAGTGGATCGTGGCGCTCACCCGGATCATGTCCGCCGTGTTCCGCAAGGGCGGGGACGTGACCTTCCTGGTCGAGGAAATGAAGGCCGTGTTCGACCCGCGCGGCGGCTACTACAAGATCGGCGGCGCCTACATGCCCTCGCTGGTGGCCGAACTGGGCAGCATCGTCGAACACCACCTCAAGTCGATCGGGCTGCTGCACGACCCGGAGATGAGCGCCGCGCAACGCGCGCTGATCGCCGAAAAGCGCCGCGAGTACGAAGCGCGGGAGAGCGAAGACCTGGCCATCACCGGCGACGGCGCCAGCTTCCCGCCCAGCGCCAGCATGTGCGAGAAGTGCTT
>DGIP01000165.1:0-375 GCA_002386405.1 Stenotrophomonas maltophilia
TGGCGCGCGCACCGCGCACCACCGCCGACGATGGCAACTGGCAAGAGTTCTGAGCGCACGCGGCGGCCGCACGGCCGCCGCCTTCTCCCTTTGATCGAGTTCGCCCGTGACCACGCCCACCGCACCTGCCTCTGCTGCATCTACGACCGGCCGCGAATTCGAGTTCGCCGACCGCGACTTCCGCCGCATCTGCGACCTGATCTACCAGCGCGTCGGCATCTCGCTGGCGCCGGCCAAGCGCGACATGGTCTACGGCCGGCTCTCGCGCCGGCTGCGCACGCTCGGCCTGCGCAGTTTCCAGGAGTACCTGGACCAGCTGGAAAGCCACGGCGGCGATGAGTGGCAGGCGTTCACCAACGCGCTGACCACCAACCT
>DGIP01000165.1:539-5792 GCA_002386405.1 Stenotrophomonas maltophilia
AACAGCGCGGAGTGGCAGGCGTTTATCAACGCGCTGACCACCAACCTGACCGCGTTCTTCCGCGAACCGCACCATTTCGAGAAGCTCGACACCGAGCTGCGCGCGCGGGCCGGCCACGGCACCCTGCAGCTGTGGTCGTGCGCGGCCTCCACCGGCGAAGAGCCCTACTCCATGGCGATCACCGCCTGCGAAGCGTTCGGCACGCTGAAGCCGCCGGTGCGCATCCTCGCCACCGATGTGGACACCCAGGTGCTGGCCACCGCCAGCCGTGGCGTGTATGCCATCGACCGCGTATCGGGCCTGGACCCGGCGATCAAGAAGCGGTACTTCCAGCGCGGCAGCGGCCCCAATGAAGGCCAGTGCCGCGTGCATCCGGCGCTGCGCGAGCTGATCGACTTCCGCCCGCTCAACCTGCTGGCCCCCCGCTACGACGTGGGCGGTCCGTTCGACGCGCTGTTCTGCCGCAACGTCATGATCTATTTCGACAAGCCCACCCAGCGCGGCATCCTGTCGCGGCTGATCCAGCACATGGGCGACGATGGCCTGCTCTACACCGGCCACTCGGAGAACTACCTGCACGCCGCCGACCTGATCCAGCCGTGCGGTCGCACCCTGTACAAGCGCGCGCCCGGAGCCCCGGCATGAACCTGGCCGCCCGCCCCGACGATGTGATGCGTTACTTCGACAGCCGCTTCAAGGTCACCGCCGCCAAGCTGCTGCCCACCCAGTACCTGGTGGTGGACGACGACACCGCGCTGACCACCACCCTGGGCTCGTGCGTGGCCGCGTGCCTGCGCGACCCGGTGCTGAAGATCGGCGGCATGAACCACTTCCTGCTGCCCGAAGGCAATGTCGGCGATGGTGCCCCGGCGCGCTACGGCAGCTATGCAATGGAACTGCTGATCAACGACCTGCTCAAGCGCGGCGCACACCGCAAGCGCCTGGAGGCCAAGGTGTTCGGCGGTGCCAACGTGCTCAAGGGCTTCACCAGCAACCCGGTGGGCACCCGCAACGCGGAGTTCGTGCGCCAGTACCTGCAGGCCGAGCACATTCCCGTGCTGGCCGAGGACCTGTGCGGCATCCACCCGCGCAAGGTGTGGTTCTTCGCCGACACCGGCCGCGTGGTGGTGCAGCGCCTGCCGCACGCCCACGAAGCTGAAGTGGCGGCGACCGAATCTGCCGTGCGTGCCCGCCTGTCCAAGGCCCCGGTTACCGGTGGCGTGGAGCTGTTCGAATGATCACCGGTTCACCCTGCAGGGTTTTGATCGTCGACGATTCGGCGGTGGTGCGGCAGATGCTGAGCGAGATCCTCGCCAGCGACCCGGCCATCGAAGTGGTCGGCACCGCGGCCGATCCGTTGCTGGCGCGCGAGAAGATCAAGCGCCTGGCCCCGGACGTGATCACGCTGGATGTGGAAATGCCGCGCATGGATGGGCTGGCATTCCTGGAAAACCTGATGCGCCTGCACCCGCTGCCGGTGGTGATGATCTCCTCGCTGACCGAGCGCGGCGCCGACACCACCCTGCAGGCGCTGGCGCTGGGCGCGGTGGATTTCATCTCCAAGCCCAAGTTCGACGTGGCGCGAGGCCTGCAGGGCTATGCCGAAGAGATCATCGGCAAGGTCAAGATGGCCGCGCGCTCGCGCGTGCGCACCCTGGCCCGCCCGATCACCCCGCGCATCACCCTGGACGCCGTGGCGCCCTCGCCCGCGCGTTCGATCCAGTTCCGTACCACCGACCGCCTGATCGCCATCGGCGCCTCGGCCGGCGGTACCGAAGCGCTGCGCGTGGTGCTTGAAGGCCTGCCGGCCGACGCCCCGGCGGTGGTGCTCACCCAGCACCTGCCGGCCACCTTCAGCACCGCGTTTGCCGAACGCCTGGACCGCCACTCGGCGATGTCCGTGCGCGAAGCCAGCGATGGCGAAGCCGTGCTGCCTGGCCATGCCTACCTGCCACCCGGCGGCAAGCACCTGCGGGTGATCCGTGACGGTGCGCGCTGGCGCTGCCGGGTGGATGACGGCCCGGCCGTGAACCGGCACAAGCCCGCGGTGGACGTGCTGTTCCGCTCCGTGGCCGAGAGTGCGGGTGCCAACGCCATCGGCGCGATCCTCACCGGCATGGGCGACGACGGCGCGCGTGGGCTGCTGGAACTGAAGAACGTAGGCGCACCCACCCTGGTCCAGGACGAAGCCACCAGCGTGGTCTGGGGCATGCCAGGCGCCGCCTTCAAGCTCGGCGCCACCGACGAGCAGGTCCCGCTCGAGCGGATCGCCGAACGCCTGATGGCACTCGCGCGGGGTTGATCCGACGAAATCCGGATGCTGGGCTGGGTAGGGTCGGTTCCCAAACGACCGCCGGTTGCGGCTCCGGGTTCATTGACGCATGGACCCCGAACGGAACCGGCGTCGGCACGTTCGCTCCGCCACAGTTCCATGCCCCAATGCACCAATCACCACCCCGGCGGTCGATTGGGATGCGACCCTACCAAAGGCCGCTGCGGCCGCACGATTATCCCCAGTACAACCGCATAGGGTTGTCCACCAGCAGTTTCTGCTGCTGGTCGGCGGTCACCGCAATCCGTGGAATGAAGTCCACCAGCTTGCCGTCATCGGGCATGTGCGACTTCAGGTTCGGATGCGGCCAGTCCGTACCCCACAGCACCCGGTCCGGGAACTGCTCCACGAGGTGCCGTGCGAACGGCACCACATCGTCGTAATCCGGTGGGCCCGACTGCGACAGCCGCTCCGGGCAGCTCACCTTGCTCCACACGTTCGGGTGCTCCCGCATCAACCGCACGAAACGCTGGAACTCCGGCCCGTCCACCGGCTGGGTCACGTCCGGCCGACCCATGTGGTCCACCACCACCGTGGTCGGCAGCGAAGTGAAGAACTCCCAGCGCTCGGCCAGGTCGGCCGCCTCGAAGTACACGACAACATGCCAGCCCAGCGGCGCGATCCGTTCAATGATGGCGTGGTAGTACGCATCCGGCTTCGGGTCCACCAGCCGCTTCACGAAATTGAAGCGCACCCCGCGCACACCGGCCTCATGCAGCTCGCGCAGTTCATCGTCGGTGACCGTATCGCGTACCGTGGCCACGCCGCGCGCGCGGCCGTCGGCACTGCGCAGCGCATCCACCAGGGCCCGGTTGTCGGCACCGTGGCAGGTCGCCTGCACGATCACGTTGCGCTCGAACCCAAGAAGATCGCGCAGCGCGAACAGCTGCGCCTTGCCCGCATCGCAGGGCGTGTACTTGCGCTCGGGCGCATACGGGAACTGGTCCCCCGGGCCGAACACGTGGCAATGCGCATCCACCGCGCCAGGCGGCGGTACGAATACCGGCCGGCTCGGGTCCGGGCAGAAATCCAGCCAATCGGCATCTTTCACGAACTTCGCCATTACAGCCCCCTCGCCTTCAGCTGCGCATCCAGCCGCGGGTACACCCGGCGCGCGTTGCCCGACAGCACCTTGCTGCGATCCGCCGCCGACAGCCCCAGCGCTTCCACATAGCGCAGGGTGTCATCGAAGTACTGCCCGGTTTCCGGGTCGATGCCACGTACCGCGCCGACCATTTCCGAGCCGAACAGGATGTTGTCGATGTCGATCACCTTGAACAGCAGGTCAATACCCGGCTGATGGTAAACGCAGGTGTCGAAGAACACATTCTTCATCACATGCTCATTCAGCGGCGGCTTGCCCAGCATGTCGGCCAGGCCACGGAAGCGGCCCCAGTGATAGGGCACCGCGCCGCCGCCGTGTGGAATGATGAAGCGCAGCTCCGGGAAGTCACGGAACAGGTCGCCCTGCAGGAACTGCATGAACGCGGTGGTGTCGGCATTGAGGTAGTGCGCGCCGGTGGCGTGGAAATTGGCATTGCAGCTGCCCGAGACATGCACCATGGCCGGCACGTCCAGCTCCACCATCTTCTCGAAGAACGGGTACCAGGCGCGGTCGGTCAGCGGCAGCCCATTCCAGTGGCCGCCAGATGGGTCCGGATTGAGGTTGCAGCCGACAAAACCCAGCTCGTTGACGCAGCGCTCCAGTTCGGCGATCGAGTTGGCGATGGGCACGCCGGGCGACTGCGGCAGCTGGCACACGCCAATGAAGGTCTCCGGGTACAGCGCCACCACCCGCGCGATCAGGTCGTTGCAGCGCCGGGTCCATTCCGCGCTCACCGCCTCATCGCCGATGTGGTGGGCCATGGTGCTGGCGCGCGGCGAGAAGATCGTCATGTCCGCGCCGCGCTCGCGCAGCAGCCGCAGCTGGTTGCCTTCCACGCTGTCGCGCAGTTCGTCGTCGCTGATCACCGGGTACACCGGCGCCGGCAGCGAGGGGTCGTTGAAATGGGCCACCTGCGCCTTGCGGAACGCGTCGTGGCTGGCGGGGGCGGTCGTGTAGTGACCGTGGCAATCGATGATCATCAGGGGCCTCGTGGGGGGAGGAATCACCAGCCGAACAGCTGGGCAAAATGCACATCCACGCGCAGCCCGACGATCAGCGCGTCGGGAATGTCGGTGGTACGGGTCGGCGCGTAGATCGGGTCGGGGTTGATCACATACTGCAGGTTGGGCATCAGCCGGATGCCCTTGTGCACCGCCCAGCCATAGCTGAGCTCGGCGATGATCTCGTCGGCATTCGGCGCACCGCTGCCGCCATTGCGTGCGCGGCGGTCGCGCAGGAAGGCGATCTGCTCATCGCTGAAGTGGGTGTTGGAGACGAACATCGCCAACGTGTCCTGATCGCGGCCGGCGAAGGTGCCGGTCTTGACGAAGCCGACCGCGGCGAACTGATCCACCGGCGCTTCATTGCCGGTGTTCACGTAGGCGCGGGCGAACAGCGCCAGGTTGCGCTTGCCCTCGCCGCGCCACACGGTCTGGTCGGCCATCGCGTACCAGCCCGCGCGTGCGCCCTCCTGCATCACCGTGGGCTTGCCGGTCAGCGCGGCCGAGTTGCCGTTGGCGTCGAAGTAGGAGCTCTTGCCGCCATCAGTGTTGCGGTACATGCCCACGCGGTAGGTGCGCGGCAGCCGGTCGTTGGCGAAGCTGGTCTGGTAGCCGGCCTCATAGGCGGTGATGGTGCCGGTGCCCTCGCCCACCGAGAAGTCCAGGCCGTTCTTGCCGGCCTTGTTCAGCTCGTTGTTGTAGTCGAACGCCCCGCCCTGCACATACCAGCGATCATTCACGTCGTAGCGCAGGATGCCGGCCCAGGACGAGTTCGGGAATGCGGTGATGCCCAGGTCGGCACGCGATGAGTTCAC
>DGIP01000165.1:5971-6425 GCA_002386405.1 Stenotrophomonas maltophilia
ATGCGGTGATGCCCAGGTCGGTGATCGCGCCATACGGAGTGAGGCACATCGCATTGCTCATGAACACGCAGTTGAGCGCGGAGTTGTTGAAGTAGCTGTTTACCGGCGCACGGCCGGCGGTGATGCTCAGCCCGTTGTCGAAGCGGTGGCGCACGGTCAGCCGGGTCAGGCGGCCACCGGCCACCGGCCGCCAGGTCTGCTGCGCGCTGATCGAGTTGCCGATCTTCTCGCGCGCCAGGTTGCGCCCCGCAAACCAAGCCCACTGCGCGTCCACGTCGGTGTTGTGCACGCCGAACAACGCGTCCAGGTCGAACTTCGACTGGGCCATGATCCAGTACGAGCCTTCGGTGCCCTGCTCCACCCCGCCCACGGGGTTGGAGGCGACGTTGCCGACAAAATCCAGGGTCAGGTCGACGCCCTTGGGCAGGGTGCCTTCGGCGGCGGCCGGGGCGGC
>DGIP01000100.1 GCA_002386405.1 Stenotrophomonas maltophilia
TTCGGCTTCGGCCTGGCGCTTGACGATCTCCGAACCCGGCACCACCAGCATGCGTACGCCCGTGGCCACGCGCCGGCCCTGCAGCACCTGCGCCACTTCGCGCATGTCGCTCAGCCGGCCGTTGGTGCACGAGCCGACGAACACCACGTCCACCGGCGTACCCGCCAGGGTCTGCCCGGCGTGGAAGTGCATGTAGTCCAGGCCCTTCTGGTCGGCCGCGTCGTTGGCGGCCGGGATCGGCGCGTCCACCGCGATGGCCGTGCCCGGGTGCGTACCCCAGGTCAGCGTCGGGCGGATGTCGGCCGCATCGATGTGGACCTCCACGTCGAAGCGCGCGCCGGCATCGCTGCGCAGCTGCTTCCACTGCGCCACGGCGATGTCGAACTCCACGCCCTTGGGGCCGCGCGGGGTGTTGGCCACCCAGTCGAAGGTGACCTGGTCCGGCGCGACCATGCCGGCGCGGGCGCCGGCTTCGATCGACATGTTGCACAGGGTCATGCGCTGCTCCATGTCCATCGCGGTGATCGCGCTGCCACGGAATTCCAGCACATGGCCGGTGCCGCCGTTGACCCCGATCACCCCGATGATGTGCAGCACCACGTCCTTGGCGCCCACGCCCGGCGCCAATGCACCATCGACGGTGATCGCCATGGTCCTGGCCTTGCGCTGCAGCAGGCACTGGGTGGCCAGTACGTGGCCCACTTCGCTGGTGCCGATACCGAACGCCAGCGCGCCGAACGCACCGTGGGTGGAGGTGTGGCTGTCGCCGCACACGATGGTCATGCCCGGCTGGGTGAAGCCCTGCTCGGGTGCGATCACGTGCACGATGCCGCGGTTGGCCGACTTCAGGTCGAACAGCTCGATACCGTGCTCGGCGCAATTGCGCGCCAGCATCGCCACCTGCGCTTCCGAAGCGGCGCTGGCATACGGCAGCTTGCCGTCGGCGCCGGCCGGCAGGGTTGGGGTGGAGTGATCCATGGTGGCCTTGGTCCGGTCCGGGCGGCGCGGCGACAGGCCGCGCTCGCGCAGTTCGGTGAAGGCCTGCGGCGAGGTCACTTCGTGGATCAGGTGCAGGTCGATGTACAGCACGGCGGGCGCGCTGTCCGATTCGGGCACGACCACGTGGGCGTCCCACAGTTTGTCGTACAGGGTGCGGGGAGCTGGGGTCATGGAATGGCCTTGCTGTGGTTCATGTGACGATAGGGCGGTTCGGATCGGTCAGGAAGTGCGCAGCCGCGCCTCGAAGCGCAGCCGCACGTAATCGGCGGTCCACTGGCCATGCGCATCGCGCTGGGTCGGGGCCAGCAGCGCCACGGTGTCGTCGAGCACGCGCTGGCGCTGGCGGGCATCCAGGCCAGCCAGGAACGGCGAGGCGAAGGTGCGCAGCCAGCCCTGCATGCCGGTGGGCAGCACGGTCGGGCGCGCCAGGCATTCGATATGGCGTACCTGGAAACCGTGCGCGCGCAGGCGGTCGGCGTACTCGTCCTCGTTGGGGAAGTACCACGGGAACGCCCGCACCGCATGCCCGTTGCTGCACAGGGCGGCCTGCAGCGCGCTGGTGATGGTGGCCACGTTGCCCTGGCCGCCCATCTCGGCGACGAAGCGGCCACCGGGGCGCAGCGCACGGCGCACGCCGTCGATCACCTTGTCCGGTTCGCGCATCCAGTGCAGCGCGGCGTTGCTGAACACCGCATCGAAGCGGCGCTCGAAGGTCATCGCATGGGCGTCCATCAGCAGCGCGTCGATGCCGCGGGCGCGCGCGCCGCCGATCAGCTCGGGCGAGCTGTCCACGCCGGTCACATGCGCACCGCTCAGTGCCAGGTCGAAGCTCAGCACGCCATCGCCGCAGCCCAGGTCGAGGATCCGCTCGCCGCGCTGCGGGTCGAGCAGGCGCGCCACCGCACCGCCGAGCAGCGGCACGAAGCCGGCGTCGATGGCGTAGTCGTGCGCGTTCCAGTGCTGGGAAGCGTCGGCGGTGTAGGGGCTGTCGAAGGCACTCATGCGTGGGTTCCTCAGGCGGCGGCGGTGGCCGCGGGGTGTTCGGCGTTGGCCTGGCGCTGGCGCAGCAGGCGGTTGGCCACGTCCAGCCAGGCCAGGGCGGAGGCTTCGATGATGTCGCGGCTGGTGCCGGTGCCTTCGTACTCCACGCCATCGTGGCGCACGCTCAGGTTGGCTTCGCCGCGCGCGTCGGCACCGATGCCCACGCTGTGCACGTGGTAGCTGTCCAGCATCAGCTGCACGCCGGTGGCGGCGGCCAGCGCGCCGAACAGCGCGTCCACCGGGCCATCGCCCTGCGCGGTTTCGGCCACGCGGTTGCCATCCGGGTCGGACAGTTCGACCAGCGCGTTGGCGCGGCTGCCTACGTCGCTGATGGTCATCGAGGCCAGCCGGTAGCCGTTCTGGGTGGAGCTGCCCTGCATCAAAACCTGCAGGTCGGCGTCGGTGACCACGCGCTGCTGCTCGCACAGGGTCTTGAACTGCTCGAACACCAGCTTCAGCTCTTCTTCCTCCAGCCAGAAGCCCAGTGCACGCAGGCGCGCTTCCACCGCCGCGCGGCCGCTGTGGCGGCCCAGCACCATCTGCGAATTCTCCCAGCCCACGTCTTCCGGGCGCATGATTTCGTAGGTGCCGCGGTGGCGCAGCATGCCGTGCTGGTGGATGCCCGATTCATGCGCGAAGGCATTGGCGCCCACGATCGCCTTGTTGCGCTGTACCGGCATGCCGACCAGGCGCTGCAACAGCTGCGAGGTGGACACGATGCGCGGGGTGTTGATCCGGGTGTCTTCTTCGTAGAAGGCGTTGCGTACCTTCAACACCATGGCCAGCTCTTCCAGCGAGCAGTTGCCGGCGCGCTCGCCGATGCCGTTGACGGTGCACTCCACCTGGCGGGCGCCGCCTTCGATGGCGGCCAGCGAATTGGCCACGGCCAGGCCCAGGTCGTTGTGGCAGTGGGTGCTGAAGATGATGCGGTCGCTGTCGGGCACCCCGGCGATCACCCGCTGGAACATGCCGCGGATCTCTTCAGGGGTGGTGAAGCCCACGGTGTCGGGCAGGTTGATGGTGGTGGCGCCGGCGGCGACGGCCACGCGGGCCACTTCGATCAGGAAGTCTTCCTCGGTGCGGGTGGCATCTTCAGCCGAGAACTCCACATCGTCGATGTAGCTGCGCGCCAGGCTCACGTGCTTGTGCACCGATTCCAGTACCTGCTCACGGCTCATGCGCAGCTTGTGCTCGCGGTGCAGCGGGCTGGTGGACAGGAACACGTGCAGGCGCGCGTTGGCGGCCGCGTCCAGGGCCTTGGCCGAGGTCTCGATGTCGGTGGCCAGGCAGCGCGACAGCACAGCCAGGGTTGGGCGGCGCACTTCGCGGCCGATCATCGCCATCGCGTCGCGGTCGGACTGCGAACTGGCCGGGAAGCCGGTTTCGATGATGTCCACGCCCAGCTCGTCGAGCGCGCGTGCCATCACCAGCTTCTGCTGCGGGCTCATGCTGCAGCCGGGCGATTGCTCGCCGTCACGCAGGGTGGTGTCGAAAATTCGAATTCGGGGGGAGTTGGGCGTGGTCACCAGAAGGTCTCCTCGACGGCAAGGTCGGATGGCAAGGCAGGGGAAGGAAGGACGATGGAATTCGGGGGTGGCGCGAGCACGGTCGGTAGCGGTGGCCGTGTTCGCTCGCTGGCGCGGCGGCGCGGTTTGCGCGGCGGGCGTGGGCGGATGTCGGACAGCAGCTGGGCCAGCACCATCGCATCGATGTTGCCGCCGGAGACCACCGCGCACTTGCGCTTGCCGGCCACGCGGCGGCCGGCGGCCAGCGCCAGCGCGCCGGCGCCTTCGGCGATGATGTGTTCTTCCAGTGCCAGCCGCACCAGGGTTTCGCGCAGCTCGGCTTCGCGCACGATCACCACGTCGTCCAGCAGCGCACTGCACAGGCGGCGGGTCAGGGTGCCGGGGACCTTCACTTTCACGCCGTCGGCCAGGGTGGCCACCGGTGCGATCTCGCGCGTGTCGCCGCGGATCGCACGCGCCATCGAATCCACGCCCTCGACCTGGGCGCCCACGATGCGCACGCCCTGCGACTTCAGCGCCAGCGCCACGCCGGAGGCCAGCCCGCCACCGCCGATCGGCACGATCACCACGTCCGGTGCATGCGCGGCCAGTTCGATGCCCAGCGTGCCCTGGCCGGCGATCACGTCCGGATCGTCGAACGCGGACAGGAAGCGGTAGCCGTGCTGGTCGGCCAGGGCGCGCGCGAAGGCGTAGGCCTCGTCATAGCTGTTGCCGTGCTGGCGCACGGTGGCGCCCCAGTGCGCGACGCCGGCGATCTTGGTGGCCGGGGCGCCGTGCGGCATCACCGTGATGGCCGGGATATCCAGCCGGTAGGCGGACCACGCCACGCCCTGGGCGTGGTTGCCGGCCGAGGCGCAGATCACCGGACGGTCATCGCCGCGCTCGCGCCCGGCCAGCAGTGCGTTCAATGCGCCGCGCACCTTGTACGAGCCGGTGCGCTGCAGGTTTTCCAGTTTCAGCCAGGTGCCGAACCGCTCCGCATAGTGGAGTGGCGTGGGCGGCAGGAACCGGCGCAGCCGCGCCTGCGCGGCCAGCACGTCGGCGACGCTTACATCGCCTACGTCCGATTCCTGCGGGGCACGGCTAGCCGGCATGGCGGCTCCGCAGATCGCACGGGGGATGACGGACGCGGTCGTGCGTGGGCGACGGGCCTTGAAGAAGACCCCTCCGTACCGGCACCGGTACCACGGCGCGGGCGTTCATACGGTTACTCCAGTACCCGGCTCCAGCGCGCTGATCCGCACCGAAACGCAGTCATAGATCTTCTCGATCTGGCGGCACAGCGTCTCCGGCGGACGGGTGCTGTCCACCACCAGCTGCAGGTGCCAGCGGCCATCGTCGGCCGCATTGGGCGCACCCACGATCGCGCGCGGCGCGAAGCCACGGCGTTCGGCCATGCCGATCACGCGCAGCAGCGCGCCTTCGGCCGGAACCAGCACCAGGTCAAGCCGGTATTGCATGGGGGAACTCCTGGGGCTGATGGGCGGGGTTGCTTTCCAGCATCGTGCTGTTGGCGTTGTTGGGCGGCACCAGTGGCCAGACGTTGGCGCGCGCATCGATGGCCACGTGCAGCAGCGCCGGGCCGGGCTCGGCCAGCAGCGCGGCCAGGCCGCCTTCGACGTCGTCGCGGTTTTCAATGCGGGTGGCCGGAATGCCGAACACCTTGGCCAGCGCGGCGAAGTCCGGGTTGTCGGACAGGTCGATCTCGCTGTAGCGCTCGGCGAAGAACAGCTCCTGCCACTGGCGGACCATGCCCAGCGAGCTGTTGTCCAGCAGCACGATCTTCACCGGCAGGCGGCAGCGGGCGATGGTGGCCAGCTCCTGCACGTTCATCATGAAGCTGCCGTCGCCGGAGACCAGCACCACGGTGCGGTCGGGGCAGGCGAACTGCGCGCCCATCGCGGCCGGCAGGCCGAAGCCCATGGTGCCCAGCGCACCGCTGGTCAGGTGGTTGCGCGGGTGGTTGAAGCGACAATGCTGCGCCACCCACATCTGGTGCTGGCCGACATCGCAGGCAATGATCGCGTCGGCCGGGGCCACTTCGCTCAGGCGCTTCAGCAGCGCCGGGGCATAGATGTGCGCGCCCGGTGCGTCGTAGCGTGCGGCGAAGCGCTCGCGGTGCCCGGCGCAGCGCTTGCGCCACGCCTCCTGCGATGCGGTTGCGCGCGGCAGGGCCGCGGTCAGCGCACGCAGCGCGGTGCCGACGTTGCCCGGCACCGCCACATCGGCGGTACGCAGCTTGGAGATCTCATACGCGTCGGCATCGATATGGATGACGCGGGCGAACGGCGCGAACTCGTTCAACTTGCCGGTGGCGCGGTCGTCGAAGCGCGCGCCGACCACCACCAGCAGGTCGCTCTCCTGCACGGCCATGTTGGCCGCGCGGGTGCCGTGCATGCCCAGCATGCCCAGGTAATGCGGGTGCTGCGCCGGCAGCCCACCCAGGCCGCGCAGGGTCAGCACGGTGGGAATGGCGGTGGCGTCGACGAAGGCACGGAAGTCCTCCACCGCATCGCCCAGGGCCACGCCGCCGCCGGCGTAGATCACCGGCTTCTCGGCGGCCTGGATCGCGGCGATGGCATCGGCCAGCGCCGCGTCGGCCGGGGCCACCGGCGGGTTGACCGTTTCCGGCACGTGCGCGGGCAGGTGGCTGGCGTCGGCGATCTGTACATCCTTGGGCAGGTCGATCAGCACCGGGCCCGGGCGGCCTTCGCGTGCAATGCGGAAGGCCTCGCGGACGATGCGCGGCAGGTCGTCGACCGAGCGCACCAGCCAGCTGTGCTTGACGATCGGCAGGGTCAGCCCGAACACGTCCAGTTCCTGGAACGCGTCGGTGCCCAGCAGCGGGGTGGCGACCTGGCCGGTGATGCAGACCATCGGCACCGAATCCAGCATGGCATCGGCGATGCCGGTGACCAGGTTGGAGGCGCCCGGGCCGGAGGTGGCCACGCAGACGCCAACGCGGCCGCTGGCGCGGGCATAGCCGTTGGCGGCCAGCGCCGCGCCCTGTTCGTGGCGCACCAGGATGTGCTTCAGCCCTGAATCCACCAGGGCGTCGTAGAAGGGCATGATGGTGCCGCCCGGATAGCCGAACAGCGTATCGACGCCCTCGGCTTCCAGGGCCTGCGTCAACCAGCGTGCGCCGTTGCGGGGCGCGGTGCTGTGTGCGGAGGTGTTCATGCGGTGACCTTTGCGAAAGCGGTGGGGGAGCCGCGCGGTTACGCGGCTTGACTTTGCAACCAGACCATCTTGGCGCGCAGTTCCTTGCCTACCTTCTCGATCGGGTGTTCCAGGTCGGCCTGCTTGAACTTGTTGTAGTTCGGCAGGCCCGCTTCGTATTCGGCCACCCAGTTCTTGGTGAACGTGCCGTCCTGGATGTCGGCCAGCACCGCCTTCATGCGCTCCTTGGTGCCGGCGTCGATCACCCGCGGGCCGCTCACGTAATCGCCGTACTGCGCGGTTTCGGAGATGAATTCCAGCATGCGGGTGATGCCGCCTTCGTAGAACAGGTCCACGATCAGCTTCAGTTCGTGCAGGACTTCGTAATAGGCGATTTCCGGCTGGTAGCCGGCTTCCACCAGCGTTTCGAAACCGGCCTGGACCAGTGCCGAGGCACCGCCACACAACACGGCCTGTTCGCCGAACAGGTCGGTTTCGGTTTCTTCCTTGAAGGTGGTCTGGATCAGGTTGGCGCGCGCGCCACCCAGGCCGGCGGCATACGCCAGGGCGTACTCGGCGGCCTTGCCGCTGCGGTCCTGGTAGACCGCCCAGATGCACGGCACGCCGCGGCCGATTTCGTATTCGCGGCGGACCAGCGCGCCCGGGCCCTTCGGCGCAACCAGCACCACGTCCAGGTCGTCGCGCGGGGCGATCATGTTGAAGTGCACGTTCAGGCCGTGGGCGAACAGCAGCACCGCGCCCTGTTTCATGTTCGGCGCCAGCACGTCTTCGTAGAGCTTCTTCTGCACCATGTCCGGGGTCAGCACGGCGACCAGGTCCGCATCCTTCACCGCCTCGGCCGGTGCCTTCACGGTGAAGCCGTCGGCTTGTGCCTTGACCTCGGTCGGGCCGCCCGGACGCAGGCCGATGACCACGTCGAAACCGGATTCACGCAGGTTCAGTGCGTGGGCGCGGCCCTGGCTGCCGTAGCCGACAACAGCGATCTTGATCTGGGGCAGGTCGTTGGTGCTCATGGGGGAGGTCCTTTGGAGGAAGAAATCGGAGGGTTCTGAAACGAAAAAACCCGCACCAGGGTGGGTGCGGGTTTTGATGGATACCTGGCAGTTCTACTTACACGCCGGTCCGTCCCGCACCTGTTGGTTGGGTAATAAGTACGAGGACAAGAAGCGAACGGATGGAGGCCGCGCCGGGACCGGCGTGCTCGATGGATTCGCGAATGGGCGTGTGGCGCTGCAACATGTGATCGAGAAAACCACAGCGGTTTTGCCGCTGTCAACCGTGTTTCGACAATTTCCAACGGTTTCGGCTGTATCCAGCGCAAAGCCCCGCCGTATAAGGATGGTTGCGCGTGAAAGCGTTCCGGTGAACCCCAATTCAAGTATTGAAGCCCGGTTTCTGCGCGGATATGACTGTCGTGGATGACCCCGCCGATGACGCCGTGCATGACCATTGTCGGATGTGCGCAACAGGCCCCAACCGCCACCATCGAGCGCTTGCCACCCCTCCAGGAAACCCACTCCGTGACCCGACCCCTTGCCCGTGCCGTATTGGCCGCCGCGCTGTTGTGCGCCCTGCCGATGCTGTCTTCTGCCGCCGACCGGGTCACCGGGCATGGCTTTGCCACCCGCTCGGAAGTGATCGCGCCGCACGCGATGGCGGCCACCTCGCAGCCGCTGGCCACCCAGATCGCGCTGGATGTGATGAAGGGCGGCGGCTCGGCGGTGGATGCGGCGATTGCCGCCAATGCGGCGCTGGGACTGATGGAGCCCACCGGCAATGGCGTGGGCGGGGACCTGTTCGCGATCGTGTGGGACCCCAAGACCCAGAAGCTGTACGGCTACAACGGCTCGGGCCGTTCGCCGAAGTCGCTGACCCTGGCCGAGTTCCAGCGCCGGGGGCTGAAGGACATCCCGGCCACCGGCCCGCTGCCGGTGTCGGTGCCGGGCGCGGTGGATGGCTGGTTCGCGCTGCACGACCGTTTCGGCCGCAAGCCGATGGCCGACAACCTGGCGCCGGCGATCCGCTATGCGCGCGAGGGCCATCCGGTGGCGGAAGTGATCGCCTACTACTGGGACCGTTCGGTGCCCAAGCTGTCGAAGTACCCGGGCTTCAAGGAGCAGTTCACGATCAACGGCCACGCGCCGCGCAAGGGTGAGCTGTGGAAGAACCCGAACCTGGCCAACACGCTGGAGCAGATCGCGCAGGGCGGCCGCGATGCGTTCTACAAGGGCGACATCGCGCGCACGATCGGCACGTACTTCAAGGCCAACGGCGGTTACCTGAGCTACGACGACATGGCCAGCCATCACGGCGAGTGGGTGGAGCCGGTGAGCAGCAACTACCGGGGCTATGACGTGTGGGAGCTGCCGCCGAACAGCCAGGGCATCGCGGCGCTGCAGATCCTGAACGTGCTGGAGGGGTATGACTTCTCGAAGATTCCGTTCGGTTCGCCGGAGCACGTGCACCTGTTCGTGGAGGCCAAGAAGCTGGCGTTCGCGGACCGTGCGCGCTTCTACACCGATCCGGCGTTCCAGCCGGCGCCGGTGGCCAAGCTGGTGTCGAAGGAATACGCGGCCGAGCGGCGCAAGCTGATCTCGATGGACAAGGCGTTGCGCGAGGTGCAGCCGGGCACGCCGAAGCAGCTGGAAGAAGGCGACACGATCTACATGACGGTGGCCGATGCGGACGGGATGATGGTGTCGCTGATCCAGTCCAACTACCGGGGCATGGGCAGCGGCATGGCGCCGCCGGGGCTGGGCTTCATCCTGCAGGATCGCGGCGAGATGTTCGTGCTGCGCAAGGACCACCCCAATGGCTATGCGCCGGGCAAGCGTCCGTTCCAGACCATCATTCCGGGCTTCGTGACCAAGGACGGCAAGCCGTGGATGAGCTTTGGCGTGATGGGCGGTGCGATGCAGCCGCAGGGCCACGCGCAGATCGTGATGAACCTGGTGGACTTCGGCATGAACCTGCAGGAAGCCGGCGATGCGCCGCGCATCCAGCATGAAGGGTCGACCGAACCGACCGGGCAGGCCACCGCGATGAGCGACGGCGGCGAGGTCAACCTGGAAACCGGCTACCCATATGAAACCGTGCGCGCGCTGATGCGCAAGGGCCACCGCGTGACGTTCGCCGACGGTCCGTACGGTGGGTACCAGGCGATCATGCGCGACCCGGAAACCGGCGTGTATTACGGCGCTTCGGAAAGCCGCAAGGATGGGCAGGCAGCGGGGTACTGATCGGTCCTGTATCGCGGGGCTCTGCGTGGCTGCTTCATGCATCCGGGCGAACAGCCTTTGGTTCCCGCATGGCCTGAGCTGGGCCGGCGGGTGCGGGGGTACGGGGGGCGCCG
>DGIP01000330.1:0-191 GCA_002386405.1 Stenotrophomonas maltophilia
GCCGGCCTGGCCCGCGCCGAACCGGTGCCCGGCCGCCAGATCGCGCACCGGCTGCCCAGTGGCGCCGTGCTGATCGATGACAGCTACAACGCCAACCCCGGTTCGCTGGCTGCGGCCATCGACGCGCTCGCCGCGTCGAAGGACGAGGCCTGGCTGGTGCTGGGCGACATGCGCGAACTCGGCCCGGATGG
>DGIP01000330.1:392-870 GCA_002386405.1 Stenotrophomonas maltophilia
GAGGCGCTGCATGCGCAGGCCGGCCGCCGCGCCCGCGACGCCGGTTTGAAGCGGTTGTACACGCTGGGCACGTTGAGCGCGGCCGCATCGCAGGCGTTCGGCGACGGTGGTCGCCACTTCCAGAGCCACGACGCCCTGGCGGCTGCGCTGGCCGACGAACTGCATGCTGGCGTGCGCTGCCTGGTCAAGGGCTCGCGCGGCAGCGCCATGGACAAGATTGTAAAAGCGCTGCTGGCGCGAGGAGAGGAAACCCCCCATGTTGCTTGAACTGGCCCGATGGTTGCAGCAGTTGGAGAGCCTGTTCGGGCTGTTCGGCTACCTGACTCTGCGAGGCATCCTGGCCGCGCTTACCGCGCTGTTCCTGTCGCTGTGGCTCGGCCCGGCGATGATCCGCAAGCTGGCCCAGTTCAAGGGCGGCCAGCCGATCCGCAAGGACGGCCCGCAGACCCACTTCTCCAAGGCCGGCACGCCGACCATG
>DGIP01000330.1:1065-22764 GCA_002386405.1 Stenotrophomonas maltophilia
GGCCGGCACGCCGACCATGGGCGGTTCGCTGATCCTGCTCACCATCACCCTGTCGGTGCTGCTGTGGGCCGACCTGCGCAACCGCTACGTGTGGGTGGTGTTGGCGGTGATGCTGTGCTTCGGCGCGATCGGCTGGTACGACGACTGGATCAAGATCGTGCGCCGCGACCCGAACGGCCTGAAGTCGCGCTGGAAGTACCTGCTCCAGTCGATCTTCGGCCTGGCCGCCGGCCTGTTCCTGTTCTACACCGCTGACGTGCCGGCCGCGCTGACCTTCTACATCCCGATGTTCAAGTCGGTGGCGCTGCCGCTGGCGGGCATCAGCTTCGTGGCCATCGCCTACTTCTGGATCGTCGGCTTCTCCAACGCGGTCAACCTGACCGACGGCCTGGACGGGCTGGCGATCATGCCGACCGTGCTGGTGGCCTGCGCGCTGGGCGTGTTCGCCTATGCCTCGGGCAACGTGGTGTTCTCCAACTACCTGCAGATCCCGCAGATTCCCGGTGCCGGCGAACTGGTGATCATCTGCGCGGCCATCGCCGGCGCGGGCCTGGGCTTCCTGTGGTTCAACACCTACCCGGCCATGGTGTTCATGGGTGATATCGGCGCGCTGGCGCTGGGTGCGGTGCTGGGCACCATCGCGGTGATCACCCGCCAGGAGCTGGTGCTGGTGATCATGGGCGGCGTGTTCGTGATTGAAACGCTGTCGGTGATGATCCAGGTCGCCTCGTTCAAGCTGACCGGCAAGCGCGTGTTCCGCATGGCGCCGATCCACCACCACTTCGAACTCAAGGGCTGGCCCGAGCCGCGCGTGATCGTGCGCTTCTGGATCATCTCGGTGGTGCTGGTGCTGATCGGCCTGGCCACGTTGAAGGTCCGCTGATGAACGACCTGTCGCGCCAGGCAACCCGCCTTGAAGCCATCGGAGGCCACTTCGACAAGTGGCTGCTGGGCGCGATCATCGCGCTCACCGGGCTGGGCGTGGTGATGGTCGCGTCGAGCTCGATCGCCCTGATGAGCAGCCCGTTCTACTACCTCAACCGCCACCTGATCTTCCTGGCGGTGGGTATCGTGCTGGCCGGCCTGGCCATGCGCACCGAGCTCAAGAGCATCGAGCAGTACAACCAGATGCTGCTGCTGGGCTGCTTCGCCCTGCTGGTGGTGGTGTTCATTCCCGGCCTGGGCAGCAGCGTCAACGGCGCCCGGCGCTGGATCAACCTGGGCTTCTCCAAGTTCCAGACCGTCGAAGCGGTGAAGGTGCTCTACATCGTGTGGCTGTCCAGCTACCTGGTACGCTTCCGCGACGAGGTCAATGCCACCTGGCCGGCAATGCTCAAGCCGCTCGGCGTGGCCGGCGCGCTGGTGGTGCTGCTGCTGCTGCAGCCTGACTTCGGTTCCTCGACCCTGCTGCTGGCGATCACCGCCGGCATGCTGGTGCTGGGCGGGGTGAACCTGCCGCGGATGTCGATGCCGATCGTGTTCGGGCTGGTGGCGATGAGCGCGCTGGCGATCATCGAACCGTACCGCATGCGCCGCATCACGTCCTTCTGGGACCCGTGGGCCGACCAGCAGGGCGACGGCTACCAGCTGTCCAACGCGCTGATGGCGGTGGGCCGCGGCGAGTGGACCGGCGTGGGCCTGGGCAACTCGGTGCAGAAGCTGTACTACCTGCCCGAAGCGCACACCGATTTCATCTTCTCGGTCACCGCCGAAGAGCTGGGCTTCGTCGGCACCTGCCTGATCGTGGCGCTGTACGCGCTGCTGGCTGGCCGCGCGTTCTGGATCGGCATGCGCTGCGTGGAAATGAAGCGCCACTTCTCCGGTTACATCGCCTTCGGCATCGGCCTGTGGGTGAGCATGCAGAGCTTCGTCTCGATCGGCGTGAACCTGGGCATCCTGCCGACCAAGGGCTTGACCCTGCCCCTGATCTCGTCCGGCGGTTCGAGCATCCTGATGACCTGCGTGGCGATGGGCCTGCTGCTGCGCGTGTCCTACGAACTGGACCGTGCCGAGCGCCGCCAGGCCGTGCGCATGGGCGCGGCCGAGCTGGACGATGCAGCGCCGGTCGATGCGCCGGCCAGTGCCAGCGCCGTGGCCGCCGCGATGCAGGAGAGCCCCGCGCGTGCGTCCGCGCAGCGCGACAGCGCCCCGCGTGGTACCAGCCGCATGCAGCAGCGGATCGAACCGACCCTGGGGAGGATGGGATGAGCGCCCAGACTTCACAGCGCCCGGTGATGATCATGGCCGGTGGCACCGGCGGCCACATCTTCCCCGGCCTGGCCGTGGCCAAGGTGCTGCGCGAGCGCGGCATTCCGGTGACCTGGCTGGGCAGCATCGGTGGCATGGAAACCCGCCTGGTGCCGCAGCACGACATTCATATCGATACGCTGGCCATTAGTGGCCTGCGCGGCAAGGGCAAGCTGGCGCTGCTGACCGCACCCGGGCGCCTGCTGCGCGCCGTGCGATCGGCCGGCTTCCTGATCCGCGACCGCCAGCCGCGCGCGGTGATCGCGTTCGGTGGCTTCGCCTCCGGTCCGGGTGGCCTGGCCGCACGCCTGCATGGCCTGCCGCTGCTGGTGCATGAACAGAACCGGGCGCCGGGCCTGACCAACCGCGTGCTGTCGCGCTTCGCGCGCCGGGTGTTGACCGGTTTCCCGGGCAGCTTCGCCCAGCGCGAAGAAGCCGTGGGCAACCCGGTGCGCGCCGAGATCGCCGCCATTGCCGGACCCGAACAGCGCCTGGCCGGTCGCGAAGGTCCGCTGCGGGTACTGGTGCTCGGTGGCAGCCAGGGGGCGCGCGCACTCAACAACGCCGTGCCGCAGGCACTCGCCGCACTGGCGGGCAGCGTCGCGGTCGACGTGCGTCACCAGAGCGGTGAGAAACTGCACGCCGAAGCGCTGCAGGCGTACCAGGACGCAGGCGTAAATGCGCGCGTCGAGCCGTTCATCGCCGACATGGCCGAAGCATTCGCTTGGGCCGACCTGGTGGTGTGCCGCTCCGGCGCGTCCACCCTGGCCGAGCTGTGCGCGGTCGGCGTGGGCAGCGTGCTGGTGCCGTTCGCGGCGGCCGTCGACGATCACCAGACCCGCAATGCGGAATACCTGGTCGAACGCGGCGCGGCCGTGTTGCTGAAGCAGGACGAAACGCTGGCCGCGCGCCTGCAGGACGTACTGCGCGATCTGTCCGAAAATTCCGCCCGCCGCATGCAGATGGCAACCGCCGCGCGTGCCCTGGCCAAGGTCGATGCCGCCGAGCGCATCGCCGACATCATTCTCGAGGAATCCAAATGAACACCGTTACGCGAGGCCGCGCATGATCCGCCGCCTGCACGACACCAATGACCTGGTGCGCGCCTTCCCGCGCGTGCACTTCGTCGGCATCGGTGGCACCGGCATGAGCGGCATCGCCGAAGTGATGCTGACGCTGGGCTATGAAGTGTCCGGCTCGGACAACGCCGACAACGCCGCCACCCGCCGCCTGGCCGGGCTGGGCGCGCGCGTGATGCGCGGCCATTCGGCCGCCAACGTGCTGGGTACCGACTGCGTGGTGGTGTCCAGCGCGATCCGCGACGACAACCCGGAACTGATGGAAGCGCGCAGCCAGCGCATTCCGATCATGCCGCGCGCGGCCATGCTGGCCGAGCTGATGCGTTTCCGCCGCGGCATCGCGGTGGCCGGCACGCACGGCAAGACCACCACCACCAGCTTGACCGCCGCGGTGCTGAGCGAAGGCGGGCTGGACCCGACCTTCGTGATCGGGGGCCAGCTGCTCGCCGCCGGCGCCAACGCCAAGCTGGGCAGTGGCCAGTGGCTGGTGGCCGAAGCCGACGAAAGCGATGGCAGCTTCCTGCGCCTGAACCCGCTGGTGTCGGTGATCACCAATATCGATGCGGACCACCTGGAGAACTACGGCAACGACTTCTCCCGCGTGCAGGCCGCCTTCGCCGAATTCCTGCAGCGCCTGCCGTTCTACGGGCTGGCGGTGCTGTGCATCGACGACCCGGAAGTGGCCGCACTGGCCGCGCAGACCCCGCGCCACGTCATGAGCTACGGCATGAGCAGCCATGCGGACGTGCGCGCCGAGGATGTGGTCCAGGACGGCCCGCGCATGCGCTTCACCCTGCGCCTGCCCGAAGGCAGCAGCTACCCGGTGACCCTGGCGCTGCCGGGTGCGCACAACGTGCTCAACGCGCTGGCCGCCGCTGCGGTGGGCTGGCAGCTGGGCGTGGCCCCGGATGCGATCGCCCGGGCGCTGGAAAGCTTTGCCGGCATCGGCCGCCGCTTCAACGACCTGGGCATCGTCACTACCCGCACTGGTGCCAAGGTGCGCGTGATCGACGACTACGGCCACCACCCGCGTGAACTGGCTGCGGTGTTCGCCGCCGCACGCGGTGGCTGGCCGTCGCAGCGCCTGGTGGTGGCGTTCCAGCCGCACCGCTACAGCCGTACCCGTGACCAGTTCGATGCGTTCGCCGCGGTGCTGTCCGAAGTGGACGCGCTGGTGCTGAGCGAGGTCTACCCGGCCGGTGAAGCGCCGATTCCCGGTGCCGATTCGCGCTCGCTCGCCCGTGCAATCCGTGCACGCGGCCGCAGCGAGCCGGTCGTGGTCGGCCAGGCCTCGGAACTGCAGCACGTGCTGCCCGACGTGCTGCAGGACGGCGACCTGCTGTTGATGATGGGGGCGGGCGACATCGGCCACGTTGCCCACCTGGTCGCCACCGATGGCTTCAACGAGGTGCCTGCCGAATGAGCACGCTGACCTTCCCGCCGCTGCGCACCACCGACCCGGCCGTGTTCGGCCGCGTTGCCGTCCTGCTGGGCGGCACCTCCAGCGAACGCGAAGTCTCGCTGGATTCCGGCCGCAACGTGATCGAGGCGCTGCGCGCGCGCGGCGTCAACGCCACCGCGGTGGACGGCATTCCGGCGCTGGCACTGGCGCTGGTGGAAAAGCGCTTCGACCGCGTCTTCAACATCCTGCACGGCCACAACGGTGGCGGTGAGGACGGCATCGTGCAGGGGCTGATGGAAGCCTTCGGCGTGCCGTACACCGGTTCGGACGTGCTCGGCTCGGCGTTGGGCATGGACAAGATCCGCACCAAGCAGGTGTGGCTGTCGGTGGGCCTGCCTACCCCGCAGTACCGGAAGGTGGACAGCACCAATGTGCACGCGCTGGCGGCCGAACTCGGCCTGCCGGTGGTGGTCAAGCCGGCCAACGAAGGGTCCAGCGTCGGCATCAGCCGGGTCACCGACGAGGCCGGCCTGGATGAGGCGGTCGCGCTGGCGGCCCGCTACGACGGCCAGCTGCTGATGGAGCAGATGGTGGTCGGCGACGAGCTCACCGTGGGCATCCTCGGCGACCAGGCGCTGCCGTCGATCCGCATCGTGCCCAAGGGCCAGTGGTACGACTACAACGCCAAGTACATCGCCGAAGACACCCAGTACCTGTGCCCGGGTCTTGAAGGTGACGACGAAGCGGAGATCCGCCGTATTGCGCTGGCCGCGTTCCGCGCCGCTGGCTGCCGTGGCTGGGGCCGCGTCGACGTGATGCGCGACCGCAACAGCGGCGCGTTCTACCTGCTGGAAGTGAACACCGCGCCGGGCATGACCAGCCACTCGCTGGTGCCCAAGGCGGCCGGCCAGGCCGGGATCGGCTTTGAAGAGCTGGTCTGGCGCGTGCTGGAGCAGACGTTGCCGGAAGGTTTCGGCACTTCGGAGGCTGATTACGCATGAACGCGGTGCTGCGCATCTTCGTCTGGTTGCTGGCCCTGTCGCTGGTAGCGCTGCCCGTGGTGGCGGTGCTCAACGGCTGGGTTGGTGCCGAACGCTGGCCGTTGGCCAAGCTGCGCGTGCACGGTGAATTCAAGCGGGTTCCCGCAGAACAGCTGCAACAGGTGGTGCTGCCGTATGCGACGTCCGGCTTCTTCGCGGTGAAGCTGCAGGACGCGCAGGACGCGATCGAAAAGCTGCCGTGGGTGGAAAGCGCGCAGGTGCGCAAGCAGTGGCCCGACGTGCTGGAAATCACCCTGGTCGAGCACAAGCCGTTCGCGCGCTGGGGCAAGGACCGGCTGCTGTCGGAGCAGGGCAAGCTGTTCGCCACCCCGCAGAAGCTGCAGGACCTGGCACTTCCGGACCTGGACGGCCCGGATACCCAGACCGAAGAAGTAGTGGCGCTTTACAACGATGCACGTGCTCTGTTCGCGCCGGCCGGGGTGGATGTCACCCGGGTCAGCATGGATGCGCGCGGCAGCTGGTCGCTGCAGCTGAGCAACGGCACCGAAGTGGTGGTCGGCCGCGACGACGCGCGCTCGCGCCTGCAGCGCTTCGTGCGCGTGCTGCCGCAGCTGGCCAACCAGCAGGCGCCGATCGAACGCGCCGACCTCCGATATACCAATGGTTTCACGCTGAGCTGGGGTACCCCGGCCGCGGCCGCGCCGGCCAATGTGGCGCACAGGACGCAGGACAGGACATGAATCGCAAGGGTGACAAATCGCTGATCGTCGGGCTCGATATCGGCACCTCCAAGGTGGTGGCGCTGGTGGGCGAGTACTCGCCGGGCAACCCCATCGAGGTGATCGGCATCGGTTCGCATGAGTCGCGCGGGCTCAAGCGCGGCGTGGTGGTGGACATCGAGTCGACCGTGCAGTCGATCCAGCGCGCGGTCGAAGAGGCCGAGCTGATGGCCGGCTGCGAGATCCGCTCGGTGTATGCCTCCATTTCCGGCAACCACGTGCAGTGCAAGAACTCGCCCGGGATCGTGCCGATCCGCGACGGCGAAGTGACCTGGGGCGACCTGGACCGCGTGCTCGACGCGGCCAAGGCCGTGGCGATCCCGGCCGACCAGAAGATCCTGCACGCCATCCCGCGCGAATACGTGCTGGACGATTCGCAGGAAGGCATCCGCAACCCGGTCGGCATGACCGGCGTACGCCTGGAGGTGCACGCGCACCTGGTGGTGTGCGCGCAGTCGGCTGCCGCCAACATCAGCAAGTGCGTGCAGCGCTGCGGCCTGCAGGTGGACGACCTGGTGCTGTCCTCGCTGGCCTCCAGCGTGGCGGTGCTGACCGCCGACGAGCGCGAACTGGGCGTGGTGCTGGTCGACATGGGCGCCGGCACCACCGACCTGGCCGTGTTCGTGCAGGGCGCGATCTGCCATACCGCCTCGCTGCCGATCGCCGGCGACCACGTCACCAACGACATCGCGCACATGCTGCGCACGCCGACCCCGGAAGCTGAGCAGATCAAGGTGCGCTACGCGTGCGCCCTGGCCCAGCTGGCCACCGCCGAGGAAAGCATCCAGGTGCCCAGCGTCGGCGACCGTCCGCCGCGCCGCATGCCGCGCCACGCACTGGCGCAGGCGGTGCAGGGCCGTTATGAGGAAATCTTCGAGATGGTGCAGGCCGAACTGCGCCGTTCCGGCTTCGAGGAACTGGTGCGCGCCGGCATGGTGCTCACCGGCGGTGCCTCGAAGATGGAAGGCGTGGTCGAACTGGCCGAGGAAATGCTGCAGATGCCGGTACGCGTGGGCATTCCGCAGCACGTGACCGGGCTGGGCGAAGTGGTCGGCAACCCGGTGCACGCCACCGGCGTGGGCCTGCTGCTGATGGGCAGCCAGATCGAACACCCGCGCCGCCCGTCGCTGCCCACCGGGCGCGCGGGCAGCATGTTCAACAAATTGAAAACCTGGTTCCGCGGCGAGTTCTGACGCCGCTGCTTCAAACCGGCTTCGGCCGGCGCATCAAACGGCAACACACAACCCACACAGCCGCAACGGCAACATGCAGCGCGAAGGCAGGACGCCAACACGCCCATGCCAACCAGAAGCGGATATAACGAGGACACGGACATGGCGCATTTCGAACTGATTGAGAAGATGGCACCCAATGCGGTGATCAAGGTGATCGGCGTGGGCGGCGGCGGCGGCAACGCCGTGGCGCACATGGTCAGCACCAGCGTGGACGGCGTGGAATTCATCACCGCCAACACCGACTCGCAGGCCATCAAGAATTGCGGTGCCAAGCTGCAGCTGCAGCTGGGTACCAACGTCACCAAGGGCCTGGGCGCAGGCGCGAATCCGGAAGTGGGCCGCCAGGCCGCGCTGGAAGACCGCGAGCGCATCATGGACGCCCTGCAGGGTGCGGACATGGTGTTCATCACCGCCGGCATGGGCGGTGGCACCGGTACCGGCGCTGCGCCGGTGGTGGCACAGCTGGCCAAGGAGATGGGCATCCTGACCGTCGCCGTGGTCACCAAGCCGTTCCCGTTCGAAGGCCGCCGCCGCATGCAGGTCGCGCTGAAGGGCATCGAGGAACTGAGCCAGCACTGCGACTCGCTGATCACCATCCCGAACGAAAAGCTGATCACCGTGCTGGGCCGCAACGCCACCATGATCCAGGCCTTCCGTGCCGCCAATGACGTCCTCCAGGGCGCCGTGCAGGGCATCGCCGACCTGATCGTGCGCCCGGGCCTGATCAACGTCGACTTCGCCGACGTGCGCACCGTCATGTCCGAAATGGGCCTGGCGATGATGGGCACCGGCACCGCCCGTGGCGATGACCGCGCCCAGGCCGCCGCCGAAGCCGCCATCCAGAACCCGCTGCTGGACGATGTGAACCTGGCCGGTGCCAACGGCATCCTGGTCAACATCACCGCCGGCGCCGACTTCACCATGGCCGAGTTCGACGAGATCGGCCGCACCATCGATGGCTTCGCTTCCGAAGACGCCACCGTGGTGGTGGGTACCGTGCTGGACCCGGACATGCAGGACGAAGTCCGCGTGACCGTGGTCGCCACCGGCCTGAACCGTGCCGTGGCTGCCAAGTCCCAGCGTCCGGGCGAGCGCGCGCCGATCAAGCTGGTCCGCAACGCCACCACCGGCCAGCCGGAGTTCGGCGATTTCGACAACGGCGGCGATGCCGTGTCCAAGGCCGTGGGTGGCATGGGCCTGGGCCTGCGTCGTCCGAGCGCCGACACCGTGGCCCCGTCCGCACCGTCGGCCTCGGGTCCGGCCGCGGCTGAGCTGCCCAACGATTACCTGGACATCCCGGCGTTCCTGCGCCGCCAGGCGGACTGAGGAACGCAGCCGGGGTCTTGTCCTCCCCGGTAAGCGCCTCCATGTCCCTTGCTGCCGGGCCAGGATAGGCCCGGCAGTCTGCCGCCCCCGGTTCAGAAAGGAGCGGTGGTAGTGCGTGTTATTCTTGTTTGTCACTGTCGCGCTGACCGCGCGCTTTCCCGGTTGGTCCCCCATGATTCCGCAACGCACCCTCAAGAACACGATCCGCGCCACCGGCGTTGGCCTGCACAGCGGTGACAAGGTCTACATGACCCTGCGCCCGGCACCGGTCAACCATGGCATCGTGTTCCGCCGCGTGGACCTGGACCCGGTGGTGGAAGTGCCGGCCCGTGCCGACCTGGTCACCGAAGTGACCCTGTGCACCGGGCTGACCTGCAACGACGCCAAGATCCAGACCGTCGAACACCTGATGTCGGCCCTGGCCGGCCTGGGTGTGGACAACATCATCGTGGAGCTGTCCTCGGCCGAGCTGCCGATCATGGACGGTTCCTCGGGCCCGTTCGTGTTCCTGCTGCAGTCGGCGGGCATCGCCGAACAGGACGCGCCCAAGCGTTTCATCCGCATTCTCAAGACCGTGGAAGTCACCGAAGGCGACAAGGTCGCCCGCTTCGAGCCCTATGAGGGCTACAAGCTCGGTTTCACGATCCAGTTCGACCACCCGATGATCCCGGCCAAGCAGTCGCGTGCCGAGATCGAGTTCTCCACCGCCGCCTACACCAAGGAAATCTCCCGCGCGCGCACCTTCGGGTTCATGCGTGACCTGGAGTACATGCGCGAGCGCAACCTGGGCCTGGGCGGTTCGATGGACAACGCCATCGTGCTCGACGAATTCCGCGTGCTCAACGACGACGGCCTGCGTTACGCCGACGAGTTCGTGCGCCACAAGATCCTCGACGCGATCGGTGACCTGTACCTGGCCGGCGGCCAGGTGCTGGGCGCCTATGAGGGCTTCAAGTCCGGCCACGCGCTCAACAACAAGTTGGTGCGGGCCCTGCTGGCCGATGCCACTGCCTGGGAGTGGGTGAGCTACGACGCGCCGAGCAGCGAGGTTCCGGTGGTCTACGGCGTCCCTGTGTACGCATAACCAATTGAAATAATTGGGGAAAGGACGGCGCCTTGGGCGCCGTTCGGCGTTTTGGGGGGTGTGGGCCGTGTGACGTTGACGTCAATGAACCGTGTACGTACCTGGGTCACGTTTTTGTGAACCCGATCCGATTCTTGGCTGAATTTAACGCAAATTTAATAAAAGACTAACGACTGGACGACCCAGCACGGCTACGATGGCCGCCGGCTCCCCACCAGATTCACGTGATCGTGACGACGACGGGGAAGGGGCGGGATGCCCCGATGGCTTCAGGACTTGGAGGAATCCACGTCCTTTAGACAGGCCAACGCGTCGCGTAGCCCTTTGTGCGTGGCGGCTGAAACTGCGTGGGGGCCATTCCTGTTGTCGATCGCTGGGGAGCGTGGAGGAGCGGCAGCCGCAGTTTTGACGGTCACCTTGGTGACCTTCAGCCCGATGGACCGGGCCGCGTCGATCAACTGAGCCTCGGCAAGCCGTACTTTGGCGTGCCAGACAGGGGATTCGACGAGAAAAACGAGGTGTTCGCCGTTCACATTCGCCAACCGGCAACGGGTGGCCAGGGTGGGCGGCAAATGGGGGCGCAACTGACGGTCCAGCGCATCGAGCCACAGGGCACGACGCAGCGGATTGCCAGCTTTGTCACCCATGACTGCATCCAGCGCCGGCTTCGGCGTTGACGCAGGACGGGCACTGGATTTCGGCTCAGACATGAAAACTCACTGATGGCATTCAAAAAGATCGTAATCAAAACGCGTGAAGGACAGGCCAAGACGCCGCTGGCGCGTTTGCGTTTCTACTTCGAGGACAGGCCCCGCGCCCTGCTGGGCAGCGTACTCGGGCTGGGCTGCCTGATCGGCTTCGGTGCCGGTCTGGGTGGCAGCATGTTCAACGATTCCCGGCTCCACGCCAAGGTCGCCCAGCAGGAACGCGACCTGGCGCAGGCCCGCAAGGACGCCCAGACCCAGGTCAACGCCCTGGCTGCCCGCATGGGCGAGCTGCAGGCGCAGGCGACCCGGCTCAACGCGCTGGGCGAACGCCTCACCCAGATGGGCAAGCTGGAAGACGGCGAGTTCGACTTCAACGAGACCCCCGGCCTCGGTGAAGGCGAGCCTGGCCCGACCCAGGACATCCCGGTCAGCGCGGTCAACGCCGACTTACAGGTGCTGGAGCAGCGCTTCGCTGCTTCAGGCCGCCAGTTGTCGGTGATGGAATCGCTGATGTTCGACCACCAGCTGGAGCAGGACGCCGTGCCGGGCCGCATGCCGATCCGCAACAGCTACATCACCTCCAGCTTTGGTGGTCGCAACGACCCGTTCGGTCGTGGCCGCGGCAACCACAAGGGCATCGACTTCCATGCCAAGGTCGGCGACCCGGTCATGGCCGTGGCCGATGGCGTGGTCAGCTTCGCCGGCGTGAAGGGCGGCTACGGCAACGTGGTCGATGTGGACCACGGCAATGGCTATGTGACCCGCTATGCGCACAATTCGCGCCTGGTGGTGAAGCCGGGCGACCTGGTGCGGGCTGGCCAGGAAGTGGCCAAGGCCGGTTCCACGGGCCGTTCCACCGGTGCCCACGTGCACTTCGAGGTCTGGGAACGCGGCCAGGTAGTCAACCCGCGCAAGTTCCTGGGCGATGGCGGCAACACCCCGGTCGGGCGGGTTTCCCGCGGCTGAGGGCGCCATCTGGCGGATCGCGGGCGCTTGAAACCAAGTGCCCTCGTCCCAAGCTACAATGGGTGTTGCCATAGACAGGGCGCGATGCGCCCTGTTTCGTTTGCGGCGGGCGGCTCCCGAGGGAGCGTCGCCGTTGGGGCGTCTCATTCCAACCGGTTCCTTCAATGATCAACAGCCTGCTTACCCGCGTCTTTGGCAGTCGTAATGAACGCCAGCTGCGCCAGCTCAACCGCATCGTCGCCAAGATCAATGCGTTGGAGCCGGACATCGAAAAGCTCTCCGACGAGCAGCTCAAGGCCAAGACCCCGGAGTTCAAGCAGCGCATCGCCGACGGTGAAGCCCTGGACAAGGTGCTCCCGGAAGCCTTCGCGGTCTGCCGTGAAGCCAGCCGCCGCGTGCTCGGCATGCGCCACTACGACGTCCAGCTGATCGGCGGCATGGTCCTGCACCTGGGCAAGATCGCCGAAATGCGCACCGGTGAAGGCAAGACCCTGGTGGCCACGCTGCCGGTGTACCTGAACGCGCTGGAAGGCAAGGGCGTCCACGTGGTCACCGTGAACGACTACCTGGCCCGCCGCGACTCGGCGCAGATGGGCAAGCTGTACAACTGGCTGGGCATGAGCGTCGGCGTGGTCTACCCGGGCATGCCGCACAGCGACAAGCGCGAGGCCTATGCCAGCGACATCACCTACGGCACCAACAACGAATTCGGCTTCGACTACCTGCGCGACAACATGGCGCTGTCGCGGGCCGACCGTTACCAGCGTGGCCTGCACTACGCCATCGTCGACGAAGTCGACTCGATCCTGATCGACGAAGCGCGTACCCCGCTGATCATCTCCGGCCCGGCCGACGATTCCCCGGAGCTGTACATCCGCGTCAACCGTGTGGTGCCCAGCCTGATCCGCCAGGAAGCCGAAGAAGGCGAGGGCGATTTCTGGGTCGACGAGAAGGGCAAGCAGGTGCACCTGTCCGAAGCGGGCATGGAGCACGCCGAGCAGCTGCTGGTCGAGGCCGGCATCCTCAGCGCCGAAACCGAAGGCCTGTACGCGGCGCAGAACCTCACCGTAGTCCACCACCTCAATGCCGCCCTGCGCGCGCATGCCATCTACCAGCGCGACGTCGATTACATCGTGCGTGATGGCGAAGTGGTGATCGTGGACGAATTCACCGGCCGTACCCTGGCCGGCCGCCGCTGGTCCGATGGCCTGCACCAGGCGGTGGAAGCGAAGGAAGGCGTTCCGGTCCAGCGCGAGAACCAGACCCTGGCGAGCATCACCTTCCAGAACCTGTTCCGCATGTACAAGAAGCTGTCCGGCATGACCGGTACGGCCGACACCGAAGCCTACGAATTCCAGAGCATTTACGGCCTGGAAGTGGTGGTCATCCCGACCAACCGCCCGACCATCCGCAAGGACTCGCCGGACCAGGTGTTCCTCAACCGCAACGGCAAGTTCAACGCCGTGCTGGCCGACATCCAGGAGTGCAACACGCGCGGCCAGCCCGTGCTGGTCGGCACCACCTCGATCGAAACCTCGGAAATGCTGTCCGAGCACCTGCGCAAGGCCGGCGTGCACCACGAAGTGCTCAACGCCAAGCAGCATGACCGCGAAGCGACCATCATCGCCAACGCCGGCATGCCCGGTGCGGTGACCATCGCCACCAACATGGCCGGCCGTGGTACCGACATCGTGCTGGGCGGTTCGCACGAAGCGGAGCTGCACGCGCTGGGTGAAGACGCCAGCGCCGAACAGCGCGCCAAGATCAAGGCCGACTGGCAGGTCCGCCACGACCAGGTCAAGGCCGCCGGCGGCCTGCACATCGTGGGCACCGAACGCCACGAATCGCGCCGTATCGACAACCAGCTGCGTGGCCGTTCCGGCCGCCAGGGTGACCCGGGTTCGTCCCGCTTCTACCTGTCGCTGGAAGACAACCTGATGCGCATCTTCGCCTCGGACTGGGTCCAGAAGGCGATGCGCATGATGGGCATGAAGGAAGACGACGTCATCGAAGACCGCCTGGTCAGCCGCCAGATCGAAAAAGCGCAGCGCAAGGTGGAAGCGCACAACTTCGACATCCGCAAGAACCTGCTGGACTTCGACGACGTCAACAACGACCAGCGCAAGGTGATCTACGCCCAGCGCGATGAGCTGCTGGACGCCGAGTCGGTGAAGGACAACGTGGACGGCATCCGTGGCGATGTGATCTACGACATCGTGGCCCGCTTCGTGCCGCCCAACTCGATCGACGAACAGTGGGACCTGCCGGGCTTGGAAGCCACCCTGGCCTCCGACCTGGGGGTGCAGATGGACGTCACCGGGCTGGTCAAGGAACACGAAGAGCTCGACGCCGAAGCCATCGCCAACAAGGTGCAGGCCCGCGTGGACGAGCACTTCGAGCAGAAGGAAACCGGCGTCGGCGAAGAGACCATGCGCGCGCTGGAAAAGCACGTCATGCTCACCGTGCTCGACCAGAGCTGGAAGGAACACCTGGCCCGCATGGATTACCTGCGCCAGGGCATCTACCTGCGTGGTTACGCGCAGAAGCAGCCCAAGCAGGAATACAAGAAGGAAGCCTTCGAGCTGTTCTCGGAAATGCTGGAGAACGTCAAGCGCGAAGTGGTGACCCTGCTGGCGCGCGTGCGCATCCGCAGCGAAGAAGAAGTGGCGGCGCTGGAAGCGGCCGAACGCCAGCAGGCCGAAGCGCGCCTGCTGCAGTCGCAGTTCCAGCACCAGAACGTGGGCGGCTACGGTGCCGACGAAGAGGCAGCGGAAGTGGAAGCCCAGCGCAACGGCGTCGGCCAGGTCACCCGCGAAGAGCCCAAGGTCGGCCGCAATGACCCATGCCCCTGCGGCAGTGGCAAGAAGTACAAACACTGCCACGGCCAGCTGAGCTGATCAGAAAAACCCCGCGAAAGCGGGGTTTTTTCTTGGGGCGGCGCCTTCGATATTTCGGACGCTGTTCAACGCCTCAGTACATTGCGCTGGCTACAGTGATCTCCGGGTACAACTTTTGAAACCTGGAGGTGGGCGTGGGCCAATTTCAGCGTAGTGCTGCGATAGCTGCGGTGCTGTTCACAGCGATGCCGATACCGAAGGCGGCGGCCGAGGGATCTGGAACGAAGCAGGCGGCTGCCGCTTGCTGTCTTGGGGACGACAACACTTCGCAGCTCAAGGGCATCGGCCTGGGCCAGGAGAACCCGTCAACTCCCGACCTGAGTGTGGATCCAAAGTGGCGGGTTCATGGATTCAAACGCGATGGAATCTCATATTTCCAGGTCAATGACGCAATGGGGCGCGTCCAGCTGATCTTCGGCACGTTGGACGGCCTGTTCTGGGCATTGCCTGCCGGGGAGACATCAGATCAATTGGTTCTGCCTCCACGGCGCGTGGTAGATGTCGACGCCATGGATCGTTCCGAGGTGTACCGGCACCCGGCATTCACACTTGTGCGCTATCGAAAGGGTAGGGGCGCCGTGTGGTCAGTCGAGCATCCAGTAACGGAGCGTTGAACGACGGGTGAGTCCACAAGGACCATGCGGATGCGATTGTGGCGGCACTGAACGGTGCCGCCGTAGGCGAGCGCCCGACCAGAAAGCCGCTCGACTGCCAAGGTCCGGGTTGCCTCGGAAAGGCGATGGCGTGGGTCAAGAAGCGCCACGACCACAACGATGCCGTCGCGGCCTCCCGCGCGGCCGCAACGCGCATTGACTCGGATCTGCGAGGATTCATTCTGCAACAACAGAGAAACCGCCTCGGTGAGGGTGCGGTACGTGGCCAGCTGCAGCGGGACTGTCAGCCGGCACGGATCGCCTACAAGTCGCGGTTGGGCGATGCTTCCCGTGTTCGACCATGCCTCGCTGATTCCGCCGACCTGCAGGGCCAGATAGAGGCCGACATGCTCCAGCGCTGTCGGGTAGACCATGCTGGCCTGCTCGCGGAACTTGAGTGAGTACAGGCTGGAGGTCCGGATCAGGCTGCTGGCAATTTCGTCATGGCCTTGGCGTTTCAGCCAGTCGGCTGTTTCACTGAGGTAGGCGTCAATGCCGTCGCCGATCCGGTTGATCTCCAGCGCGCGATGCCGAAGATCAGTTTCACCCGTCAAATGCGATGTCTTGGTAAGGGATATGACCTGTCTGCTATGCAGGTCCCGTGTCCTGTAGCGGTGGTAGTAATGGCTGATGGTTGAACCCAAGGCAAGCAGCGCAGACCCTGCTACGGCCAGAATCAGCTGAACGGTGAACGTGTCGGAGTCGAAAGACCAAGGCCGACCGGTGGTGGGCATGGTCAGGCCGACGATCAGGTTCAGTACCGGAATTCCGAGCGCAGCCCCGCGCCAGCCGTAAAGACACGTCAGCAAGATGGCCGGAAGCGCCATCATCAGCTGAAGACTGGGTCGAAGTCCCTCATACGCCGCCGGAAGCTGGATCGCAGATAGGCCAAGCGCAAGCATCAGCAGGAGCAGCCCTGTGGTTTCAATCGGAAGGCGCGTAGTCTGGTTCAGGCGCTGCCGCTGCCGTTGCAGCCACAGCAGCGCCAGTGGAGCCACGGTCAGAATGCCAATGAAGTTTCCAAGGATCTGATGTGCCGCCCTCGACGGAAGGGGGATGCTGGATGCTACCGGCCAAAGCAGCTGGGCGGATCCAATGTTGATCAATGCGGCGGCGATGGAGGTCGTTGCGGCAAGCAGGAGCAGCCTTGCACCTGGGGTCTCGGGAAGCAGGTCCCGATGAAGCCGCACGATCAACGCAACAGTCGGCATCAGAAGGGCCGAGCTGATGATGGCCCACGCCATGCCGTACTTTTCAATCAAGGGATACCGAACCTGCGCAAGGTGGGCATACTCTCCGAGGATCAGACAAGGCCAGAGTCTGGTCGGGAACAGTAGTAGTGCGGCAATGCGAATGCCCGCCAGCAGGTTGAACTGATCAACGGATATCTGGCGCGCGGCCAGGCAGGCCAGCGCATACAGTGCGGCGACCAGCAACCCATTGGGGTAGATGCGCACCTGCAGCTTCAACTGAAGTCCATTCTTCCACCAGTTCACCAGCACATTTCGCCTCCTGTTCAGTGCACGACGACATCAGCGGCGACGTGTCTGCGCTCATCGGTGCGGGGAAGGTATCGGCGGTGGTGACGGGGTGCAATCGGGTCGGCGAACTTTCAGAATGGGCTGATTTTCTCGTTCTTCTCTCGAAGTGTGGTGGCTATCACCAGAGCGATAGGATGCAATGCCGAATCGGGTGTTGGAAGCGACTTCTTACGTTTACTTTCAGGGCGTTTGACGTGTTGATCCTCATGGCGTCATTGGCCCGCCAGCATGTAGTGATTCCGATGATGCTCAGGCCATGCTTGGCAACAGCCCTGACGCAATCACATGACGCCACTGTTCTGTGACCGGCTTCTCTTATGCGGACCTTTCAGAAAAACCTGACACAGATGCGTGGCGCATCCCCACGCGAGTGTCAGATGCGACCCACGGGTGGAATTGCGACAGCGCGTTAACGTGTTCAGCGCTGTCGCGAATGCGTTGCATTCGGGGCAGGCCGACGCGCATTGCGCTCCGCAGGCTGCGGCAGCGTCGCGTTCCCCTGAGCCGCCATCCATGGAGTTTCATGAACAGGATCTATCGCCTGGTGTTCAACCGCACCACCGGCCTGATGCAGGTCGCATCCGAACTCGCCACGTCCCCCTCTTTCCCGTCTCCGGCCACCGACAACCGTCGCCGTCGTTCGCCGCTGAGCGCTGCCATGTTGGTTGCGCTGGGCCTGTCGACGGCCTCGTTGCCCACCGCCTTCGCGGCGGTGTATGACTTCAATGCGCCGGACATCGTCAATGATTCGCGTGCGTACGTGGATGGCTTCCGCGTCGGGCCCAACGGGCAGGTGCAGGTCGACGTCCGCAATGGCGGCAAGATGACCTCCAACGGCCTGGTGTCGGTGGGTACGTCGGTGGGCAGCGACGGCAAGCTGTACTTCACTGGCCCGACCTCGACGCTGACCGTGAACAGCGCATCGGTGCGCGTGGGTGAGGCCGGCAAGGGCGAACTGCGCCTGAGCGACGGCGCTGCAGCCACCGTTGCCGGCGGCACCGTGTCGTTCGGATTTGGGGCCGATGGCTTTGGCATCGGGCGGGTGGAAGGTGCAGGCTCCTCGCTCAATGCACGCCAGCTGCTGGTGGGCCGCGAAGGGGCGGGTCTGCTCGACATCGTCAATGGCGGTCGCGTCGAAGTGACCCAGCCATGGCCGCTGGCGGGCACATCCTTCGGCATGAGCATTGGCACTGAAGCTGGTGGCATGGGCGTGGTCAATGTAAACACCGGCGGCGAGCTGGTGGTCACCGACAATGAGCTGCGCGTTGGCGAAGCCGGGACGGGCACGCTCAACATCGACAATGGCACTGTCAGTGTCGGCCGCAACCTCGTGCTCGGCGCTGCCAAAAACGCAGAAGGTACGGTCAACGTGCGCAATGGCGGTAAGGTCAACGCACAGTTGCTCAGTGTCGGCGCGGCGCAGGACTCGGGCGGCACGCTGCTGGTGACGGGCACAGGTTCCACCGTGGCCGCCGATGAACTGCGCGTTTCCGCAAATGGCAACGGCAAGCTGCGCGTTGAAGACGGCGCCGTCGTTGCGGTCACCGGCAACGTCACCGCCGAGGATGAGCAGGGCCTGCCGAGCAGGCACGCGCGCACCGGCCGCATCGAGGTGTCAGGTGCAGGCTCCGTGCTGAGCGGCGACCGCGTGATGACGAGCACGCATCTGCTGGTCGACAATGGCGGCCAGATCCAGTCCAACAGCGCCCGTATCAAGGACTCCTACAGCAGCACC
This sequence comes from Stenotrophomonas maltophilia, assembly GCA_002386405.1. Classification (GTDB taxonomy): domain Bacteria; phylum Pseudomonadota; class Gammaproteobacteria; order Xanthomonadales; family Xanthomonadaceae; genus Stenotrophomonas; species Stenotrophomonas maltophilia_AD. The sequence goes on from DGIP01000330.1 coordinate 19,718, forward strand.
GGCACGGCAACGCTGACCGGCACCGGCAGCCGCTGGATCAACCAGGGTGAGATGGACATCCGCACCGGCGTGGACGTGCTGGATGGTGCGGTGATCACTACCGATACGCTGCTGGTTTCCGGTGGCACCAACACGATGACGCTTGCGCTCGCGCGGGTGGACGAACAGGTCCGGGTGAGCGGGACCGGTTCGGCCATCGAAGCGGCAGGCGACATTACGGTGGGAAAGCATCTGGTGGGCGAAACGTCGGGCTTCCTGACCGTGTCCAACGGTGGGCGCATCGCTGCGGGCGGCGACCTCATCCTGGGAACCCTGGGCTTCGTGACCGTTGGCGGTGGCATGGCCGGTTGGCCCAACGGTGTGTTGAGCTGGGCCGCGCCCGAAGCCGCAGGTGAAATCGGCAACGCGGACATCGTCATGCAGTCGGCCTCCGGCGCGTTGGTGTTCAACCACACCGGTGACATTGCGTTGGCCAACACGCTGCGCAGTGAAGCCGCCGGCAGTGGTGGCCTCACCAGTCTTGCCGGCTCCACGGCGTTGACCGGCGATCTGACCCGCTTCAGCGGCCCGGTTTCCGTCAAGGGTGGCACGCTGCGTATCGACAGCGACATGTACACCGGGCAGGATCAGGCCGGCAGCAGCCAGGCACGGCAGCAGCAGATCAACATTTCCGGTGGCAAGCTCGTGCTCAACGGCAGCGCCGGGTTCAACCAGACCATCAATTACGGCACCAGCACCGGTGTGGTGCGCAGCGCCATCGCGACGGTTAGCACCGGTGGCGTACTGGCCGGCAACGCGACGGTGGGCAGGACGCATGTCTACGACGGCGGCGTGCTGTCGCCAGGCGATAACGGTGTGGGAACCATGACGATCGACGGCGACCTGTACGTCAACACCGGCGGCATGGTGCCGGTGGGCGGCGCGCAGAAGGCGTTCTACGACGTTGATCTGCTCGGCAACGGCCAAGGCGACCTGGTCAAGGTCACCGGAAAGGCGTACGTGGGCCATGCCTCCGGTCTTGGCGGAAGCAGCGGCGCCACCGGCGTGCGGGTGACCGGCCTGGATCCGCTGGCGAGCTACCAGAACGGCCAGACCTACTCGATCCTCACCGCGGCAGGGGGTCTGAATGGCAGCTTCGACGATGTCGTCTCCAATTCCGCCTTCCTCACCCCGACCCTGACCAGCACCGGCAATGAGGTCCTGCTGACCATCGCGGTCAACAGCCCGGTGGCGCCGGTGGATCCTGTCGATCCGGTCACCCCGGTGGACCCGGTGACGCCGGTGGATCCGGTGGATCCGGTCACGCCTGTCGATCCCGGTTTCCCCGGCACCCCGGGCGTGACCCCGCCGATCGTGTTCGGCGCCGTGGCCGTCACCGGCAACCAGCGCGCCACCGCCGCGGCGCTGGATTCGCTGCAGCAGTCCGGCGACGCGCTTGCGCTGTACAACGGCCTGCTGATGCTGGACGAGGCCGGTGCGCTGGTTGCCTTCGATGACCTTGGCGGCGAGCTGCACGCCAGCAACCGTGCGCTGCTGCTGGACGACCGCTTCCTGCGTGAGGGCATCTCCCAGCGCCTGCGCCCGACGCCGGACACCAAGCTCAACGGCTCCTCGGTGTGGGTGGCCGGCAGCGGCGCCTCCAAGCGCCAGGACAGCGACGGCACCGCCTCGCGCACCCAGGAAACCCGCCAGGGCCTGATGGTGGGCTACGACTGGACCTTCGGCGACCGCTGGACCGTCGGCGTGGCCGGTGGCCCGGAATCGCTGCGCCAGCAGATCCGCGACCGCAACGCGATCACCGAGGTCGACGCGGTGCACGGTGGCCTGTACGCCGGCTTCCGTGGCGAGCAGGCCTGGATCAACGGCGGCGCCAGCTATGCCGACTACGAGCTGGACACCCGTCGCGCGCTGGGGGCCGGCACGTCCTGGGAACAGAACCTGGACAGCCGTCATGACGCCCATTCGGTACAGGCCTTTGCGGAAGGCGGTTGGGACATCCAGCTCAGTGCGCTGACCCTGAGCCCGTACCTGGCCGTGGCCTACACCCGCCTGTCGAGCGAGGCCGCCACTGAAACCGGCGGCACCGCAGCGTTGTCGGTGGCGTCCAGCAAGGACGAGGTCTGGACCACCACCGCCGGCATCCGCGCCGCGTGGGACATCAGCGGTGGCCAGACCGACGGCGCCCGCCTGGAGGCCGGCCTGGCCTGGCAGAACGCCGCCGGCGAACTGCGTGCCGACTCGCGCAACCGCTTCGTGGCGGGCAGCGACAGCTTCACCGTCAGCGGCCTGCCGCTGGCGCGCAATGTGGGCATCGCCGAACTGGGCGTGTCGCTGAACACCTCCGACAACAGCCGCCTGTCGATGTTCGCGCAAGGCCGTGCCGGCGATGGCCAGCGTGAAGTGGGGGCCCAGCTGAACTGGAACGTGGCGTTCTGATCGAACCCGCCTCCTGAACCACCCAAAGGGCCCCGCAAGGGGCCCTTCGTCTGTCCGGCATTGCGCATGCCCCGGCCGATTGGGCATTCTGGCCGCATGCCATCCCCCAAACGATCGATCCACGTCGTGGCCGGCGTCATCACCGACGCCCGCGGCCGCATCCTGCTCAACCGCCGTACCGAGAACCGCGACATGGCCGGCCTGTGGGAATTCCCCGGCGGCAAGCGCGAGGAGGGCGAGAGCTCCGAGCAGGCGCTGGTGCGCGAACTGCGCGAGGAACTGGGGATCGAGGCCGAGGTCGGCGACTGGATCATGGACGTCCCGCAGCTCTATCCGGACAAGCACCTGCGCCTGGAAGTGCGGCACATCCGCAGCTGGAAGGGCTCACCGCGCGGCCGCGAAGGCCAGGCCATCACCTGGGTGGCGCCGGACAAGCTGTCGCGTTACTCGATGCCGCCGGCCGACCTGCCGGTGGTGGCCGCGCTGCGCCACCCGGACCGCTACCTGATCACCCCCGAGCCGGACACCGACGAGGACGCCGCGCACCAGGACTGGTATGCGCGCCTGGCGTGTGCACTGGAGGCCGGCGTGCGCCGCGTGCAGCTGCGCAC
>DGIP01000098.1:0-10718 GCA_002386405.1 Stenotrophomonas maltophilia
ACCAACGGTGGGCACCTACCGAAATAGGGTCGCGGATGCGGTACGTGCCGACCGTTGGTCGGCACGCGGGTTCAGGCCATCAACTCCATCCAGCTTGCTTCGGCCTTTTCCAGCTGCTGCGCGGTGGCTTCGCGGTCGCGGCCGAGCACCGCCATACGGGTGGCGTCGGCGTAGTTGGCCGGGTCGGCCAGCTGCCGGTCCAGCTCGGCCAACTGGCCTTCCAGCTGGTTGACCTTGGCTTCGGCGGCGGCCAGCTTGACCGGGTTGACCGTCTTCTTCGGCGGCAGCGGCGGGGTCGGCGGCACCGGCTCCGGCGCGGCGGCGGCCATCTTCTGCTTGGTGCCCTGCGCGGCCGGGCGCGAACGCAGCCACGCCGCGTACTCGTCCAGGTCGCCGTCGAACGGCTCCACCACACCGTCGGCCACGCGCCAGAAGGTGTCGCAGACCAGGCCGATCAGGTGGCGGTCGTGCGAGACCATCACGATCGCCCCTTCAAAGGTCGCCAGCGCTTCGGCCAGTGCTTCGCGCATTTCCAGGTCAAGGTGGTTGGTCGGTTCGTCGAGCAGCAGCACGTTCGGCTGCTGCCAGGCGATCATCGCCAGCGCCAGGCGCGCGCGCTCACCGCCGGAGAAACCGTCCACCGGCTCGAAGGCACGGTCGCCGGCGAAGTTCCACTTGCCGAGGAAATCGCGGAAGGCCTGGTTGCTGCCATCCGGGGAGATATCCCGGAAGTGGTCCATCGGCGACTGGCCTTCATGCAGCGACTCCACCGTGTGCTGGGCGAAGTAGCCGATGCGCAGGTCCGGGTGCGCCGAGCGATCGCCGGCCACCGGCTCCAGCTCACCGACCAGGGTCCGTACCAGCGTGGTCTTACCCGCGCCGTTGGGACCCAGCAGGCCGATACGCTGCCCCGCTTCCAGGCCGAAGCCCACGTTGTGCAGGATCACCGCATCCGGGCTGTAACCGGCTTCCACATCGTTCAGGCGGATCAGCGAGAACGGCAGCTTGGCCGGCGGCGCGAATTCGATGCGGAACTCGCGCTCGGCACGCACCGCTTCGGTGCCGGTCAGCTTGGCCAGGCGCTTCATGCGGCTCTGTGCCTGGGTGGCCTTGCTGGCCAGCGCCTTGAACCGGTCGATGAAGCTCTGCAGGTGGGCGCGCTCGGCTTGTTCCTTCTCGTGCGCGATCTGCTGCTGGCGCAGCTGTTCGGCGCGCTGGCGCTCGAAGTCGGTGTAGCCGCCCGGGTACAGCTTGGCGCCGCCGCCATGCAGGTGCAGGGTGTGGGTGGCCACGTTGTCCAGGAACTCGCGGTCATGCGAGATCAGCAGCAGCGTGCCCGGGTACTTGAGCAGCCACTGTTCCAGCCAGAACACCGCGTCCAGGTCGAGGTGGTTGGTCGGTTCGTCGAGCAGCAGCAGGTCGCTGGGCATCATCAGCGCGCGCGCCAGGTTCAGTCGTGCGCGCCAGCCACCGGAGAACGTCGCCACCGGCCGTGAATGGGTGTCGGACGGGAAGCCCAGGCCGTGCAGCAGCTTGCCCGCGCGGGATTCGGCGTCGTATGCGCCGATCTCGGCCATCTTCTGGTGGGCATTGGCCACCGCTTCCCAGTCCTCGCGCGCGGTCGCCTCGGCTTCCTCGCGCAGCACGGCCGCCACTTCGGTGTCGCCTTCCAGCACGAACTGCAGCGCCGGGTCCTGCAGCGCCGGGGTTTCCTGGGCCACGCTGGCAATGCGGATCTTGCCGGGCAGGTCCACATCGCCCTTGTCGGCTTCCAGCTCGCCCTGCACGGCCGCGAACAGGCTGGACTTGCCGGCCCCGTTGCGGCCGACCACGCCCACGCGGTAGCCCGCATGCAGGGTCAGGTCGACATTGGACAACAGCAGCCGCTCGCCGCGGCGCAAGGCGAAGTTACGAAGGGAAATCATCTGGGGGGTCCATATAACGGAATGGAATGTGCTGGTGAGCACCTTTCCTGCGACGCAATTCTAGCGTTAACGAATACTTGACGCGCCCCGGGATGCGCGGCAGGCCTCGTCTCTCTCCCACGAACCTGCCTGCGCTCTCCCCGGGACCCTCTCCCGCCTGATTGCTCAAATCTTACTAAATCGTTGCTTTTGCAACGTTTTTTCAATTTGACAGTCAGTAAAAATACCGTTAATCCGTTAATTGCGCACCGCAACACCCGCCCTCGCTGACCCGCTTTGCCGCAGTCGTGATGTCGCCCGGTGCCGCCTCGTCCCAACCGGAGCCACATCCTGATGAACCGCAAGACCCGTACGCTTGCCGCCGCCGTCGCCGTCGCCCTCGGGGCCTCCGCCTTCAGTGTCGCCGCCCAGGACGCCCCTGCCCGCGCCACCGCCAACACCCTGGACACGGTCATCGTGACCGGCACCCGCGTGGCCGACCGCACCGTGGCCGAGTCGCAGTCGCCGATCGACATCATTACCCCGGAAGCCCTGCAGTCCACCGGCACCACCGAACTGGCCACCGCGCTGGCGCGCGCCCTGCCCTCGCTGAACTTCCCGCGCCCGGCGTTGACCGACGGCACCAGCGGCATCCGCCCGGCGCAGCTGCGCGGCCTGTCCCCGGACCAGGTGCTGGTGCTGGTCAACGGCAAGCGCCGGCATACCTCGGCCCAGATCAACGTCAACGGCAGCATCGGCCGCGGTTCGTCGGCAGTGGACATCAACGCCATTCCGATCGCCTCCATCGAGCGCGTGGAAGTGCTGCGCGACGGCGCCTCGGCGCAGTACGGCTCGGACGCCATCGCCGGCGTGATCAACATCGTGCTCAAGGGCTCCAGCGCGGGCGGCAGCCTGGCCCTGGACGCCGGCCAGTACTCGGCCGGCGACGGCAACAAGTACCAGCTTTCCGGCGATACCGGCATCGGCTTCGCCGACGGCCGCGGCAGCGTGCACGTGGCCGGCCAGATCACCCAGCAGGATGAAAGCAACCGCGCCGGGCCGTACCAGGGCACCGCGCCGAACACCGGCAACTTCCCCAGCGTGGGCCAGACCACTTTCGTGGTCGGCGACCCGCAGGTGGATGCCACCGCGGCCTCGGCCAACGCCAGCTTCCAGTTCAGCGACCACGTCTCGGCCTACGCCACCGCGCTGGCCAGCAACCGCGACATCACCTCGTTCGCGTTCTACCGCTCGCGCACCAACAGCGGCCAGGGCGCGCTGCTGGCGCAGACCTATCCGGACGGCTTCGTGCCGGAAATCAACCAGTACTCCAAGGACCGCTCGCTGGTGGCCGGCGTGAAGGGCGACACCGAAAGCGGCTGGACCTGGGACGTGAGCTACAACCACGGCACCAACAAGATCGATTTCCACACCCGCAACAGCATCAACTACGCGCTGGGCGTGGACAGCCCGCGCTCGTTCTACGCCGGCGCGCTGGAATACACTCAGGACATCGGCAACGTGGACATCACCAAGCAGCTGGACTGGGGCCTGGCCTACCCGGTCACGCTGTCCTTCGGTGGCGAGTACCGCCGCGAGAAGTGGGAACAGAGCGCTGGCGAACCCAATTCGTACTTCGGCAGCGGTTCGCAGGGCTTCGGCGGCTTCACCCCGCTCAACGCGGTGGATGCCGACCGTGACAACTACGCCGTCTACGCCGGCCTGGAAGCGGACCTGACCGACAAGTTCTCGGCCGGCGTCACCGGCCGCTATGAGGACTACTCGGACTTCGGCGACAAGTTCTCCGGCAAGCTGTCGGCGCGCTACGCCTTCACCGACAAGGTCGCGCTGCGCGCCACCGCCTCGTCCGGCTTCCGCGCCCCGTCGCTGGCCCAGCAGAGCTACCAGGCCGTGACCAGCACCATCGTCAACGGCGTGTTCGTCGAACGCGGCACCTTCCCCACCACCAGCACCGCCGCGCAGGCGCTGGGCGCCAGCCCGCTGAAGGCCGAAAGCTCCACCTCCTACAGCGTGGGCCTGGTGCTGCAGCCGATCGACCGCCTCTACCTGACCGTGGATGCGTACCAGATCGACATCGACGACCGCATCATCCTGTCCACCAACATCACCACCAACGCGGCCACCAATGCGCTGCTGGCCGACCTGGGCCTGCCGCAGGTCACCGCGTTCTCCTACTTCACCAACGGCGTGGATACCCGCACCCGCGGCGTGGACGCAGTGTCCAGCTACACCATCCCGTTCAGCGCCAGCTCGCTGGAACTGACCGCGGCCTACAGCTACAACGACACCGAGGTGAAGAAGTTCATCGCCTCGCCGGCCGTGTTCGGCTCGCTGGGCCTGACCCAGTCGCTGATCGGCCGAGATGAAGTGGGCCGCATCGAAGACAGCTACCCGCGCGACAAGACCATCCTCAGCGGCACCTGGCGTTCGGACCACTGGGACCTGAACCTGGCCGCCACCCGCTACGGCTCGTTCACCGTGCGCAATTCGGCCACCCCGACCCGCGACCAGACCTACGACGCCTCGTGGGTGCTGGATGCCTCGGTGGCCTACAAGCCCAGCGAGAACTGGACCCTGACCCTGGGTGCGGACAACCTGCTGGACGAATACCCCGACCGCACCGTGGACCTGCAGAACTCCACCTGGGGCATGCTCCCGTACAGCAACTACTCGCCGTACGGCTTCAACGGCGCCTATGTGTACGGACGCGTGACCTACAAGTGGTAAGCGGCGGGTGACACCGGATCCGGCAGACCGCAGCGCGGTTTGCCGGATCGGGCCGCATCGGTGAAAATCGGGGCATCCCCCAAGTTGCGAGCCCCGATGCACCATGACACCGACCTGATCAACATCGTCGCCGTTGGCCTTGGGCTCGCCTTCATTCTCGGCGCGCTGGCCAACAAGCTGCGTTTGTCTCCGCTGGTCGGTTACCTGGTTGCGGGCATCTGCGTAGGACCGTTCACTCCCGGCTTCGTTGCCGACCAGGCGCTGGCCAACCAGCTGGCCGAAATCGGCGTGATGTTGCTGATGTTCGGTGTCGGCCTGCACTTCTCACTGAAAGACCTGATGGCGGTCAAGGCGATCGCCATCCCCGGCGCGGTCGGCCAGATCCTGGTCGCCACCCTGCTGGGCTGGGGCCTGGCCTGGTTGATGGGCTGGCCGGTGATCCACGGCGTGGTGTTCGGCTTCGCGCTGGCCACCGCCAGTACCGTGGTGCTGCTGCGCGCCATGGAAGAACGCCGCCTGCTGGAAACCCAGCGCGGCAAGATCGCGGTCGGCTGGCTGATCGTCGAAGACCTGGCCTGCGTACTGGCACTGGTGATGATGCCGGTGCTGGCCGGCGTGTTCGGGCCGGATGCGGCCAATGAAACCCACACCGTCGGCAGCGTGCTGGCCAGCATCGGCTGGACCTTCGTGCAGCTGGGTCTGTTCGTGGCGGTGATGCTGGTGGTCGGCCGCCGGGTCATTCCGTGGATCCTGGAGCGCATTGCCGGAACCGGTTCGCGCGAACTGTTCACCCTGGCGGTGCTGGCCATCGCGCTGGGCGTGGCGTTCGGCTCGGCCATGCTGTTCGGCGTGTCGTTCGCGCTGGGCGCGTTCTTCGCCGGCATGCTGCTCAACGAATCCGAACTCAGCCACAAGGCCGCCAACGATTCACTGCCGCTGCGCGATGCGTTCGCGGTGCTGTTCTTCGTCTCCGTGGGCATGCTGTTCAACCCGGCCATCCTGGTCGAGCACCCGTGGCAGGTGCTGGCCACCGCCGCCATCATCATGTTCGGCAAGTCCGCCGCCGCGTTCTTCATCGTGCGTGCGTTCGGCCACCCCAACGGCACCGCGCTGACCATTTCGGCCAGCCTGGCCCAGATCGGCGAATTCGCCTTCATCATCGCCGGCCTGGGCGTGAGCCTGAAGATCCTGCCGCCCACCGGGCAGGCGCTGGTGCTGGCCGGCGCGCTGATCTCGATCATGCTCAACCCGCTGGTGTTCGGCCTGCTCGACCGTTGGCTGGTGAAGCACCAGGAAACGCCTGCGGCCGCCGTGGAAACCGAATTGCCGCCCGGCCCCTCGCTGGACCTGCATGAGCACGCCATCGTGATCGGCTACGGCCGGGTCGGCAGCGCGCTGGCGCAAGTGCTGCGCGATCGCGGCGTGCCGGTGCTGGTGATCGATGACAACAAGGAACACGTGGCCGAAGCGCATGCGGCAGGGCTGCCGGCCATCCGCGGCAGCGCCGCCTCCGACCGCGTGCTGGCCGAGGCCCATCCCGAACGCGCCAAGATCGCGGTGCTGGCCATTCCGCAGCCGCTGGAAGCCGGCGAAACCCTGGCCAAGCTGCGCGCGCTCAACCCGGGCCTGACCCTGCTGGCGCGCGCGCACAGCGACGCCGAGGTCAAGCACCTGCTCGAACACGGTGCCGACGGCACCGTGATGGCCGAGCGCGAACTGGCTTACTCGCTGGCGGAAATGGTCATGGCCACCCCGCCCTACCGCAACATCGGCAAGCACACCATTCCAGTGGTTTAACGGACCGCCAGCGGCACGCAGATATCGGCGCGCAGGATCGCCTCGGGCACTTCCTCGGGATCGTCCAGATAGTGGTAGTACAACGGCGCGTCGCGCAGCACGCGCCCGCTGTCCGGCAGCCACTGGCGCAGCAGCGCGTCGGTGGCGGCTTCAAGACCGGCGTAGCTGCCCACGTGGCGCAGCACCGCATGGTCGCCGCCGCCCAGGGTCAGCCGGCGCAGGGGTGACGGAACGGGCCGGGTCATGTCTCCAAACCCCATGCCGCAGTCGAACAGGCATTCCCTGGGCGCTACGTCGCGATGGTCATTGAGTGCGATACCCACCAGGTGCTGCAGCTGTTCGGCCACGCCCTCGCCTGCGGCCCAGGCGAACAAGGTGCCGAATGCACGGTCCAGGTCGTCGAATGCGCCCTGCTTGCGCAGCACCACCACTTCGAACGGTTCCAGCTCGGCCACCCGGACCTGCAGCGCGGTGATCGGCTCGGCCTGGTCGCCCGCGGGAACTTCGAGATGCCGCTGCCAGCGTGTGCGCAGCGTGGGGTCGTCGCGCAGCGTCGCAGGGGTCGCATCCAGTTCCCGCCGGCAGGCGCGGGCCAGCGCCTGCGGGCTCTCAAAGCCTACCTGCAGGGCCACGTCGGTCACCCGCGCGCCGGGTTTTCCCAGCAGGTGCAGCGCCTGCGCCAGCCGCAACCGCGCCACGGTGCGTCCGGGGGTTTCGCCGGTCAGCGCGCGGTACAGCCGGTGGAAGTGGTACGGCGACTGATGCGCGATGGCGGCCAGTACCTCCAGGTCGGGCAATGGCTCGCCCGCGCGCAGGCAGTGTTGCAGCTGGGCGATGACGCGGTCGATACCGTGGCGCTGGCGGATCTGGGCAAGGCGGTTCATGTCGGGCTCCATCCGGGGGTGGGTCCAGCGTGCAGCGCGCGCCAACGCCGCGCGTGCCCGATCTTGCGCAGTTGCGGCTCCTGAATCGTAGCGGTTCGCCATCGCTGCATGTGACGGCGGTCCCATCCAGGCACCACCCGCAACTGCTCCGATGGGCAGCGGCGCCGCAATGCGGCACGGTGCAATGGACCTGCGCCCGCCATTGGAGAGATTGCCATGCCGCTCGACATCCCGTTTGCCCGCCACGTCCAGGGCCACTTCGACAACACCGTGGCGCGCAACCTGCGCTCGCGCGGCGTGCCGCGACAGCCGCTGCCGCCCTCCGGGGCGCGCCCCCTGACCGTGCGCAATGGCCGCGAATGGCTGGTCAACGCACTGGCGCTGTCCTCGGCGATGGCGCTTGCCCGCGTGCCGCCGCGCGCGCCGCAGGGAGCAGGCACTGCCACGGTCGCCGCCTTCCTGCCCGGCGCACATGCCCATGGCGGTGCCGGCTACCAGGCGGTACCGATGGCGACCGATGTGCCAACCGCACCCTCCGCGGCACTGGGCCACATCGCCAATGCCGCTACCCTCAGCTGCGTTGCGCAACCGCGCCAGTGCCCGCTCACGCTTGCCGCCGGCACGTTGGCTGCCGCAACGGTGATGACCAGTGCGGCCGCCGGCGCCGTGGTGGGGTTCGTGCTGGGCCGCGACAGCGCATTGGACGCCAACAACGCCGACCGCACGCCCGCACCTGCCTCGCTTCCGCTGACCCTGTACGACCTGCTACCCGACGAACAACGCCACCGGCTGCTGGAAATCGTCCGCGACTGCGGCACCGACGCGGCGGCCTGCACCGCGCCGGCGATCCGGTCGTTGTTGCAGGACCTGCCTGAGGACACGCGCCGCCAGATCATGGTGACGCTCGGCGTGGCCCGCCAAGCGGAAACGCACGGGCACGGCGGCTGGCCGAGCGGCGCCGATGCCGCTGCGCTCGCGCCCATGCTGTCGTGGGTAGATTGGGCGGCCGAACTGCTGGGCAGCGTGGTGAGCCCGGCACAGGCCCGCTTCGAGCTGGACCTGGAACAGATCGCGCAGGCCACGCTCGGCGCGCAGCAGCCGGGCATGACCGGCGCGCTGCGCGAGTCGGCTGCCAACGCTGCCCGCTTCGATACGATCCGCGCCTTGTTCAAGCGCGACGGCCACACCCTGCAGCAGTTGCCGTTCACCGGCAGCACGCGCGACAGCTTCGGTTTCAACCAGACCTACCACGGCTGCAACCTGATGCTGGAATTCGCGGGCGTGGGTACCCCGGCCCGGACCCTGATGGTGCTCGCCCATGGCGACATGACCGGCGCACGCGACGGCTCCAGCGGTGCCAGCGACAACGGCACCGGGCTGGCCACGCTGCTGGCGCTTGCCCGGAAGCTGGGCGCGGAAACACTGCCCGAGGGCATGCGCGTGCAGCTGATGGTGACCGATCTGGAAGAGCACGGCATGCTGGGCGCCAAGGCCTACGCCGAGCAGTGCCTGGCGCAGGCCAGCTGTCCGGACGTGGCGCTCAACCTGGACATGACCGGGCGCGGCGATGGCATGACGTTGTCCGGCTCGGACCGCCATCACCTGTACATGGATGGCGATTCGCGCGCGTTGCAGCCACCCGCGGCGCCGGTCACCGCTGCGGAAGCGCAGCTGCGGCGCCTGCTCGAAGCTGCCGCCGGCGAGGTCGGGCTGACCGTGCATGACAGCGCTGGCTGGGTGATGCAGTCCGATCAGATTGCCCTGCAGCGCGAAGGCGTTCCGGCGCTGGGCATGAACCTGGCCGACGCCGCCGACATCCCCCTTGAGCGCGACATGCAGCAGGCCCGTGCGCGGTTGTGGCTGGCCAATGCAGACGTGGACTGGAGCCGGTTCGAGCACTACCTCAATGGCACCCTGGGACCGGACGAGACGCAGGCGATGGAAACCCGGATGGATGCCATGGAACACGCCATGCACGCTTACAAGGCGTTGCCGCTGTCACCTGCGATGGCGCGCATCCACAACCGGTACGACCAGCTGGACCAGGTCGACCCGCGCCGCGCGATGGCCGCGCTGGCGGTGCTGGAAGGCGCCATCGACGCGTGGCTGCACGCGCCCGCGCCCTGATAAAAACCCACCCCGCCCGGCCCGCACCGGCCGGGGTGGTCCCGCCTCACGCCTTGGCGAGCGCCTGCTCCAGATCGGCCAGCAGGTCGTCCACGTGTTCGATGCCGATCGACAGCCGCACCGTGTCTTCACTCACTCCGGCCCGTTCCAGTTCCGCCGCATCCAGCTGGCGGTGCGTGGTCGATGCCGGATGGGTGGCCAGCGACTTGGCATCGCCCAGGTTCACCAACCGGGTAAAGAGCTGCAGGGCATCCAGGAAGCGCGCACCTGCTTCGCGCCCGCCCGGCAGGCCGAAGGTCAGCACGCCGGAGCCGTGCCCGCGCAGGTAGCGCTGCACCAGCGCATGCTCGGGGTGGTCGGGCAGCGCCGCGTAGTTCACCCACGCCACCTTGGCGTGGTCGCGCAGGAAGTCGGCAATGGCCAGCGCGTTGGCATTGATCCGGTCCAGCCGCAGCGCCAGCGTTTCAATGCCCTGCAGGATCAGGAAGGCATTGAACGGCGACAACGCCGCGCCGGTATTTCGCAGCGGCACCACCCGGGCGCGCCCGATGTAGGCCGCCGGACCCAGCGCCTCGGTATAGACCACGCCGTGGTAGCTCACATCCGGCTCGTTGAGGCGGCGGAAGCGCTGCTTGTGTTCGGCCCACGGGAACCGGCCCGAATCGACGATCGCCCCACCTACGCTGGTGCCGTGCCCTCCCAGGTACTTGGTCAGCGAATGCACCACGATGTCCGCGCCGAAGTCGAATGAGCGCTGCAGGTACGGGGTGGCCACGGTGTTGTCGACGATCAGCGGCACCCCGTGCGCATGCGCGATGTCGGCCACCGCCTGGATGTCGGTGATGTTGCCGCGCGGGTTGCCGATGGACTCGACGAACACCGCCTTGGTGCGGTCATCGATGAGCCCGGCGAACGCATCGGGATCGCGGTAATCGGCGAACCGGGTCTGGATGCCGAACTGCGGCAGCGTGTGCGCGAACAGGTTGTAGGTGCCACCGTACAACGCGCTGGACGCCACGATGTTGTCGCCCGCTTCGGCGATGGTCTGGATCGCGTAGGTGATGGCCGCCTGCCCCGACGCCAGCGCCAGTGCGCCGATGCCGCCTTCCAGCGCGGCCAGGCGCTGCTCCAGCACGTCGGTGGTCGGGTTCATGATGCGCGTGTAGATGTTGCCCGGCACCTTCAGGTCGAACAGGTCCGCCGCGTGCTGGGTATCGTCGAAGGCGTAGGCCACGGTCTGGTAGATCGGCACGGCCAC
>DGIP01000098.1:10982-11348 GCA_002386405.1 Stenotrophomonas maltophilia
CTGGTAGATCGGCACGGCCACCGCCCGCGTGGTCGGATCGGGGCGATACCCGCCATGCACGGCGATGGTTTCCGCTTTCCACGGCGGCAGCGAGCTGTCCGGTTCCGACATCGTGAGGTCTCCGCGCACGGTGCGTGCGAAAACGCACCATAGCCGAGCCCCGCCGCGCCCCGTCATTCCGGTTGCTCATGATTTCATTCCCGTCCTATGGGCGACCCCACGCGGCACCGGCATCATCGCGCTCGGCCTGCAACCGGCAGGGACCCGCACGACTGATAGGGGAGGACACGCCATGCGTGCCGATGCCGTACAACACCACCGCCGCAGCGTGGGCGAATTCGATCGGTCGCTGCGCGGGCGACAGCC
>DGIP01000320.1 GCA_002386405.1 Stenotrophomonas maltophilia
ATGTCGTCCTTGTCCTTCCGCCGCCTGCGGCGTCCGTTTGGCCCCACGATCATGGCCGCGGCCCTGGTCCCCACCCTGCTGTTGCTGGGCGCCTGCAAGGCCCCGCCGATGGACGAACAGGAAGCAGCGGGTACCCACGCGCAGAAGGCCGCCGAAGAAGTCGCCGCCGCCCCGGCCGACACCACCGGCAAGGCCACCGAGGCACCGCCGGTCGGCAACTGCGACGCCAACCAGGTACAGAGCCTGGTCGGCCAGCCCTACAGCGACGCCATCGGGGCGCAGGCGCAGCAGGATGCCAGCGCGCGCGAGCTGCGCGTGCTCAAGCCCGACGACATGACCACGATGGAGTTCGTCGGCGAGCGGCTGAACATCGAAGTCGATGAAAAGGGCGTGGTCAGCGGCCTGCGCTGCGGCTGAATTGGGCGCACCGGACGCGGGTTTTCGAGGGGTTTGGTTGCGCGTGCAACCGTGTATTGCGGCGTTGCAGCAACTGTGATCTAGTCGAAGCATCCGGTGCCTCCAGATGCGCTCAACGGATTGAGCGGGGACGAGTGTCGCCGCTCACCCGACATTGAGGCAGAGATGGCCCCCCGCAACCGCCAAGGGCTTTACGACCCACAAGACGAACGCGATGCCTGTGGTTTCGGCATGGTGGCGCAACTGGATGACCAGCCGTCACGGCTGCTGGTCGACACCGCGATTGCCGCGCTCTCGCGCATGACCCACCGCGGCGGTGTCGCCGCCGACGGTGTCACCGGTGACGGCTGCGGCCTGTTGCTGCGCCGCCCGGAAGCCTTCGTGCAGGCGCTGGCCGCCGAAGCCGGCATCACCCTCGGCAAGCTGCATGCGGCCGGCGTGGTGTTCCTGCCGCACGACGCCGCCGCCGCCCAGGCCTGCCGCGACACCCTTGAACAGCAACTGCGCGACGCCGGCTGCCAGCCGCTTGGCTGGCGCGTGGTGCCGACCGATCCCAGCGTGTGCGGCCAGCTGGCCCGCGACACCCTGCCCCACATCGAGCAGGTGTTCGTCGATGCCGGCCAGGGCCAGGACGAGGCCGCCTTCACCCTGGCGCTGTTCCTGGCCCGCCGCCGCAGCGAACAGCAGCTGCGCGAGCACGCCGATTACTACGTCACCACGCTCAGCCCCAACGCGATCAGCTACAAGGGCATGGTGCTGCCGGACAAGCTGAGCCGGTTCTACCCGGACCTGCAGCGCAACGACCTGGCCTCCAGCGCCATCGTGTTCCACCAGCGCTTTTCCACCAATACGCTGCCACGCTGGCCGCTGGCGCACCCGTTCCGGATGCTCGCCCACAACGGCGAGATCAACACCATCGAAGGCAACCGGCGCTGGGCGCAGGCGCGCAGCAAGGTGTGGAAGACCCCGCGCTTCGACATCGGCGAGTTCGATCCGGTGATCTCCATGCACGGCTCGGATTCGCAGAGCCTGGACAACATGCTGGAGCTGATGGTCAGTGCCGGCATGGAGCTGATCCAGGCGCTGCGCATCCTGGTGCCGCCGGCGACCCAGTCGCTGGAGTTCAAGGACGCCGACCTGGCCGCGTTCTACGAGTTCTACGGCCTCAACAGCGAACCGTGGGATGGCCCGGCCGGCATCGTGGCCTGCGATGGCCGCTATGCCGCCTGCACCCTGGACCGCAACGGGCTGCGCCCGGCCCGCTGGATGCTCACCTCCGACCGCCACTTCCTGGTGGCCTCCGAAGCGGGCGTGTGGGAAGTGCCGGCCGAGCGCGTGGTGCGCAAGGGCAAGCTGGGCCCGGGCGAGATGATGGCCATCGACCTCAAGCGCGGCGACCTGCTCGATTCGGACGCCATCGACCGCATCAACCGCGGCCGCGCGCCGTACAAGCAGTGGCTGCAGCAGGGCGTGACCTACCTGCAGACCGAGCTGATCGACCCTTCGCTGGTGGAAGAGCCGTTCGACGAACGCACCCTGCGCAGCTACCACAAGCTGTTCCAGCTCAGCACCGAGGAAGTGGAGCAGATCCTGCGCCCGCTGGCCGAGACCGAGCAGGAAGCCACCGGCTCGATGGGCGATGACACCCCGATGGCGGTGCTCAGCCAGCAGAGCCGGCCGCTCTACGATTACTTCCGCCAGGCGTTCGCACAGGTCACCAACCCGCCGATCGATCCGTTGCGGGAAGACTGCGTGATGTCGCTCACCACCCAGCTCGGCAAGGAAACCAACATCTTCCATGCCGGCGCGGAGACGGTGAACCACGTCATCCTCAATTCGCCGGTGCTCAGCCAGCGCAAGCTGCGCCAGCTGATCAAGATGCCGCAGTACGTGGACCGCAACCGGCTCATCGACCTCTCCTACAGCCTGGACGAAGGGCTGAAGGCCGGCATCGAGCGCATCTGCGCCGAAGCCGAAGCGGCCGCGCGCGAGGGCATCGTGATGCTGCTGCTCAGCGACCGCTACCCGGTGGCCGACCGGCCGATGGTGCATGCGCTGCTGGCCACCAGTGCGGTGCACCACCACCTGTCCAACGCCGGGCTGCGCTGCGACGTCAACCTGATCCTGGAAACCGGCACCGCGCGCGACCCGCACCACATGGCCTGCCTGCTCGGTTTCGGTGCCACCGCGGTGTACCCGTACCTGGCCTACCAGACCCTGTTCGACCTGGGCCGGCGCGGCATCCTGCAGCTGAAGAAGGGCGGCGAGCAGTCGCAGATCGGCCGCAGCTACCGCAAGGGCATCTACAAGGGCCTGTCCAAGATCATCTCCAAGATGGGCATCTGTACCGTGGCCAGTTACCGCGGCGCGCAGCTGTTCGAAATCGTCGGGCTGGACGATGAAGTCGTCGACCTGTGCTTCCCGGAAACGCCGTCGCGCGTGGCCGGCGTGGGCTTCGCACGGCTGGATGACGAGGCCCGCGAGCTCACCGTGCGCGCCTGGAACGACCTGCTGCGCCCGGAAGTGGGCGGCGTGCTCAAGTACGTGCACGGCGGCGAATACCACATGTACAACCCCGACGTGGTCATGACCCTGCAGCGCGCCGCGCGCAGTGGTGAAGCCGCCGATTGGCAGCGCTACTGCGAAGCCGTGCATGGCCGGCCGGTGTCGGCGCTGCGCGACCTGCTGCAGCTCAAGGCGGCACCCACGCCGACCCCGCTGGAGGAAGTGGCGCCGGCCGAGGACCTGTTCCGCCGCTTCGACACCGCCGCGATCAGCCTGGGTGCGTTGTCGCCCGAAGCGCATGAAGCGCTGGCCATCGCCATGAACAAGCTGGGTGGGCGCAGCAATTCCGGTGAGGGTGGCGAAGACCCGGTGCGCTACGGCACCCACAAGCGCAGCAAGATCAAGCAGGTGGCCTCGGGCCGGTTCGGCGTCACCGCCGAATACCTGGTCAATGCCGAAGTGCTGCAGATCAAGGTCGCCCAAGGCGCCAAGCCCGGCGAAGGCGGGCAGCTGCCCGGGCACAAGGTCAACGAACTGATCGCGCGGCTGCGCTATGCCAAGCCGGGCATCGGCCTGATCTCGCCGCCGCCGCACCACGACATCTATTCGATCGAAGACCTGGCCCAGCTGATCTACGACCTCAAGCAGGTCAACCCCGATGCGCTGGTGTCGGTGAAGCTGGTCTCGCATGCCGGCGTGGGCACCATCGCCGCCGGCGTGGTCAAGGCCGGTGCGGACCTGATCACCGTGTCCGGCCATGATGGCGGCACCGGTGCCAGCCCGGTCAGCTCGATCCGCTACGCCGGCGTGCCGTGGGAACTGGGCGTGGCCGAATCGCACCAGGCGCTGGTGGCCAACGACCTGCGCGGGCGCACCCTGCTGCAGACCGACGGCGGCCTGAAGACCGGCCTGGACGTGATCAAGGCCGCGCTGCTGGGCGCGGACAGCTTCGGCTTCGGCACCGCGCCGATGATCGTGCTGGGCTGCAAGTACCTGCGCATCTGCCACCTCAACAACTGCGCCACCGGCGTGGCCACCCAGGACGAGCGCCTGCGCGCGCAGTACTTCACCGGCCTGCCCGAGCGCGTGGAGAACTTCTTCCGACTGCTGGCCGAGGAAGTGCGCGGTTGGCTGTCCTACCTGGGCGTGCGCTCGCTGGACGAGATCGTGGGCCGCACCGACCTGCTGCAGCAGCTGGAGGTCGCCCCGCGCCCCGGGGTCAAGGTCGACCTCTCGCGCCTGCTCAACCCGGCCCAGTACGGCGGCAGCCACTGCGCCGCGCAGCGCCTGTACGAATCGCCGGACAGCCTGGCCACGCAGATGGATGGCCTGCTGGCCCCGGCCATTGCCGGCAAGCTGGGCGGCGAACACCGCTTCCTGATCCACAACACCGACCGCTCCATCGGCACCCGCCTGTCCGGCGCCATCGCACGCGCGCATGGCAACCAGGGCATGAGCGATGCGCCGCTGACCCTGCGCTTCCGCGGCACCGCCGGGCAGAGCTTCGGGGCGTTCAACGTGGGCGGCCTGCAGCTGGAAGTGGAAGGCGAAGCCAACGATTACGTGGGCAAGGGCATGGCCGGCGGCCGCCTGGTGGTACGCCCGCCGCGCGGCGCACGCTTCGAAGCGCGCAACACCGCCATCATCGGCAACACCTGCCTGTACGGCGCCACCGGCGGTGAGCTGTTCGCCGCCGGGCGCGCGGGCGAACGCTTCGGCGTGCGCAACTCCGGCGCGCTGGCGGTCATCGAAGGCGCCGGCGACCACTGCTGCGAATACATGACCGATGGCATCGTGCTGGTGCTGGGCAAGGTGGGGCTGAACTTCGGTGCCGGCTTCACCGGCGGCCTGGCCTACGTGCTGGATATCGACCGCGACTTCGTGGACCGCTACAACCACGAACTGATCGACATCCACCGCATTTCGGCCGAAGGCTTCGAGAACCACCGCCAGCACCTGCACACGCTGATCAGCCGCCACCGCGAGCTCACCGGCAGCATCTGGGCCCAGCAGATCCTGGACGAGTTCCGCGACTACGTGGGCAAGTTCTGGCTGGTCAAACCCAAGGCCGCCAGCATTGAATCGCTGACCGAATCGCTGCGCCGCGCCGCCTGATTTCCTGGATTCCCATACATGAGCCGCAAGCACGCCTTCCAGTTCCTCGACCTGCCCCGGACCATGCCGCAGCGCATTCCGGTGGAGCTGCGCACCTCCGGCGACTGGGGTGAGCTGTACGGCAAATTCGGCAAGGAAGATGCCCAGTACCAGGCCGGTCGCTGCCTGGACTGCGGCAACCCCTACTGCAGCTGGAAGTGCCCGGTGCACAACGCCATTCCGCAGTGGCTGCAGCTGGTGCAGGAAAACCGCATCCACGAAGCGGCCACGCTGTGCCATTCCACCAACCCGCTGCCGGAAGTGTGCGGCCGGGTGTGCCCGCAGGACCGCCTGTGCGAAGGCAGCTGCACGCTGGAAGAGTTCGGCGCGGTCACCATCGGCGCGGTGGAGAAGTACATCGTCGATACCGCGCTGGCCACCGGCTGGCGGCCGGACATGGCGGCGGTGGAAAGCACCGGCAAGCGGGTGGCGGTGATCGGCGCCGGCCCGGCCGGGCTGGCCTGTGCCGACCGGCTGGCGCATGCCGGCGTGCAGGCAGTGGTGTACGACCGCTACGAACAGATTGGCGGACTGCTGCAGTTCGGGATTCCCAGCTTCAAGCTGGACAAGTCGGTGATCAGCCGCCGCCGCAACGTGCTGGAAGGCATGGGCGTGCAGTTCCGGCTGGGCGTGGAGATCGGCCGCGACGTGACCCTGGACACGCTGCTGGCCGACTACGACGCGGTGTTCGTCGGCACCGGCGCCTACCGCTATACCGATGGCGGGCTGCCCGGGCAGGACCTGAAGAACGTGCTGCCGGCGCTGCCGTTCCTGGTGCAGAACAGCCGCATCGTCAGCGGCAGCGATGCCCATGGCCGGCCGATTGCCGGCTGGGAAGACACCCTTGCCCTGCCCGACCTGGAAGGCAAGCGCGTGGTGGTGCTGGGCGGCGGCGATACCGGCATGGACTGCGTGCGCAGCGCGGTGCGGCTGGGCGCGGCGCGGGTGACCTGCGCCTACCGCCGCGATGAAGCCAGCATGCCGGGCTCGGCGCGCGAAGTGGCCAACGCCCGCGAAGAAGGCGTGCGGTTCCTGTTCAACCGCCAGCCGCTGTCGATCGAGGCCGGTGCCGATGACGAAGCGATCGGCGTGACCGTGGTGGAAACCCACCTGGGCGAGCCCGATGCACAGGGCCGGCGCAACGCGGTGCCGATCGAGGGCAGCGAATCGCTGCTGGAAGCGGACGTGGTGATCATCGCCTTCGGCTTCTCGCCGACCGCACCGGAATGGCTGACGGCGCAGGGCGTGGAAGCGGGCAACAACGGCCGCATCCTGGCCGGTGGCAACGGCCGCCTGCCGTTCCAGACCGCCCACCCGCGCCTGTTCGCCGGTGGCGACGCGGTGCGCGGTGCGGACCTGGTGGTGACCGCCGTGGCCGAAGGCCGCGATGCGGCGGCGGCGATCGTGGAGCTGATCACCGCGTAACGCCGGGCCGTCAGGCGGCCGCCCGCACCCCGGCGCGT
>DGIP01000078.1 GCA_002386405.1 Stenotrophomonas maltophilia
CGCTGGGCGGCAACTTCGTGCTGCGCCTGGCGCTGCGCGCGCCCTCGGCCGGGGTGCCGCTGCGCCGGGTGGCCTCGGTCTGCCCGGTGCTGGACCCGGCGATCACCATGGAAAGCATCGAGAACGGCCCGGCGATGTACGACTGGTACTTCCGCCGCAAGTGGGCCGGTTCCCTGCGCCGCAAGCGTGACCTGTTCCCCGAGCTGAGCGACTGGGACGACCGCGTGCTGAAGCTGGACATCCGCGCGCTGACCGCCTGGCTGGTGGAACACCACACCGAATTCGGCACCCTGCAGGCCTACTTCGACGGCTATTCCATCGCCGGCGACCGCCTGGCCGGGCTGGAAGTGCCGGCCGACATCCTGATGGCCCAGGACGACCCGGTCATCCCCTATGCCACCTTCAACGGCTGGCGCCTGCCGGCCCATGCCCGGCTGGAAATCGCCCCGTGGGGCGGCCATTGCGGCTTCCTGGAAAACTGGCGCGGCGATGGCTTCTCCGAACGCTGGGTGGCCCAGCGGCTGAGCCTGGAAGCGCTGCGCTGAGGCCCGGCCCGGCGCGCCGGCGCCGGTGTTCTACAATCGGGGTTTGACCCCAAGCCGGACCGTCATGCAAGACACTATTCTCCAAGCCCTGCGCCGCAACGCAGTGGAAGAAGCCGCGCAGCTGGCGCGCGAATGGATCCAGGCCGAGCCGGAGCAGCCGCAGGCGCACCGCTGGCTGGCCCTGGCGCTGCAGCAGCAGGGCCAGTACGACGGCGCCCTGGACAGCCTGCAGCGCGGGCTGGAACTGGCCCCGGACAACGCCGAACTGCACCTGCAGCATGCCGGCCTGCTGCTGGCGCTGCGCCAGTTCGACGCCGCCAACAGCGCGCTGGACCGCACCGCCGAGCTCAACCCCAACGAACTGTCGGCCTACCTGATGCAGGCCCACCTGGCGTTGTCGCGCAACGACGTGGACGAGGCCGAGCGGATCACCCGCACGGCCGCGCGCGTGGAGGAGGACAACGCGGAAGTGGTCGCGCTGCAGGGCATGATCGCGCTGCGCCGCAATGATGCCGACCGCGCGCTGGCGCTGCTTTCGGCCGCCAGCCAGGCGCTGCCCAACGACGCACGCATCCTGTACGCGCTGGGCTTTGCCTACCTGGGCAAGGACCTGCTGGCGTTTGCCGAGCAGGCCTTCCGCCGCGTGCTGGAGATCAACCCGGGCATCACCTCGCTGCACGGCCTGCTGGTGCAGCTGGCCCTGCGCCAGGGCAATACCGAAAACGCCGCCGCCATCGTGGGCCAGGTGCTGGCCCAGCCCGAGACCGACACCCCCGCGATGCGCCGCCTGGCCGGCGAGCTGGCCCTGCAGTCGAGCCAGCCGCTGCAGGCGCTGGAACACCTGCTGCCGGTGCTGGAACAGTGGCCGGCCGACCGCCAGACCCTGCAGCTGCTGTTGATGGCCTGGCAGCGCCTGGGCCGCGAGCAGCAGGCCCGCGACACCCTGGACGCCGCGCTGGAAACGCACCCGCAGGAACACAACCTGTGGATGGCCCGCCTGGCCATTGAAGTGGTCGGCAGTGCCGAGGCCGCCGCCGTGGCCGATCGCTGGATCGCGGCCGTGCCGGGCCACCTGCCGGCGCTGGAAGCGCGCCTGCGCCTGCACGACATGGCCGGCGATGCCGCCGCCGCCGAAGCCGTGGCGCGCCAGATCATCGCCATTGAACCCGGCCGGGCCAGCGGCGAAACCCGCCTGGTGGATGCCCTGCTGGCGCGCGACCCGGCTGCTGCGGTCGCCCACGTACAGGCGCTGGTAGACGCCCAGCCCGAAGCCGACCGCGGTGCGCTGCGTGCGTGGCTGGGCAGCGTGCAGGACCGCGCCGGCCAGTTTGACGCGGCCTTGTCGACCTGGGCCGACCTGCATGCCTCCGAATCCTCGCAGCGCCTGCCGTTGCCGCCGCAGGCCAAGGCGCCGCTGACCTGGCCGGAGTCCGGCAGCATTCCCGACACGATCAGTGCGCGCCCGATGTTCGTCTGGGGCGCGCCGGGCTCGGGCGTGGAACGGGTCATCGCGGCCATCGCCGCCGGCAGCAAGGTGCTGCGCGGCGACCGTTTCGGTCCCAACCCGCCCAACGATGGCTTCCAGAGCTACCACACGCTGCAGGACCTCTCCACCGGCAAGCTGGCGCCGGAACAGCTGGTCGAGCAGTGGCGCGCGCAGCTGCCCGAGCGCGGCCTGGCCGACGCCAACGTCATCGACTGGCTGCTGTGGTGGGACAACGCGCTGCTGTGGTCGCTGCGTCCGCAGCTGCCGGAAGGCCGCCTGCTGCTGGTGCTGCGCGACCCGCGCGACATGCTGCTGCAGTGGCTGGCACATGGCGCGCCGACGCCGTTCGCGGTGAACTCGGTGAACGAAGCGGCCGAATGGCTGACCCGTTCGCTGACCCAGATCGCCACGCTGCACGAGCAGGACCTGTACCCGCACGCCCTCGTGCGCGTCGATGACATCGGCAACAACCCCGAGGCCATGGCCGCCCAGCTGGGCAGCCTGTTCGGCGTGCAGCTGCCGCCGGCGCGGACGCTGGGCCCGGCACGCCTGCCGGCCGGTCACTGGCGCCACTACCGCGAGGCGCTGGGGTCCGCCTTCGCCCAGCTCACCCCGGTCGCAGTGCGACTTGGCTACCCGGAAGCGTAAGGAGAACGTTGCAATGAAACTGACCAGTTCCGCCCTGCGCAACGGCGCACCGATCCCCGCCACGTTCGCCGCGGGCGATGCCAACGGCTTCGCCGCCAACCGCAATCCGCCGCTGGCGTGGAGCGACGTGCCCGAGGGCACCCGCTCCTTCGCCCTGCTGTGCATCGACCCGGACGTGCCGACCGTGCCCGACACGGTCGGCCGCCACGACCGCAGCGTACCCGCCGACCAGCCGCGTGCCGACTTCACCCACTGGGCGATGGCCGACATTCCGGCCGACCTGCGCGGGATCGAAGAAGCCAGCTGCAGCGATGGCTTCACCGCCAAGGGCAAGCCGCAGCCGGCCGGCCCGGCCGGTGCGCGCCAGGGCCTGAACGATTTCACCGGCTGGTTCGCCGGCAACCCGGACATGGCCGGCCAGTACCTGGGCTACGACGGCCCGTACCCGCCGTTCAACGACGAGCGCGTGCACCGTTACTTCTTCCGCCTGTTCGCGCTGGACGTGGCCACCCTCGATCTACCCACGCCGTTCACCGCCGCCGACGTGCACAAGGCCATGCACGGCCACGTGCTGGCCGAAGCCGCGTTGCACGGCACGTACACGCTCAACCCGGCGTTGGCGTAAAAAAAAGCCGCCCGATCAATCATCGGGCGGCACAGTGCATCGGAAGCGCCGGCCGTTGGCCGGCCTACGCAATGCCGGTCACTTCTCGATCGCAGACTCCACGACCATATCCAGCACATACGCCTTCGACGACGCATCGGCCGGCGGGTTGGCCACGTTGAAGCGCTTCACCCGCAGCACGTTGCGCGTGCCCGCTTCGTGGGTATAGCCCTCGATCACGTCGTAGAAGTTCTCGAACGCGCCCGGCGTGCCCTGCTTGAGCCCCTTGTCGTCGAAGTGGATCTCACGGGTCTGCAGGCACTGCTTGTCGCGGATCATCGGGTGCGGGCACGGCTTGGTCTGCGCGGCCACCTCGATGAAGATCGTCTCGCCCGGGCCGCCGAAGCGGGTTTCGGCGGTCGGCTGCGGGCTGAACACCAGCACATCACCGCTGGCGGTGCGCAGGGTCAACTGGCCTTCGCCGCCCAGTTCGGTCTTCAGCGCGCCTTCCAGCCGCGAGCCCACCGCCTGGTCCAGCGCCATCAGCGCCTTGTCGGTGCAGGCCATCATGGTCGAGGCCATCGGCGAAACGGTCAGCGTGCCGTCGGCCAGGGTGTAGCCCCCGCCCATGCGGTTGCAGGTATTGCTCACGGCCAGGCGGCCATCAACGAAGTCCAGCGTGACCGGCTTGTCGGCGCGCGCGAACAGCGCATCGATGCGCTTGCCGGCGCTGTCGGTGGCGCTGTCGAGCACCCAATGGTTGCCCTGCAGGCGCTGCACGTCCAGCTGCGCGGCGGCCTTCTGGTCGGCCGCAGCGGTCGGGGCCGGGGCCAGCTCGTCGCGGCCGGTGCCGGGGGCCTGGCTGGAGGGGTTGCTGCACGCGGCCAGCAGGGCCAGCGGCAGGATCAGCATCAGGTTGCGGGTGGTTTTCATGGACATCTCCTTGGGAACCCGGGGAATAACGTGGGAGCACCCCGGGTGGGGTTGCGGCGTCGCGGCGCTGTTCAGTTGCCAGCAGGCAGGAACAGCAGCAGGCCCGCGCCGAGTGCGATCCGGTAGAACGCAAACGCCGTGAAGCGGTGGGCCTTGATGTAGCCCAGCAGCCACTTCACTACGACGAAGCCGGTGATGACAGCGGCAACGAAGGCCACGCCCACGTCGGTCCAGTTCTCGGTGGCCAGCTTGCCGTCCTTGGCAAGTTCCAGGAACGCGTAGCCACTGGCAGCGAACATGGTGGGAATGCCCACCAGGAACACGAATTCAGTGGCGGCCGCGCGCCGGCTCAGGCCGAACAGCATGGCGATGAAGATTGCCGCCGCCGACCGCGAGGTGCCCGGGAACACGCCCGCCACCACCTGCGCCAGGCCGACCAGCACCGCCACCTTCCAGGTCACCTCGTCGCGGTCGGGCAGGCGCGCGGTGCGCGCTTCCACCAGGATCATCCAGATGCCGCCGATGATCAGCGCCCACGCCACCGGGGTCACCGTCTCGGGCAGCTCCCAGCCGGCCAGCCGCACCGGCAGGCCCACGATCGCAGTAACCAGGAACGCGGTCCCCAGCTTGAGCACGTAATCGCGGTTGGCGCGCTCGTGCAGGCCGGTGGCCAGCGTCCACAGCCGCTGGCGGAACACCAGGGTGATGGCCAGGATCGCGCCGGCCTGGATGATGATGTTGAAGAAGTCCGAGCGTGCGCCCAGCCAGTGCTGGGCGATCAGCAGGTGGCCGGTGCTGGAAATCGGCAGGAATTCGGTAAGGCCTTCAAGGATGCCCAACAGCAGGGCGGAGAACAGATCGGACATCGGCGGGCAGTGGCTCGAAGGTAGCGCCGGGCCATGCCCGGCTGAATCGGTGGGTACAACCGGGACGTTGCCGGCTGCGCGTCTGACAAATCATAAAACAACAACGTCCGCACCAAATGTGTGCACGGTGCGGCCATTGCACCGCAATGGTGCGCCGCGTTCAGCGTCCATCCGGGTGCACGCCGTGTGAAATCAACCACTTGTGCGCTGCAAAAAGTTGGCACGGGCTTTGCTCTATCCACACAGGCAATCACCCATCTGAGGTTTCACCGATGTCCGTGGAAAACGTTGAGAAGCTGATCAAGGACAACCAGATCGAGTTCATCGACCTGCGTTTTGTCGACATGCGCGGTGTGGAACAGCACGTCACCTTCCCGGTCAGCATCGTGGAACCGTCGCTGTTCGAAGAAGGCAAGATGTTCGACGGCAGCTCCATCGCCGGCTGGAAGGGCATCAATGAGTCCGACATGGTCCTGCTGCCGGACCCGGCCAGCGCCTACGTCGACCCGTTCTACCAGCACCCGACCCTGGTGATCAGCTGCGACATCCTCGACCCGGCCACCATGCAGCCGTACGGCCGCTGCCCGCGCGGCATCGCCAAGCGCGCCGAGGCCTACCTGAAGTCCTCCGGCATTGCCGAACAGGCCTTCTTCGGCCCGGAGCCTGAGTTCTTCATCTTCGACTCCGTCCAGTTCGCCAACGACATGGGCAACACCTTCTTCAAGATCTCCTCCGAAGAAGCCGCCTGGAGCACCGGCGACAAGTTCGACGGCGCCAACAGCGGCTACCGCCCGGCCGTCAAGGGCGGCTACTTCCCGGTGCCGCCGACCGATTCGCTGCACGACCTGCGCGCTGAAATGTGCAAGACGCTGGAACAGGTCGGCATCGAAGTCGAAGTGCAGCACCACGAAGTGGCCACCGCCGGCCAGTGCGAAATCGGCACCAAGTTCAGCACCCTGGTGCAGAAGGCCGACGAACTGCTGCGCATGAAGCACGTCATCAAGAACGTGGCCCACCGCAACGGCAAGACCGCCACCTTCATGCCCAAGCCGATCGTCGGCGACAACGGCAGCGGCATGCACGTGCACCAGTCGCTGTCCAAGGGCGGCACCAACCTGTTCTCCGGTGATGGCTACGGCGGCCTGAGCCAGATGGCGCTGTGGTACATCGGCGGCATCTTCAAGCACGCCAAGGCCATCAACGCCTTCGCCAACTCGGGCACCAACAGCTACAAGCGCCTGGTGCCGGGCTTCGAAGCCCCGGTCATGCTGGCCTACTCGGCCCGCAACCGTTCGGCCTCGTGCCGCATTCCGTGGGTGTCCAACCCGAAGGCGCGCCGCATTGAAATGCGCTTCCCCGATCCGATCCAGTCCGGCTACCTGACCTTCACCGTGCTGATGATGGCCGGCCTGGACGGCATCAAGAACCAGATTGACCCGGGCGCACCGAGCGACAAGGACCTGTACGACCTGCCGCCGGAAGAAGAGAAGCTGATTCCGCAGGTGTGCTCCAGCCTGGACCAGGCCCTGGAAGCGCTGGACAAGGACCGCGAGTTCCTCAAGGCCGGCGGCGTGATGACCGACGACTTCATCGATGGCTACATCGCGCTGAAGATGCAGGAAGTGACCCGCTTCCGCGCCGCCACGCACCCGCTCGAATACCAGATGTACTACGCCAACTGAGCAACAGGTGGCGATGCCGAAGGACTTCCCTCCCACCTTCGTCATCGCCACCGCTTCACCCATGCGTTCCGGCTGGGGAGCCGCACCGCATCTGCTTCATGCAACACCAGGGGCAAGAGAGACCGGACGCGCAGCATGGGCCCTTCCTCCCTCCCGCGTCACCGGCGTGGTCCATGCAACGTTCGGCGCAACAACCGGTGGCCATGTGCAAGTGGCCGCCGGTTGACCTGACATCGGCCTGCCCTGCAGGCCGGTTCCATCCACCATCGGGACATGCGCATGAAACTGATCTCCGCCATCATCCGGCCGTTCAAGCTCGACGAGGTCCGCGAGGCCCTCTCCGATGCGGGCGTGTCGGGCATCACCGTGACTGAAGTAAAAGGCTTCGGCCGCCAGAAGGGCCACACCGAGTTGTATCGCGGCGCCGAGTACGTCGTGGATTTCCTGCCCAAGATCAAGATCGAAACCGTGGTCACCGACGAACGCCTGGACGCGGTGGTTGAAGCGATCCAGAACGCGGCCGGCACCGGCAAGATCGGCGACGGCAAGATCTTCGTCACCGCCGTTGAACAGGTCATCCGCATCCGCACCGGCGAATTCGGCGCGGACGCGCTCTAACCCCACTCGGAGCCCACAATGAAGACTTCCTTGTTCACCGGGTGGCAAGCCCGGTTCCACGCCGTGTGCCTGCTGATGCTGTTCAGCGCACTCGCCGTCGGCGCGTTCTCCGGTACCGCGCACGCCCAGGCCCAGGTCAGCCCCGCACCATCGGAAACGGTGGCCGTTGAACCGCTGCCCACCGCCGAAGCCGCCGCGCCGGCTGCCGCCGTTGCCGAAGCAGAGGCCGCGCCCAGCTACGACCGTGGCGATGTTGCGTGGATGCTCACCTCCACCCTGCTGGTGCTGTTGATGGTGGTGCCGGGCCTTGCGCTGTTCTACGGCGGCCTGGTCCGCTCCAAGAACGTACTCTCCGTGCTCAGCCAGATCCTGGTGGTGTTCTCGCTGGTGTTGATGCTGTGGGTGGCCTACGGCTACAGCGCGGTGTTCAGCGAAGGCAACCAGTTCTTCGGCTCGTTCACCCAGTTCGCCTTCCTCAAGGGCTTCACCCCGGATTCGGTCGGCAACACCCCGATCAAGGGCCTGCCGGATTACCTGTTCGTCGCCTTCCAGTCCACCTTCGCCGGCATCACCACCGCGCTGATCGTCGGTGCGTTCGCCGAACGCATCAAGTTCAAGGCGGTGCTGCTGTTCTCGGCGCTGTGGTTCACGCTGAGCTACATCCCGATGGCCCACATCGTGTGGGGCGGCGGTTACCTGGGTGCGATGGGCGCGATCGACTTCGCCGGTGGCACCGTGGTGCACATCAACGCGGGCGTGGCCGGCCTGGTCGCCGCGTACTTCGTCGGCAAGCGCATCGGCTACGGCCAGACCGCCCTGAAGCCGCACAACGTGCCGTTCACTTACATCGGCGCGATGCTGCTGTGGGTGGGCTGGTTCGGCTTCAACGCCGGTTCCGCCGCCGCCGCCGATACCGTGGCCTCGCTGGCCTTCATCAACACGATCCTCGCCACCGCCGCTGCGGTGCTGGGCTGGACCCTGGTGGAAGCAGTCAGCAAGGGCAAGCCGTCCGCGCTGGGCGCGGCCTCCGGCGCGGTGGCCGGCCTGGTCGGCATCACCCCGGCCTGCGGCACCGTCGGCCCGCTGGGTGCGATCGTGATCGGCCTGGTCACCGGCGTGGTCTGCGTGTGGGGTGTCACCGGTCTCAAGCGCCTGCTCAAGGTCGATGACACCGCCGATGTGTTCGGTGTGCATGGCGTGGGCGGCATCGTCGGCGCTCTGCTCACCGGTGTGTTCAGCGCGCAGTCGCTGGGCGGCACCAAGGCCGACCTCGATATCGGCCACCAGGTGTGGGTGCAGCTGGTCAGTGTCGGCTTCACCATCGTCTGGTGCGCCGTGGTCACCGTGGCGATCCTGCTCGTCGTGCGCCTGGTGTTCGGCCTGCGCGTGACCGAGGAAGCCGAGCGCACCGGCCTGGATGTCACCTCGCATGGCGAGTCCGCGTACGAGGTCTGATCGACGTGTAATCGACGTTGCACATTGACGTCACTGCCGGCGGCCTTCGGACCGCCGGTTTTTTTTTGGGTGCACCCTGACGCACAATCAGGCCATGCGCCGAATCCGCCTTCCGATTGTGTTGCTCGCTGCCCTCCTGCTTGCTGCCTGCGCCAGCACCGATGTGCGCAGTCCGCTGGCCACCTGGGTACCGTCGCCGAACCACAACGTGCGCAACCCGGTCATCATCGTGTTGCACCACACCGACCAGGAAAGCGTGCAGCAGAGCCTGTACACCCTGCGCACCGCCAACAGCGGCGGCAAGGTCAGTGCGCACTACCTGGTGGGCTCGGATGGCCACCTCTACCAGTTGGTGGCCGACAACCGCCGTGCCTGGCACGCGGGCGGCGGCCGCTGGGGCACCATTACCGACCTCAACTCAGCGTCGATCGGCATC
>DGIP01000225.1:0-19810 GCA_002386405.1 Stenotrophomonas maltophilia
GGGCCAGGGCCGGCGGACGCAGCCGTCGCGCGGTGCTGCGTTCAATCCAGCGGAACAGGCCGCTCCACAACGTCTGCGGGCAGGCATGCCCGCACCAGACCCGCCCGGCCAGCGTGGTGAGCAGCACCAGCGTGCAGGCCAGCACGGCGACCAGCCCGAACAGCACGCCCACGTCCTGCGGCCACAGGGTCAGCCCGAACAGGTCGAAGCGACGCGCCGGCAGGTCGAACAGCAGTGCCTGGCGCCCGTTCCAGCGCAGCCAGGGCAGGGCGTAGAACAGCCCGAGCAACGACGCGGACACCACGGTGCGCCAGCGCAGGGCAGGGGGCGCAACCGGCGTCATCCCAGCGGCAGCTCGTCGTCATCGCGCGGCCGCGGCCGCAGCAGGTAGCCGGTGACCGCGCTGGCGGCAGCCGTGACCGACCAGAACATGAAGAAACCCAGCGTGTAGCCCAGTTCGCGGCTGAGCGCTTGGTCCGGAAAGGTGATGTCACGCAGGCGCAACGGGTCCACGAACGCGAAGAACACCGCGCAGGCCAGCCCGGCGGCAACAAAGCTCGGCCACAGGACTGCGCCCCACTGCTGGATGAGCAGGCGGCGGCGGCTGCCAGGCGGGGCGTTCGGCGTGTCCATGGCCTGCACGGTAAGCCCTGCGACAGCACGCCACATTGATCCTGATCAAAGCGGCGTAGCATCATGGCCGCATGTCCCCACCCGTCGCCGCCCCGATGCTGCCTGCCGCCTCCCTGGCGCTGTGCAGCGAGCAGGAAGTCACCCGCCTGGTGCACGACTTCTACGCCCGCGTGCGCCTGGACGACCCGCTGGGCCCGGTGTTCGAGGCGCGCATCCACGACTGGGACGCGCATCTGGCCCAGCTGGTGGATTTCTGGTCGGCCATGCTGCGTGGCACCCGGCGCTTCAACGGCAACCCGATGTCCAAGCACATGGCCATGCCGGAGCTGGAGCGCGCGCTGTTCGACCGCTGGCTGCTGCTGTTCCGCCACACCACCGCCGAACTGGGCAACCCGCCCATGCAGCAGCTGGCCGACGACGTGGCCACCCGCATCGCCGACACCTTCTGGCGGCGCATCCAGATGCAGCGCTGGCCTGAACTGCCGATCGCCGGAAAACCGCGCCCGGATTGATCTGGCTCAATGCAGGGCCGCCCGCCGGCGCGCACGCTGGCGCCATGGATACTCTTTCGCCTGCCGCCGCCGGGCTTGCCTGGCACTTCGATCCGGACCTGCTGCGCCGCCACGACCGGCCCGGCCCGCGCTATACCTCCTATCCCACCGCGCCGCATTTCCACGACGGCTTCGGCGAGCACGGCCTGCGCGCCGCGATCGCGGCCAGCAACGTGGAGGCGCTGCCGCTGTCGTTGTACGTGCATGTGCCGTACTGCAGCAGCCCGTGCTTCTACTGCGGCTGCAACCGGGTGATCACCCGCGACCATGGCAAGGGCGTGGCGTATGTCGCGCGCGTGCTCAGCGAAGCCGACCTGATCGCGCCGTTGTTCGATGCCGCGCGCGAGGTGGTGCAGCTGCACCTTGGCGGTGGCACCCCGAACTTCCTGGCCGCCGCCCAGATGCGCGAGCTGATCGACGGCCTGCGCCAGCGCTTTTCGTTCAGCACCTCGGCCAGCCGCGATTTCTCGATCGAGCTGGATCCGCGCTTCGTCACCCGCGACGACATCGCCGTGCTGGGCGCGCTGGGCTTCAACCGGGCAAGCCTGGGCATCCAGGATTTCGACCCGGTGGTGCAGCGTGCGATCAACCGCGAGCAGGGCGTGGAGGCCACGCTGGAGGTACTGCGTGCCTGCCGCGAGCATGGCCTGCGCTCGGTCAACGTGGACCTGATCTACGGCCTGCCGCACCAGACCCTGGAAGGCTTTGCGCGCACCCTGGAAACGGTGCTGCGCGAACGCCCCGACCGGTTGGCGATCTATGGCTATGCGCACCTGCCGAACCTGTTCAAGGCGCAGCGGCAGATCCCCGATGCCGCGCTGCCCAGCCCGGAACAGAAGCTGGCCCTGCTGGGCCTGGCGGTGCGTCGGTTGTCGCTGGCCGGATACCAGTACATCGGCATGGACCACTTCGCGCTGCCGGATGAAAACCTCTCCCGCGCCCAGCGCGCCGGCCAGCTGCACCGCAACTTCATGGGCTACACCACCCACGCGCAGACCGACCTGGTCGGGCTGGGCGCCAGCGCGATCAGCAGGATCGGCAACAGCTACAGCCAGAACCCGCGCGAGCTGCCGGGCTGGGAAACGGCGGTGGATGCCGGGCGCCTGCCGGTGTGGCGGGGGCTCACCCTGGATGCGGACGATACGCTGCGCGCCGCGCTGATCAACCAGCTGATGTGCCAGGGCGAAGTGGATGGTCGCGCGCTGGCCGCACGCCACGGTGTCGATTTCGACCAGTACTTCGCCGATGCGCTCACCGCGTTGACGGCGCTGGAGGCCGATGGCCTGGCCGGGTACCGCGACGGCGTCGTGCGTGCCACCGCGCGTGGGCGTCCGCTGCTGCGCCTGTTGGCGATGTGCTTCGATCGTTACCTGGCCAAGCCCGAACAGCCGGTGCGCTATTCGCGGGCGATCTGATGTGGTGCCCGGAGCCGGAATCGAACCGGCATGGGGTTGCCCCCGGCGGATTTTAAGTCCGATGCGTCTACCAGTTTCGCCATCCGGGCGGCGCTGCGGAGGGATTGTAGCGGAATCCAGCAGGGCGCTAGCATCAGGCTTTCCTGCTCCGGGCGATCCTGCATATGCTGAAACTGCACATCGGCAACAAGAACTACTCCTCGTGGTCGATGCGGCCGTGGGTGCTGATGACCCAGGCGGGCATTCCCTTCGACGAGGTCGTGCTGCGCTTTGACAGCTTCGACCCGGACTCGCAGTTCAAGCGCAGCGCCGAAGCCTTGTCGCCCTCGGGGACCGTGCCGGTGCTGGTTGATGGCGCGCTGGTCGTATGGGATTCGCTGGCCATCGCCGAATACCTTGCCGAGCGTTTTCCGGAACGGGTGCTGTGGCCGCAGGATCGCAGCGAACGTGCGCTGGCCCGCAGCGCCACCGCCGCGATGCACAGCGGATTCGGCGCGCTGCGCTCGCACTTTCCCATGAACATCGAAGCGCAGCTTCCCGAGGTCGGGGCGCGGGTGCTGCACGAACAGCCGGACGTGGTGGCCGACCTGCAGCGCCTGCAGGCGCTCTGGGAACGGTTGCTGGCGCGCCACGGGGGTCCGCTGCTGTTTGATCGCTTCAGCATCGCCGATGCGTTCTTCGCGCCGGTGGTGATGCGCCTGCACACCTATGCCGTGCCGGTGTCGCCGCGCGTGGCCGCCTACATGCAGCAGGTGCGGGCACTGCCGGGCGTGCAGGCGTGGATCGCGGCGGCGCTGGACGAACACGATTTCCGCCCGTTTGAAGAGCCCTACCGGCAGGCACCGGATCGGGGCTGACATGGCGAAGATGGCAGCGACGGGCGCGATGCTGGTGTGGCTGGCCTGCGCGGGCGTGCCCGAGGGCAGGGCGCAGCAGGCACCCGCTGAGGTGGTCGACCTGGCGCCGGTGGTGGTCTCCGGCGTGCAGCCCGGGCCGGGCATGTGGCGGGTCACCAATGCGCAGGGCCACGCGCTGTGGATCCTGGGCACGGTATCGCCGCTGCCCGCCAAGCTGGAATGGCGCGCCGACGAGGTCAAGGCGGTGATCGCAAGCGCCGATGCGGTGCTGGGGCCGCCGGGCTGGACGCTGGATGCCGATGTCGGCTTTTTCAGCCGGCTGACCCTGCTGCCGTCGGCCATGAAGGCGCAGCACGACCCGCAGGGCCGGCGCCTGCAGGAGATCCTGCCACCGGCGCTGTATGCCCGCTGGCAGCCGCTCAAAGCGCGCTACCTGGGCCGCGGCAACGGGGTGGAGAAGGACCGTCCGCTGGTGGCCGCTACCCGCCTGTATGTGGCGGCCCTTGACGAGGTCGGGCTCAGCCCGCGCTCCAGCGTCGGCAAGCTGCTGGAAAAGGCGTACAAGGCGCGCGGCCTGACCCCGGTGGTGACCCGCGTGGTGATCAAGGTCGACGATCCGCGCGCCGCGCTGAAGGAAGTGCGGGCCCGCCCCCTGCAGGACGTGGATTGCCTGCAGCGCACCCTGGACGTGGTGGAACACCAGCTGCCCCTGCTGGTCGAGCGCGCCAACGCATGGGCAGTGGGCGATATCGACGCCCTGCAGCAGCTGGCCCTGAAGAGCCAGTACGACGCCTGCGTCGGTGCCATCGCCAGCAGCGAGCTGGGTCGCCGCCGTGGCATGGCGGACCTGGATGCACGCTCGGCCGACAAGTGGATGGCCGCAGCGCGGGAGTCACTGGCCAGGCACCCGGTGACCTTCGCCACCGTGTCGGTGCATGCCCTGGCCGAACCCGGCGGCTACCTCGACCGCCTGCGCCAGGCCGGCTACAGCGTGGAATCGCCCTGAGCCGCGCGTCGTCGCCTATCCCCCCCGCAGCCTTCATGGCATAGTCATGTGGACTTCACCGGGGGGTGCATATGGCGTTGCGGGCGTTCGCCTATGTGAGCGAAGCAGTGGAGGGTATCGATGGCGCCGACATCGACCGCATCCTCGTTGAAGCATCAGGCTTCAACCGGGTGGCCGGCGTCACCGGCGTGTTGATGTTCGACGGCCTCCGCTTCCTGCAGTACATCGAAGGCCCCGACGATGGCGTGGCCCCGGTCGAGCAGCGCGTGATCAACGCGCGCAGCCACCAGCGCATGCGCGAACTCGCGCGGGGGGACGTGGCCACCCGTCACTTCCCGCGCTGGACGATGGCCTCGGCGCGGATCGAACCGGAGGTGATGGACGCCATCGTGGACGTGGACTGGAACGGATTCTCCGCCGCCGCACCGGTGGAGGGCCAGCGCCGGATCGGTTTCGCGCGCCTGCTCGAAGTGTGGACCGGCGTGTCCGGCGAGCTCGAACCGGCGGCGGTGACGCTGGGGTCCTGATCCCCGGTGTTCGTAACACAAAGATCACAGGTCGGTCCTTACCATGTGCCTACCAGCTGTGACCGGTCCGGGGTATGCCCCCGGGGTTGTCTGAAAGGGAAGTAACCGCAGCTGGACCACTTGTTGGCCGTCGTCCGTACTCTCCGCGGGCGGCGGCTTTGTTCTTTGTGGCGCAGCGCCGGCCGCGTTAGGCTTGTCGCATCTGTTCCCTGGTGGTGCCCCGCATGATCGATCGTCCCCCTGCATTCCTGTTGCCGCGCCTGCGCGCGCCTGCGAGGCTGGCCGGATGACGGCGGCGGACCGCGCCGCACAGGCGCGCATCGGCGTGATCGGGCTGGGGTATGTCGGCCTGCCGTTGACGGTGGCGTTCGGGGCGCAGCTGCCCACGCTCGGCTACGACATCGACCACGCGCGCGTGGCCGAACTCCAGCAGGGCCACGACCACACCCTGGAAATGTCGGCGGACGAACTCGCCGCTGCGGTGCACGCGCGCTACAGCGTCGACCCTGCCGACCTGGCCGCGTGCACCGTCTACATCGTGACCGTGCCCACCCCGATCGACGCGCACGAACAGCCGGACCTCGGCCCGCTGCGCGATGCCAGCATCCTGATCGGCAGCGTGCTCAAGCCCGGCGACCTGGTGATCTACGAATCCACCGTCTACCCCGGCACCACCGAAGAGGTCTGCGTACCGTTGCTGGAAGCCGGCTCGGGGCTGCGTTTCAACCAGGACTTCCACTGCGGCTACAGCCCGGAACGGATCAACCCGGGCGACCGCCAGCGGCGCCTGCCCGACATCCGCAAGATCACCTCCGGTTCCACCCCGGAGATCGCCGCGCTCGTCGACGCGCTGTACGCGCGCATCATCACCGCCGGCACCTGGCCGGCGCCGTCGATCCGCGTGGCCGAAGCGGCCAAGGTGATCGAGAACATCCAGCGCGACGTCAACATCGCGCTGGTCAACGAGCTGGCGCTGATCTTCGACCGTCTCGGCATCGACACCCAGGATGTCCTCGACGCCGCCGGCAGCAAATGGAACTTCCTGCCGTTCCGCCCCGGCCTGGTCGGTGGCCACTGCATCGGCGTGGATCCGTACTACCTGCTGCACAAATCCGAAAGCGTGGGCTACCACCCGGACCTGATCCACACCGCGCGGCAGGTCAACAACCGCGTCGGCGCGCACGTGGCCCAGCGCGTGCTGGCACTGCTGGCCGGCCGCGGCAAGGCCGGGCAGGGCGCACGCGTGCTGGTGCTGGGGGTGACCTTCAAGGAAAACTGCCCGGACCTGCGCAACAGCCGTGCGCTGGAACTGGCCCAGGCCCTGCAGGCCAGCGGCGCGCAGGTGCATGTGCAGGATCCCTGGGTCGGCCCGGCCACGCTGGAAGGCAGTGGCGTGCAGTGGGTGGAGCAGCCCGACCCGCAGGGCTACGACGCGGTGGTGCTGGCGGTGGCGCACGATCGTTTCCGCACGATGGACACGGCACGGATCCGCGCGCTGCTGGCGCCGGATGGGATCGTCTACGACGTGAAGTCGGTCTGGCCACGGGACGTGGTCGACGACCGCCTGTAAACTCGACTGCAGTTGTTGATCGAGGAAAGCCATGCATCGTTACCTGGTCTACGTGCTCGCCATCCTGCTGCTCCCGGTCTCGCTGTACCTGGCCGAGTACTGGGCCGCCTGGTACTGGGGCGTGGGCATCAGTGCGGCGATGGTCATCCTGGGCACCTGGGACCTGCTGCAGAAGCGCAGCACGCTGCGCCGCAACTACCCGGTCATGGCGCACTTCCGCTACGGGCTGGAATCCATCGGCCCGGAAATCCGCCAGTACTTCGTGCAGAGCGACCTGGAGGACGTGCCGTTCTCGCGCCAGCAACGCGCGCTGATCTACCAGCGTTCCAAGAATGAAATGGACGTGGTGCCGTTCGGCACGCTGCGCAGCACCTACGCGGTGGACTACGAATGGATCAACCATTCGCTGGCGCCGACCGAAGTGGCCGACCACGACTTCCGCGTGCTGATCGGGCCCAACTGCGCCAAGCCGTATTCGGCCAGTGTGTTCAACATCTCGGCCATGAGCTTCGGCTCGCTGTCGGCCAACGCGATCCGTGCGCTCAACGAAGGCGCGCGCCGCGGCGGTTTTTACCATGACACCGGCGAAGGCTCGATTTCGCCCTACCACCGCGAGATGGGTGGCGACCTGGTCTGGGAAATCGGCTCCGGCTATTTCGGCTGCCGCGATGAGCACGGCGGTTTCAGCGAAGAACGCTTCGTCGCCAACGCCAACACCGACCAGGTGAAGATGATCGAGATCAAGCTGTCGCAGGGCGCCAAGCCCGGCCACGGCGGGGTGTTGCCGGCGGCCAAGGTCAGCGCCGAGATCTCGGCCACGCGTGGCGTGCCGATGGGCGTGGACTGCGTGTCGCCGTCGAAGCATTCGGCGTTCAACACCCCGGTGGAACTGCTGCAGTTCGTGGCGCGCCTGCGCGAGCTGTCCGGTGGCAAGCCGGTGGGCTTCAAGCTGGCCATCGGCCATCCGTGGGAATGGTTCGGCATCGCCAAGGCGATGCAGGAAACCGGGCTGCTGCCGGATTTCATCGTGGTCGACGGTGCCGAAGGCGGCACCGGTGCCGCGCCGGCCGAGTTCATCGACCATGTCGGCGTGCCGATGCATGAAGCACTGCTGCTGGTGCACAACACGCTGGTCGGCCTGGACCTGCGCGACCGCATCCGGGTCGGCGCGGCGGGCAAGGTCAGCAGTGCGTTCGAGATCGCGCGCACCATCGCGCTGGGCGCGGACTGGTGCAACGCCGGGCGGGGCTTCATGTTCGCCTTGGGCTGCATCCAGTCGCTGAGCTGCCACAGCGACCGCTGCCCGACCGGGATCGCCACCCAGAACCCGAGCCGCTGGCGGCACCTGGATCCGGCCGACAAGGCCACCCGCGTGCACAACTACCACGAGAACACCCTGCGTGCGCTGCGTGACCTGCTGTGTGCGGCCGGCCTGCAGCATCCGGCCGAACTGGGGCCGGAACACATCGTGCGCCGCGTCTCGCCGGTGGAGATCCGCTCGCTGGCCTCGCTGTACCGCTACCTCACCCCCGGCGAACTGCTGCGCCGGGTGCCGGACCACGCGGTCTTCCACGACTTCTGGGCGGATGCACGCAGCGACTCGTTCCAGCCACCCGCGCGCATCCAGGCGTTGCGCAACAGCAAATCGCGTTAGCGCGCGAGGTATTCGACGACGCCGCGCCCGGCCCGCAACCCGCTGGCGAAACATGCGGTCAACAGGTAGCCGCCGGTGGGGGCTTCCCAATCCAGCATCTCGCCGGCGCAGAACGTGCCGTGAACGTCGCGCAACATCAGCGCCGCATCCAGTGCTTCCAGCCGCACGCCGCCGGCGGTGCTGATCACTTCGTCGAGCGGCCGCGGGCGCAGCGGCGACAGCGTGAGCCGCTTCAACGCGGCGGCGATGGTCTCTGCCGGCAGCTGGCCGGCATCCTTGCCCAGCACTTCAAACAACAGCGCCGATTTCACCCCGCCCAGGCCGAGCTGGCGGCGCAGGTGTTCGCCGAAGCTGCGGCCCTGGCGTGGCTTGTGCAGCTTGTCCAGCAGCTGGGCCTCGGTCTGCCCGGGCAACAGGTCCAGCTGCAGCTGCACATGGCCATCGCGCGCCAGGGTGTCGCGCAGGTCCGCGGCGAGCGCGTAGATGAGGCTGCCTTCAATGCCGGTGGCCGTGATTACGCATTCGCCCTGCTGCGTGTGTTCGCGGCCATCGAGGCCCGTCCAATGCGCGACCACCGGCTTCAGCGGGGCGCCGGCCTGGCGGTCGCGGAAGTAGGGCGTCCAGTCGATGTCGAAACCGCAGTTGGCCGGCTTGAGCGGCGCGATTTCGATGCCGCGCGCGGCCAGCGGTGCCACCCATGCGCCGTCCGAGCCCAGTTCGGGCCAGCTGCCACCGCCCATCGCCAACACCACCGCATCGGCCTGCACCGTGGCAACGCCTTCCGCTGTGTCGAAGCGCAGCGCGCCGTCCTCGTGCCACCCGCTCCAGCGATGCTGCACGTGGAAGCGCACGCCCTGTTCCTTCAGCCGGCGAACCCAGCCGCGCAGCAGCGGGGCGGCCTTGCGGTCGACCGGGAACACCCGCCCGGAGGTGCCGACGTAGGTCTCCACGCCAAAGCCCGCGGCCCACTCACGCAGCGCGGGGCCGTCGAAATCGGCCAGCCACGCGCCGACCTCGGCCGCACGCTCGCGGTAGCGGGCCACGAACACGTCCTGCGGATCGGAATGGGTCAGGTTCAAGCCGCCCTTGCCCGCGATCAGGAACTTGCGCCCGGGCGAGCCCTTGGCCTCGTACAGGTCCACGGCGTGGCCGGCGGCGCGCACGGTCTCGGCCGCCATCAGCCCGGCCGGGCCGCCGCCGATGATCGCCACGCGTCGCGCAGGGAGGACAGGAATGCTCATGCGGCTCAGCGCGGCTTGACGTCGAGCAGCTCGACATCGAACACCAGCGAGGCGTTCGGCGGGATCGAGCCGGCGCCGGAGGCACCGTAGCCGTAGTCGGCCGGAATCATCAGGGTGCGCTTGCCGCCGACCTTCATGCCGGCAAAGCCTTCATCCCAGCCCTTGATCACCCGGCCCTGGCCCAGCCCGAAGCTGAACGGCTCGCCGCGGTCGACCGAGCTGTCGAACTTGGCGCCGTGCTTGTCGGCGGCCTTTTCGTCGTACACCCAGCCGGTGTAGTGGACCACGATGGTGCTGCCCGGGGTCGCCTCGGCACCGGTGCCCGGCTGGGTGTCGATCTTCTCGAAGGTGGCGATGCTGCCGCCCGGCGGCGGGCCGGGCGGGGTGCAGGCGGCCAGCAGCGACAGCAGCGCGGGAACGAGCAGGAACTTCGGCAGAGCACGCATGGGCGGCACCGGATGGAAAATGGGACGCAAGGGTAGCGCATCGCCGGGCGCTATCATGGGCGCATGTCGAAACTGCTGCTCAACCTGCGCAATGTCGCGGACGATGAAATCCAGGATGTGATCGCGCTGCTGGACCGGGCGGGCATCGCCCATTACCGCACCGAACCCAGCCCGTGGGGGATCTCCTTTGGCGGTATCTGGATCCGCGACGATGCCGACCAGCCCCGGGCCAAGGCCCTGATGGCCGAGTACCAGCAGGCGCGCGGCGAGCGGGTCCGCGCCGAACGCCAGGCCGCGCTGGCCGATGGCAGCGCCGAAACGTTCAGCACGCTGCTGCGGCGCCGCCCGTTGTTCGTGGTGGCGGTGCTGGCCGGCATGCTGGTGGCCGCCGCGCTGGTACTGCTGCCGTTCGTGCTGCTGCGCGGCTGAACGCCCGGTTGGGCGGCCAGGGCGGGCCCCGGGTAAAATGGGCCGATGATCGCCAATACCGCCGCCTACCATTTCACCCCGATCGCCGACCCGGAGGCGCTGTGCGCCACCTTGCTGGCGCGTGCCGAGGCCGGCGAGCTGCGCGGCACCGTGCTGGTGGCGGGCGAGGGCATCAACCTGTTCCTGGCCGGCCCTGAGGCCGGTATCGAGGGCTTCTATGCCGCGTTGCGCGCCGACCCGCGTTTCGACGGGCTGCGGGTGAAGACCAGCTACAGCCAGATGCAGCCGTTCGCCCGGCTCAAGGCCAAGGTCAAGCCGGAGATCATCAGCTTCCGCATCGACGACGGCCAGCCGCTGGCCTACCCGCGCGCGCCGTCGGTCGATCCGGCCACGGTGCAGCGCTGGCTGCGCCAGGGCCATGACGACGCCGGCAAGCCCGTGGTGATGCTCGATACCCGCAATACCCAGGAAATCGAGTACGGCACCTTCCACGACGCGCTGGTGCTGCCGATCACCAAGTTCACCGACCTGCCCGAGGCACTGGCCCCGCACCGCGAGGCACTGCGCGACAGCACCGTGGTCAGCTTCTGCACCGGTGGCATCCGCTGCGAAAAGGCCGCGCTGTGGATGCGCAACGACGGCATGGACAACGTGCTGCAGCTCGACGGCGGCATCCTCGGCTATTTCGAGGCCGTGGGCGGTGAAGGCTATGACGGCCGCTGTTTCGTCTTCGACGAGCGCGTGGCGCTGGATGCCGGGCTGAAGCCGCTGGTTGACCAGGCCGCCGATTGATATCGCGCAGGAATCACCATTCCGCCAGCGGCCATGGTGTCCGCACACGGCCGCCCCCATCAACGAGGGATAACCTTTGATGGAACGCGTCCATGCAACTGTCGATTCTTGATCTGGCCCCGGTCTGCGAGGGCAGCGACACCACCCAGGCCTTCGCCAACATGCTGGATCTGGCCCAGCACGCCGAAGGCTGGGGCTTCCACCGCTACTGGCTGGCCGAGCACCACAACATGCCCGGCATCGCCAGCGCCGCCACCGCGGTGCTGATCGGCCACGTGGCCGGCGGCACCCAGCGCATCCGCGTCGGCGCCGGCGGCATCATGCTGCCCAACCACTCGCCGCTGCAGGTGGCCGAACAGTTTGGCACGCTGGCCTCGCTGTACCCGGACCGCATCGACCTCGGCCTGGGCCGCGCGCCGGGCACCGACCAGCCGACCGCACGCGCGCTGCGCCGCTACTTCGACAGTGCCGACCAGTTCCCGCAGGACGTGCGCGAGCTGCTGCACTACTTCGAGCCGGCGCAGCCCGGCCAGGCGGTGCGCGCGGTCCCCGGCGCGGGCATCCCGGTGCCGGTGTGGCTGCTGGGCTCCAGCCTGTTCAGTGCACGCCTGGCGGCGGCCATGGGCCTGCCGTTCGCCTTTGCCTCGCACTTCGCGCCCGATGCGATGGACGAAGCGCTGGCGGTCTACCGCCGCGAGTTCCGCGCCTCGCAGTACCTCACCGCGCCGTACGCGGTGTTGGGCCTGAACGTGGTGGCGGCCGAATCCGAAGCCGAGGCCAAGCGCCTGTTCACTACCCAGCAGCAGAGCTTCGTCAACCTGCGCCGTGGCCTGCCGGGCCTGATTCCGCCGCCGATCGACGATATCGAAGCGTTCTGGCAGCCGCACGAGAAGATCGGCGTGCAGAACGCGCTGGCCTGCGCGGTGGTGGGCGACCAGCGCCAGGTCAGCGAGGGCATGGCCGCGTTCGCCGCGCGCCACAAGCCCGACGAGCTGCTGCTCACCGCCAACATCCATGACCACGGGGCGCGCAAGCGTTCGTTCGGGTTGGCGATGCAAGCGTGGAAATCGGTGACGCGCTGATAGGTAGAGCCACGCCCTGCGTGGCTGGCGCATTCCCGACGCGAAGGCGACGTGACCGTCCGGTTCACGTCGCCATTTCCCTCGATCCGGTGTGATGGAGCTCCTTATTGCAGGAGTCACCGCATGGCCGACCATGATCGCCAGCAGCACATCGAACAGCTGGCCGAACTGATCCGCGACGTGGACATCGCCATGTTCACCACCACCGGCGTGGACGGACGCCTGTACAGCCGCCCGCTGGGCACCCAGGAAGTCGAATTCGACGGCGACCTGTGGTTCGCCACCGCCGCCGACAGCCCCAAGGTGGCCGAGATCGCGCTCAACCCGCGCGTCAACGTGGCCTACGCCTCGCAGTCGAAAAACACCTACGTTTCGGTGGCGGGCATCGCGCGTATCGTCGACGACCGCGCCAAGGTGGAGGAACTGTGGTCGCCGCCGATGAAGCTGTTCTTCCCGGGCGGCAAGGACGATCCGAACCTGCGCCTGATCCACGTGCGTGCCGAATCGGCCGAATACTGGGACGGCCCGGGCACCCTGTTGGGCAAGGCATTGAGTTTCGTGTTGTCCGCAGTCAGCGACGACCCCAGTGCATTGTCCGACAACGGGGTGGTGGACCTGCGTTAGAACCAGCGCTGGAACAGCTCGGTCAGGTAGTGCACCACCTGGCCGGAGCTGAAGCTGAAGAACATCACCGCGGCAATCGCGGCGATCCAGTTGACCAGCATCAGCGTGCCATCGCGTTCCAGCAGCGCCAGCGAGAACAGCAGCAGCTGGAACCCGAACAGATAGTTGGTGAACGGGATCGGCAGCGACAGCAGCACGCCGGTCAGCACCAGCAACAGCCCGGTGAACGCATGCGCCGGCAACGGCACCAGGAAGGCCGCGCGACGCGGCTTGAGCATGCGATCCAGGCGGCGCAGCGCGCCGTCGATCTTCCCCAGGAATTTATGCATCGTGCCGCGACGCGGCCCGCGGTTGGCGATGAAGCCCGGCAGCCACGGCCGCCGCAGGC
Source organism: Stenotrophomonas maltophilia (assembly GCA_002386405.1). GTDB lineage: Bacteria > Pseudomonadota > Gammaproteobacteria > Xanthomonadales > Xanthomonadaceae > Stenotrophomonas > Stenotrophomonas maltophilia_AD. Next base: position 13,216 of record DGIP01000225.1, read on the forward strand.
CGCACAGCATCTGCACGCCGATCAGGATCACCAGCGGCCCGCTCACGGCGCCCCCCAGCCCGGGCACCGGAATGAACGACGGCAGGATCGCGATGAACAGGAACACCCCGAACGCGCTCTGCTGAAGGCCCTGCAGGATCTGCCCCAGGCGCAGGCGTTCGTCGGGATCGCCGTGGTCGAACATCGCCAGCAGCGTACGGATGCCTTCGTTCTGGTATTCCGGCCGGCTCTGGTCCGGCGCCGGGGACGGATCAGCCGGTAAGTTCATCGGTCTCCTCTTCGGCCAGCGTGCGCAGCAGCAGCTTGTCCACGCGCGCGCCGTCCAGGTCGACGATCTCGATTCGCCAGCCGGCCCAGTCGAAGTACTCCCCGGCATGCGGGATGCGGCCGAAGTAGTGGATGCACATGCCGGCCAGCGTGTAGTAGTCGCCGTCCTCGGCATCGGGCAGTTCGGCATTGCCCATCAGTTCGCGCAGGTCTTCGATCGACAGCGAGCCATCTACCAGCAGCGAGCCGTCTTCGCGGGTCACCACCAGCGCGTCCTCGTCGACGTTCTCCACCGACTGCATGCGGCCGACCACCGCGCCCATCAGGTCGCTGATGGTCACCAGGCCCTGGATCTCGCCGTACTCGTCCACCACCAGCGCCATCGACTGCTGTTCCTCGCGGAAGATCTCCAGCAGTTTCATCGCATGGGTGGATTCGGAGACATACAGCGGTTCACGCAACTGCTGGAACAGCGAGTGCTCATCGCGCACCAGGCGGGTGACCAGGCTCTTGACCTCGAGCACGCCGACGATGTCCTGGTCGTTGCCGCGGAACACCGGGTAGCGCGAGAACTCATGCTCGCGCATGGCGGCCAGGTTCTTCTCCACATCGGCCTGGGTATCCAGCCAGGCAATCCGGTTGCGCGGGGTCATCAGGCTGTCGGCGGTACGGTCGCCCAGGCGCATCACGCGGTTCATCATGTCGCGCTCGTGCGCGTCGATCACGCCGGCCTCGTGGCTTTCGGCCACCAGCATGCGGATCTCTTCTTCCGTCACCGTCGCGGCCTCGTCATTGCCCAGGCCCAGCAGGCGCAGGACCAGCCGGGTGGTCTTGGACAGCAGCCAGACGAACGGGAAGGCCAGCTTGGCCAGCCAGCTCATCGGCAGGGCCACCAGTCCGGCGATGTCCTCCGAGCGGGTCAGCGCCAGGCGCTTGGGCACCAGTTCGCCGAAGATCAGCGTGACAAAGGTGATCAGGGTGACGGCCAAGCCCTTGCCGACCAGTTCGGCATGGCCAAAGCCAGGCATCAGGCTCTTGATCCAGATGGCAATGGCCTCGCCGATGGCGTCGCCGCCGAGCAGGCCGGTCAGCACGCCGATCACGGTGATGCCGATCTGCACGGTGGAGAGAAAGCTTTCGGGCTTCTCGGACAGCTCCAGCGCCTTCGCGGCGCGCTTGGAGGTGCCGGCCATCTGCTTCAGGCGGCTCTTGCGCGAGGTCATGACCGACATCTCGGACATGGCAAAGAACCCGTTGAGCAGGATCAGGGCGAAAACAAGCAGGATCAGTTCAAACACGGGCGTCGTCCCCGGTTGGTGGCAGGGAGGGCGTGTTCAAGCGCGGGCGGCTACCGGGCCAGGTCAAGCCTGGCGGGCGCGGCGGGGGATAAGGGTCGTCGTCCATAGAGTGCACCCGAAGGTGCCCGCGCATCTTAACAAAAGCCGGGGGGAGGGGTGCAAACAGGGTCGTTCAGGTGGCCCGGTGGCAGTGTGAAGATGACGGGAGTACCCGGATTGGACATCAAACCGTCATAATTCCGCCCGGTGCCGTCCTTCCTCGACGGCGAATAGGTTTCTCAATGTTCTCTCTGCAGACCATTTTCGGCTCCGGCAAACAGTTCTACACCCTGCTGGACGAGGCTGCCCAGGCCGCCCACGACAGCGCCAAGGCGCTGCATTCGATGCTGCGCGACGCCGACCGGCAGCCGGCGCTCGACGCCTTCAAGCTGGCCCGCCTGCGCGAACGCGCCGCCTCGGACAAGATCAGCCAGGCGCTGGTGGACAGCTTCATGACCCCGATCGAGCGCGAAGACATCGAAGCGCTGGGCTCGGCGCTGTACAAGATTCCCAAGCAGGTCGAGAAGTTCGCCGACCGCTACTCGCTGGCCACCAAGCACCTGGAACACATCGATTTCGCGCCGCGCGCGGCGATGCTCGAGCAGGCCGCCAGCGTGGTCGTCGAGATGGTCCACGACCTGCGCAACATGAACCTGGACAAGATGACCGGGCTCAACGAGAAGCTGCGCGCGCTGGAAAACGAAGCCGACCGCCTGATGCTCGAGCTCTACCGCGACATCTACTCCGGTCGCCTGGACAACCTGCAGATGTTCCTGCTCAAGGAATTCTTCGAGATCCTGGAAAAGGCCATCGACCGTTGCCGCGAGGCCGGTGTGGTGGCGTACCAGATCGTGCTGAAGAACAGCTGACGGACGCCACAGCATGCTGACCCTCGTTCTGGTGGTGATCCTGGCCGCGCTCGTCTTCGAGTTCATCAACGGCTTCCACGACACCGCCAACTCCATCGCCACCGTGGTGGCGACCAAGGTGCTCTCGCCCGGCTGGGCGGTGATGCTCGCGGCCTTCATGAACCTCATCGGCGCCCTGACCGGCACCGCCGTGGCGCTGACCATCGCCTCGGGCCTGCTCAACACCGGCGTGGTCGACGTGACCCCGCAGGTGATCCTGTGCGCGCTGCTGGGCGGCATCATCTGGAACCTGATCACCTGGTGGAAGGGCCTGCCGTCGTCGTCCTCGCACGCGCTGATCGGTGGCCTGTGCGGCGCCGGCCTGGCCGCGGCCCACAACAACTGGGACGCGCTGATCTGGTCCGAACGCATCGGCACCTGGGCGCAGAACAAGGGCCTGCTGTGGAAGGTGTTCCTGCCGATGATCACCTCGCCGATCGCTGGCTTCCTGCTCGGCATCGTAGTGATGCTGCTGCTGTGGGCGATCATCGCGGCCATGGCCAAGGCCGGTGGCTGGCTGGGCCGCCTGGCCCGCCCGCGCATCGTCAACGCGTTCTTCGGCAAGGCCCAGATCGTCTCGGCGGCCTACATGGGCTTTGCCCACGGCCACAACGACGCGCAGAAGACCATGGGCATCATCGCCATGACCCTGATCGGCGCCGAAGCGACCGGCGCACTGAACGACCTGCCGTCCTGGCTGGCCTTCATGCACCCGGACGCGCACGCCGGTGACGGCATCGCCATGTGGATCGTGCTGACCTGCGCGGTGGTGATGGCCGCCGGCACCGCCTCGGGCGGCTGGAAGATCATCAAGACGCTGGGCCACAAGATGGTCAAGCTGCACCCGATCCACGGCTTCGCCGCTGAAACCAGCTCGGCCACGATCCTGACCCTGGCCGCGCACTTCGGCATGCCGGTGTCGACCACCCACAGCATCTCCACCGCCATCATGGGCGTGGGCTACGCCAAGAACCCGCGTTCGCTGCGCTTCGGCGTGATCGAGCGCATCGTCTGGGCCTGGATCCTCACCATCCCGGCGGCCGGCGGCTGCGCCTACCTGATCCTGAAGCTGTTCGAGCTGTTCGGCTGGACCTGATGGTTCTGGTTTGAAACGCGAAAAACCCGGCTTCGGCCGGGTTTTTTGTGTCTGTTGCGTGGTCGCGAAGAGCAGCGTTTTCATCGCTGCGAGCGGGGCGGCCGACGGGCAGCCCCCGACAGATGGTCGCGTGCGGATAGGAAAATCAGACACGCATGGCGTGTCCCTACGCGGCCGCCGCGCCTGCTGTTGATCTTCCATGGCCACCGACACACTGTCGGGGGTCGGCGGGGGCGGGGGTACGGGGGCTTTGCGAAACATGGATGTTTCGCAAGAGCCCCCAAGGATGGGTTCACGGCGCCCCCCGTACCCCCGCACCCGCCGGCCCAGCTCAGACCATGCAGGAACCACCGGCTGTTCGCATAAATACATGAAGCAGCCGGGCAACTGCCCGGATGCATGGGAAGGCGTCGATCAACGTTACGCCTTCGCAAACTCCGGCCGGGTCAGGTTGTCCGCATCGCCGTCGGTGCACAGCACTTCATCTTCAATGCGGATGCCACCGTAAGGCCGGAAGAAGTCCACGCGGGCCCAGTCGATGCTGTCGCCCTGGCCGCGCTGCTTCACTTCGTCCAGCAGCATGTCGATGAAGTACACGCCCGGTTCGATGGTGACCACCATGCCCGGTTCCAGTGCGCGGGTCAGGCGCAGGTACGGGTGGCCCTGCGGGCGCTCCACGCGGCCGCCGCGGTCGCTGGCAGCGAAGCCGGCCACGTCGTGGACCTGCAGGCCGATCAGGTGGCCCAGCCCGTGCGGGAAGAAGGCCGCGCTGACGCCGGTCGCCAGCGCCGCTTCCGGCGAGACCTTCAGCACGCCGAAGTCGTTCAGGATGCCCATCAGCGACAGATGCGCATCGATGTGCAGCTGCTTGTAGTCCACGCCCGCGCGCACGCCGGCACCCATCGTCTGCTGGGCCGCGTCCACCGCATCGATCATCGCCTGGAACTCGTCGTGGCCCGCGGCCGCATACGTGCGCGTGATGTCGCTGGCATAGCCGTACGCGCTCGCGCCGGCGTCGATCAGGAAGCTGCGCAGCGGCTGCGGCGCGCTGCGGCCCAGGTCGGTGTAATGCAGCACCGCAGCGTGTTCGTTCAGCCCGATGATGTTGCCGTAGGGCAGTTCATTGGCATCTTGGCCGACCGCGCGGCAGTAGGCCATGTGGATCTCGAACTCGCTCGCACCGGCGCGGAACGCAGCCTCCGCCGCGCGGTGGCCGCGCACGCCCAGCTGCTGGGCCTGGCGCATCAGCGCGATTTCATATGCCGTCTTGTACGCCCGGTGCCAGTCCAGGTAGTGGATGACCGGCTCGGGGTTGTTCGGCGCGAATGCGCCCAGCGCGCTCTGCGGCTCGCCCAGGATCGCGCAGCGCGCCGCATCGCGCGGCAGCAGCGCCAGCGCCTCGTCCGGCGTGCGGATGATCTCGATGTCGAAATGGTCCACCCACCAGCCGTTCGGCGCATCCGGCACCACGTGCCAGTAATCGAACGGCTGGTGGAAGATCACCTTCGGGCGCTGGCCCGGCGTGTACACCACCCAGCTGTTGGGCACCTTGGTCAGCGGCAGCCAGGCCTTGAAGTTCGGGTTCACCGCATACGGGTAATCGCGGTCGTCGAACGCCTGGTAGTGCAGCGTGCCGCTGGGAATCACCAGGTGGTCGAAGCCGCCGCGCGCCAGCGCCTCGTCGGCGCGTTGGCACAGCACGCGGACATGATGGGAATACAGGGCGGCGAGGTCGGGCTGGTTCATCGCGGAGGCTCACAGGGCAGTGCGGAATGCAGCCCCTGATTCTGCCGCAATCAGCCCGTGCGCGCTGTGCCGGAACCGGCACTCACACCGCCGAAGATTCCTCGGCGATCCAGGCGCGCAGCTGTTCGCGGTGCTCGCGGCTCAGGGTCAGGAAGCGGAAGCCCGCCCACGACTGGCCCGGCGCATTGCTGTGCTCGTTCCACAACAGGTGCGCGCCCACGTCCACCTGCACCGGTTGGCCCTGGGGACCCTGGATGGCGAAGCGGAACTGATACAGCGCCTCCGGCGTCATCGGCACCGAACAGATCATCAGCATGCCGGTTTCAGACACATTGCCCAGCCGGCCGATCACCGCCTCGGCCATCATGTCGGTCACCGGCACCTGGTCGGCCACCTCGCGGCGGGGTGCACGGCGGGTGTCGTCGTTCATTGCTCGGTCTCCGCAGCGGCCGGGGTGCCGGCCAGCGAACGCAGGGTGCGCAGGGTGGCCTGCCAGGCACGATCGATCAGGCGGCTCTTGCCTTCGCTGACCAGGCGCGCCTGGCCGTGCGCCATCAGCCGCGCCAGGCTGTCCAGCGAATGCTCGGCCACCTTCTGCCCGCGCGGATTGACGAACAGCGCGTTGTCGGTGATCAGGCTGTACCAGGACAGCCGCTGGCGGCGCATGTCGCCCTGCTGGTTGGTGGTGAATTCGAACCACGTGCCGAACGGCAGGGTGCGCAGCTGGCGGTACCAGTCTTCCTCGGCCGGGCTGCGCGCCAAGGGCGCCTCGCGCCGTGCTTCGCTGCCTTCGGCCTGCTCGCCCAGCCGGGTGCGCGCACGGATGCGCGCGGTCAGTTCGGTGCGCGAGCTGCTGTCGTCTTCGCCGCCCGGGGTGGACAGCCGGCGCGCGATCGCCGCCGCTTCGTCCTGGTGATAGCCCACCTGCAGCAGCGCCGCTTCGACCTGCTCGCCGAGCTGGGTATCACTCTCGGCGCTGCCGGGCGGCTGGCAGGTGACCTCGGCGATGCGTGCGGTTTCCTGCTCGCGCGCCTGCCATTGTTCGGAGCCTTCGCCGCTGCGCAGCAGGGTCAGGGTCAGCACGTCCGACCAGGCCTGCTTGAGCAGGGCCTGCACGAACCGGGGCGGCGCGGCCTGCGCGCACAGCTGTTCGATGCTGGCGCCGGCCTGCTGCTTGGCCGATTCCAGGCGTTCCTTGCCGCGCGCCGCTTCCACGTGGCGGCGCTCGGCCAGCTCGGCCT
>DGIP01000225.1:20034-20282 GCA_002386405.1 Stenotrophomonas maltophilia
CGCTCGGCCAGCTCGGCCTTGTGCGCCAGCGCGCGGAAGTGCTGCTGGATCTCGTCGTTGGCCGCTTCGAAGACCGCCGCATCGCCCTCGTAGTCGGTGACCACCTTGTCGACGGCGCGGTCCAGCTTCTGCACCAGCTGTGGGTCGACATCCTCTTCGCCCAGCCAGTTGGCGCCGGCTTCGGCCACCGCGTTGAGCAGCTCGCGGGCCGGGTGCTGGTCGCGCACGAAGAACGCCGGGTCGGACAG
>DGIP01000119.1:0-753 GCA_002386405.1 Stenotrophomonas maltophilia
CGACCAACGGTCGGCACCTACATCATTCCGCCGGCGGTGTTTGCCCCGCTTCGCGCTCCTGCACCTGCGCCTGACGCATTTCCTGTTCCGAGGAGCGCAGCGCCTTCACGTCCAGCGGGCGGATCGCGCCGATGAAGCACGGCACGCTCGGGCCGTGGTTGGGATCGCGGACCAGCACCCGGTCGAAGCGCGATGACACCTGGCCGGTCTGGCTGGTCAGCCCGATCGCGGTGGCGTAACTGAGCCCGTAGCACGGACCGCGCAGCTCAATGAGGTAGGCCTCGCTGGGGCGGGTCCACACCGCCAGCGCGCTGTCGCCCAGCTCGGTCCAGCCGTTGAGCGAGCCGAAGTAGCGCATCGACGGCTGCGGCGGGCCCGCGTGGGCACGGTACAGCTCCAGGCGTTCGGCGCTGGTCAGCCGACCGGTGGCGCAGCCGGCCAGCACCAGGCCCATTGCAACGATGGCGATAAGCGTCTTCATGGCACCTCCGCGGTGGGGAACAAGGCGATCATGCACCCGCCGCCGCCGGCCCGCAGGCGCGGACTGGCGGCTGTTCAGCTGCCAGCTCAGACCTCGGCGTGGGCCAGGGCGTGCAGCCGGCCTTCGCGCAGTTCCAGCACGCGGTCCAGCTTGCGCGCCAGGCTGCGGTCGTGGGTCACCAGCACCAGGCTGGTGTGGTGGGCCCGGTTGAGGTCCAGCATCAGCTCGAACACGGTTGCAGCGGTCTTGTCGTCCAGGTTGCCGGTCGGTTC
>DGIP01000119.1:981-1230 GCA_002386405.1 Stenotrophomonas maltophilia
AGGTTGCCGGTCGGTTCGTCGCCCAGCACGCAGGCCGGGCGGTTGACCAGCGCACGGGCCACGGCGGCCCGCTGGCGCTCGCCACCGGACAGCTCGCCCGGCTTGTGCTCCAGGCGATGGCCCAGGCCCACCGATTCCAGCAGCGCCTTTGCGCGGGCGCGGGCATCAGCCACCTCCTCGCCCCCCAGCAGCACCGGCATCATCACGTTTTCCAGCGCGGTGAATTCGGGCAGCAGGTGGTGGAACTGG
>DGIP01000119.1:1445-2901 GCA_002386405.1 Stenotrophomonas maltophilia
CAGCAGGTGGTGGAACTGGTACACGAAGCCCAGCGCGCGGTTGCGCAGGCGGCCGCGCTGGCTGTCGGACAGCGACGACATCTGGTTGCCGGCCACGAACACTTCGCCGGCCGTCGGCGTATCCAGCCCGCCCAGCAGGTGCAGCAGCGTGCTCTTGCCGGCACCGGAGGCGCCGATGATGGCCACGGTCTCGCCGGCGGCCACGCTCAGGTCCAGGCCGTTGAACACCGGGGTCTGCATGCGGCCTTCGGCGTAGGTCTTGGCCAGCCCCTGCGCGCGGATCACTTCGTCGCCGCGGTTGATCGGCTCATTCATAGCGCAGGGCCTCCGCCGGCTGGGTGCGGGCAGCGCGCCACGCGGGGTACAGGGTCGCCAGGAAGCTCATGACCAGCGCGATGACGGTGATGATGACGATGTCCGGGGTCTGCATGTCGGTCGGCAGGCCGGTGATGTAATACACGTCTTCGGGCAGCAGCTTGACGTTGAACAGCGTCTCGATCGCGCCGAGGATGCGCTCCAGGTTCAAGGTCAGGGTGATGCCGCCGACCACGCCGAGCACGGTACCGAAGATGCCGATCAGCGAGCCCTGCACCATGAACACCTGCATCACCCCGCCCGGGGTCAGGCCCAGGGTGCGCAGGATCGCGATGTCGGCCTGCTTGTCGGTGACCAGCATCACCTGCGAGGACACCAGGTTGAACGCGCCCATGGCGATGATCAGCGAGAGCAGGATGCCCATCACCACTTTTTCCATGCGCAGCGAGTGGTACAGGTTGGCGTTCTGCTGGGTCCAGTCGCTGACCCGGTAGCCGCCGCTGAGGTTGTGGGCCAGGTCCACGCCCACGTCCAGCGCCTTGTCCATGTCATGCAGCTTCAGGCGTACGCCGGTGACCCCGTCCATGCGCAGCACGCGCTCCAGGTCGGCCATGTTGGCGTAGGCCACGCCGCGGTCGATTTCGTTGTAGCCGGCCTCGAAGATGCCGCTCACGGTGAAGCGCTTCAGCCGTGGCATCGCGCCCATCGGAGTGCCCTGCACTTCGGCAAGGGTCACCAGCACGGTGTCGCCGACGTCCACGCCCAGCCAGATCGCCAGTTCCTGGCCGACCAGCAGGTTGTAGCTGCCTTCCTTCAGGCTGTCGAAGCTGCCCTTCTTGAGCTTGGTGTTGATCACCGACACCGCCGGCTCCAGCGCCGGGTCGATGCCCTGCACGATGGCCCCCTGCACGCGGGCGCCGCTGAGCATGGCCTGGATCTCGATGTACGGCGCGGCGCCGGCCACGCGTGGATCCTTGTGGGCCACGTCCACCGCATGCTGCCAGTTCGCCATGGGCGCGCCGTCGGCGGTGATGGTGGTATGCGCGGTCATCTGCAGCAGGCGGTCGCGGATTTCCTTCTGGAAACCGCTCATCACCGCCAGCGTGGTGATCAGCACGGTCACGCCCAGCGCGATGCCGAG
>DGIP01000119.1:3113-3388 GCA_002386405.1 Stenotrophomonas maltophilia
GATGCCGAGGATCGAGGCCATGGAGATGAAGGAGATGAAGCCGTTGCGGCGCTTGGCCCGCAGGTAACGCAGGCCGATGGCTACTGGTATGGGTTTGAACATGCAGGTACGCCGGACAATTCAGCCTATGGTGCCATCACGGAGGTGAACGCGGAATGGGACGGGCCTGGATCGCCAGTCGCAGTTCACGTCGGCGCGGCGGTGGAAGGGTGTCGGGCCAGAACAGGCAGGCCTGGCGGCGGCCGTGCTGGCGCCAGCTGAGCTGCAGGAGCGGG
>DGIP01000117.1:0-462 GCA_002386405.1 Stenotrophomonas maltophilia
TCTGGCCACGCCGACCAGCACCGCGCCGACCACGGTCAAGCCGAGCGCAACCGCGCCGGGCAGCACCGGCGGTGGCGGCGATGACGATGTGCTGCCGCGCCTGCGTGCGCCGAAATGGCACAGCTTCCTGCCGGGCATGTTCCGCTGATCCAGTCGTTGTTGCGCTGGCTGCGCTCGTCACCGCGCCCGATTCCTGATTCCGCCTGGCAACGCACCTGCCAGCGCACCGCGTGGCTGCGCGGCTTGCCGCCCGAACGTGTGCAGCGCCTGCGTGTACTGGCTGCGGCGTTCCTGCACGACAAGACCATCACCCCCATTGGCGGGCTGCAGCTGGGCGACGATGACGCGGTGCTGATCGCCGCGCTGTGCTGCCTGCCGCTGCTGGAACTGGGTGAAGTGGGATTGCGCGGCTGGTCGCAGGTGCTGGTGTACCCCGAAGGCTTCATCGTGCCGCAGAGCGAG
>DGIP01000117.1:666-1142 GCA_002386405.1 Stenotrophomonas maltophilia
TTCATCGTGCCGCAGAGCGAGATGGACGAAGACGGGGTGCTGCACGAGTGGGAAGAGGAAGCGATCGGCCAGGTCTCGCACAACGGTCCGCTGCTGCTGTCCTGGCATGACGTGCAGGCAGAACTGGAGCATCCCCACGAAGGCGCGTGCGTGGTGGTGCATGAGATGGCGCACCGCATCGATGTGCTCGATGGCGTGCTCGATGGCACCCCGCCGCTGCCGCGTGCGTGGCAGCAGCAGTGGGCCGCCGATTTCCAGCAGGCCTTCGATGCGCTGTGCGCGCAGGTGGATGCCGGGGTGGAGACGGTGATTGACCCGTATGCGGCCGAAGCGCCGGATGAGTTTTTTGCGGTGGCGACCGAGTATCACTTCTCGGCGCCGGATCTGCTGGAAGCGGAGATGCCGGCTGTGGCCGGGCATTTGAGGCGGTTTTACGGGGCGCCGCCTGCGTTTTGACGGCGTACCGACCAACGGTC